>DATMQX010000070.1:0-20397 GCA_035567055.1 Solirubrobacteraceae bacterium
TGAATACCTCGCTGACACGCTTGAAGGCGAGGAGGCGATCGAGCTCATCGCGGCGTGCTCGGACGGCCTCGAGTTGGAGGCGGCGCTGGCAGCCGTGCTGCCCGATGTCCTCGTCACCGACGTCCGTGTGCCTCCGTCGCAGGGGGATGAGGGAATACGCATCGCCAGACGCCTGCGGGAGAGGGATCCAAGCATCGGCGTGGTCCTGCTCAGCCAGTACGCCGAGGCCGCATACGTCCTCTCCCTGCTGGAGTCCGGTTCCGCCCGCGCCTATCTGCTGACGGAGCACCTGGCCGAGAGGCGCGAGCTGATCAACGCCATCGAGAGGGTTGCAGAGGGCGGCATCGTCGTAGATCCCGAGATCGTCGAGTCGCTGATCGAGGCACGCGCGTGCGTTGCCAGATCGCCGCTCCCCAGGCTCGGGCGGGGCGAGCGGAAGCTCCTCGCAATGGTCGTCGAGGGCAGGGGCGACGCCGCGATAGCAAGCTCGCTCGGCATATCGGGGACCTTGGTCGGGATGCGCGTCAGGGCACTCTTCGAGAAGCTCGACCTCCACCCCTCAGGCGACGCGAGCCGGCGTTCGCACGATGCCCTGGCATACCTCGCCGAGGAAGGAGGCTAGATGCGAGGCTCAACGCCGGAGTGAGCCCGGACGCGCCTCTGCGGGAGCCTCGATCACCACGGTACGGGCGAGTCGATCCTGCAGGCAACGCCGGCGATCGTCCCAGAGCATGATGAGGAACCCGGCCAGCAGGGGGATCGCGGCCACGATCACCCAGCCGAATCGAACGAGAGCCCGGAGCGGTCTCAGGGAGCCTCGATCGCGACCGTCGACGACGCGGATGCGCATCACCCGGTCGCCGGGAGTCTGTCCGGTCGTGCTCCAGAAGAAGGTGAAGTAGCCGACCGTCCAGAGCAGCCACAGGGCACCCAGGACGGCCGCGACGACGATGTCCGCCTCTTCCGGCAGGTGCAGGATGGAGAGGCCGAGCCCAACCACGACGCCCACGATCGCAGCGGCGCCGTTGACGATCGCGGCGTCGAGGGCGAAGGCGAGCGCGCGGGTCACAAGCCCGGCATAGACGCGTTCGGCCTGGACTGCCGAGGGCACAACGGTCGCGACGTTCGGCGGCCCGTAACGGCCAAGCGTCTGCGCTGCCTGCGTCTGCGCCGTGCGCACATCGGGCGGAACGCCGCTCATGATCCGTGCGTGCTCGGGCGCAGCGCGGGCGGCGCAGCATCGTCGCCGCCGGGCGACACGGGGTCCTTGGGTGCGGCCTTTGGCCCGGCGTCGTCTTTGCGCCGTCGTCCGACGCGACGAGCAGTGCGCTCGACCCATGCGTCCGCGCCGCGCGAGCTCATCCGCACGCGATCGGTGACCGTGTCGACGAAGCTCGCGCTCTGGCTGGTGATCGCTTCGGTGACCGAGGGGCTGCGCGCGATCTCGTCCACGAGGATCCACAGCTCCTCGCTTTCGAGCAGGCGCGTGACGGTCTCTTTCAGCAGAGGGCTTCCAAGCACCTGCGCCACCAGCCGCTCGCCGGCAGGGCTCAGGAGCAGCCGGTCAAGCAGACGTTCGATCGCCTGGCTTTCCAGCACGCGTGCGAGTCCATCGCGAGTGCTGTCGCTGTCGACCGCGTTGGTGACGATCTGCTCGAGCTCGGGGCCCTGGAGCACGCGTGTGACTATCTGCTCGGCGATCCCGTCTTCGAGCATACGTTGGGCCACGTGCTGGGCGACACCGGCGGTCTCGACACGTTCCAGAACGCGATCGATCGCGTCGCTGGCGAGGACGGCGTCGAGCGCGTCGAGCGCGAGACGTCCGCCCGCCTCGGTCAGCGCGGCGCGTGTACGGCGCTCGAGCGCTAGCGCCACCTCGGCCATGACGACCGCCCCCCTCAGGGGCAGCGTCGCACCCCGTGCTCCGACGCTAACGAGCGAACCTACGAAGCTCATCGAAGCTCATGCTCCCACGGCGACCGAACGGCTCTTCGAGCCCGGCCCGCCTGGAGGGGTGCGGAAGGAATCATTCGCAGCTGATCGGTCCGAGCGTCTGCCGGTAGGAAGCGCCGAGCTGGCTCAGCGCCGATTTGAACTGGGTCAGGGCCGTGCTCGGAGTTACGTTGGAGCTCAGGCTCGACGCAATCGAGTTGACCTGCGTCACGAACGCGCGCGTGGCCGCTTCCACCTGCTGCTTGCGAGCGGGTTCCAGCTTGCTCTGAGCCGCTTTGATCTGGGTGACGTCCTTGCCGATTGCTTCGAAGCTGGCCTTGGCGGTTGCCGCGGAGCTCGAGCTGAGCACCAGCCCCTGCAGGGTGTTGACCTGCTTGGCGATGTCGTTGCGCGCACTGCAGACCTGCTTCTTGGCCTTGGCCTCGGCCGATTCACCGCAGCCCGTCAGCGCGAGTCCGCCGATCATCGAGGCGAGGACGACCGCCGTGGAGAAGTGACAGGTGGCGATGGCTCGGCGTGTCATTCCGATGGTCCGGATCAGCGGGTTAATCCTCGCACGGTTTCGGTCCATTCGCAGCGTCCCGGTTTGGTTGCACGGCAGCACCGTCAGCTCGTCAGTCCTACGATGCCGTTGCGCAGGAGAGCCGCGGCGAGTAGCACGAGGATCACCGCGGCCACGTTGCGCGCGTTGCGTTCGAGCCAGCCGCGCACGTTCGCCAGCACTTCCAACGCACGGTCGTGGGCCACTAGCAGCATGACGAGGGCGAGTGCAAGCGGGAGCACCGAGACGAGCGCGAAGATGAGCCAAAGGACGATGAATTCACCGGCGCTCGGGTTCAGCTGCGAGACGTCCTTGAGCGCGATCGGGATGAAGCCTCCCGGGTTGGCGAGCGCTGCGCCCGCGCCGATGACCGCGATCACCGGAGAGGATGCGACCCTGCTCATGCGGTCGACCATGCTGGCCGTTCTCCGCGGGTCGACCGGCTTCCGTAACGCTCGCGCGACGTAGAGGAGGAGGAGAGCTCCGAACGCGACGTCGAGGACTGAGACCCACGTCTTCGGGGTCGAGGAGCGGGGAGAAGCGGCGGCGTTGCCGAGCACGAAGGCCGCCACGACGCCGATGATCATCGTCGCGGTGAAGGCGCCGAGAAAGAACCAGAATCCCGTGCGCAGCGGCCGATCGCCGAGGACGAGGGCGAAAACGGAGAAGGCCAGAGTGGTCGGCGAGATCATCGCGGCGAGCGCGACCAGCCCGAACTCAACATCTGTCGAGGTCATCGCTCGCGCAACCTATGCCCCCGCTCTGGTGCGTCGGCCATCTGCCTCCCTCCCACCGGCTCATCGACCGGTGGCACCTTAGCCGGCCGAGATCGCTGCAGCGTCACCCGGATCGGGTGAACGCACCTCAGGCGTCACTAACCCTGCTCGACGACGTTCTCGACCCCCGGTGTCAGGTGCCCGGCCTGTACGTCGGCGCTCGGTTCACCGACTTCTGCGCCTGGGCTCGCGGGAGGTGACACGATCGCTGGGCGTCTGGTGAGCACAAGGGTCGTCAGGTACGCGACGACGACACCCACGATGACGAGCGGCTCGGGGCCTGAACCGGCCTTCACCGCGAGCAGCGAAGCGAGCACGATCGCCGACAGCGGCAGTCGTAGGATCGAGGCGACGGCGGCACCGATGCCCACCGGAACGGCTGCGGCGATCGGGAAGTCGGGCAGGTGCGAGGCCATCAGGCCGGCAGCGGCACCGAGGAACAGTGCCGGGAACGTGGGACCGCCGCGAAAGCTTCCGAGCGAGATCGCGTAAGCGATCCCCTTGAAGACCAGCAGGAGGGCCAGCGCCGACAGCGACCAGGTGCCCGCCTTCGAGATCAGGCCCGGCAGTTGGTCCTGACCGGAGAACAGAACCTCTTCCACGCCCTTGTTGCTCGCTTCCGAGAACGCTATGGCCAGGCCGGCCACGGCGACGCCCGCCAGCGGTAACGCGATGAACAGCCGCGGCTTGACGATCGCATTGGTCGTGAGTCCCCCGCGCATGATCAGGCGGGCGACGAGCGCCACTGCAAGCGAGAGCGCGATCGTCCATGCGAACTGACCGATGTCGGGGCGGGCGAGGTTCTCGAGTGGCAGCGGTCCGAGTGAGTACGCGCTCGTGCTCAGTCCTGTGAAGGACCCCATGCCAATCGAGACGAGCGATCCGATCCCGGCGGCGAGGAGGCCCGGCAGCAGCACCAGCGGGAGCTTTGCCCCGCCCAGGCCGGTGGCCTCGATCAAGATGACCGCCGCGATGATCGGCGAGTTGAAGATCAGCGACAGGGCGGCGAAGGCTCCCGCCGACGCGATCACCACGACCGCCTGGTCTGGCACGGGACGGCGTGCCAGCCCGATGGCGGCGACCGCCAGGCCGGCGCCCAGCGCGATCAAGGGTGCCTCGGGGCCGATCACCGCGCCCAGGCCGATCGAGGCCAGGCCGGCCAGCACGACCCCGGGCAGCGTGATCGGCCTGGTCGGCCCTCCGCCGACACTGAGACCCTCGGCGGGCAGGTGGCCTCCCTCGCCGGGGAGGCGCACGATGGCGAACGCGACAATCGCGCCTGCGATCGCCAGAACGGGGAGCGACCACCAAAGTGGCGCGCCATGGCTGTAGCCGAGCGCGCTCGGGAGATGGTGGAACGCCTCCTGCTGGGTCTGGTACACCAGCTCGAGGAAGGACCACGCGGCCAGCGACACGACGACGCCGACGACCGCGGCGACAACGAGCAGGACGAGGTAGGCCCTGCTCAACAGCATGGACGTCGGGTCCGCGGTTTGGCCGCCGGCCTCGGGCGTGCTCGTCACGGGGACGCTCGACCCATGCTGCGCGCGGCCCGCGGGAGCTCGCCCTCGATCAGCGCACTCTGGCGCTCGCCGAAGCGCGCGCCGATCCACTTGATGAGCACCCCCAAGCGCCGGCCGGGAGCGCCGCCGAGATAGTAGAGGTGAACGCTCAGGTACATCAGGAAGGCCGGCCGGCCGGCCAGCTCGACGCCCCGCACCTCGCAGACGGCCTTGCCGCGGCCGACGACCGCCAGCGCGCCCTTGTCGAGGTAGCGGAACGGCGTCGATGCTCCCGGCTGCCCGGCGCGAATCGACTTGCATACGTGCCGAGCCTGCTGGATCGCGACCGTCGCCAAGCCGGGAAGCGGCCTGCCGCCGGGACCTTCGACACAGGCGATATCGCCGATCACCGAGATCTCCTGGTAGCCGGGGACCGAGAGGTCGGCGCCCACCTTGATCCGCCCGCCGCGGTCGGTCTCCGCTCCGGTCGCCTGTGCGACGGTGTCAGTGAAGGCGACCGCGCTGACCCCGGCGGCCCAGATCACGGTCCGTGCGTCGATTCGCTCGCTCGCCCCGCCGACGTCGATCGTGACCCCCCGCTCGTCGATCGCGGTCGCGCGAGCTCCCCCGCGTACGGCCACGCCCAGCTCGTCAAGGTAGCGGGCGACCTTGCCCGAGAGCTTCTCGCTGAACGCCGCCACGAGGCGATCGCCGGCGTCGAGCAATACCACCCGCGCCCGGTGCGGCTCGATTCTGCGGTAGTCGCGCTTCAGCGTTTTGGCGGTGATCGCCAGTTGGCCCGCGACCTCCACGCCGGTCGGTCCGCCACCCACGATGACGAACGTCGTCAGCTCCTGACGAGCCGTCGCGTCATCGGTGCGCTCGGCCTCCTCGAACGCGCCGAAGAAGCGCTCGCGCAGCGCCACGGCGTCGGAGAGGGTCTTCACGCCGCAAGTGACATCTGCCCACTCGTCGCGGCCGAAGTAGGACGTCTGCGCGCCGCAGGCGACGATCAGGCTGTCGTAGTCGAGGTGCTCGCCCGTGTCCAGCACGACCTGCCTTCGCTCGGCATCGAGCTCCATCGCCTCGCCCATCAGCACGGTGACGTTCGGGGCGCGTTTGACGGACGGGCGGATCGGGGAGGCACAGTCGCTGCTCGAGAGGCCGCCGAACGCCGCCTGGTAGAGCAGCGGCTGGAACAGGTGATGGTTCATGCGGTCGACGAGCGTCACGTCGACGTGGGCGCGCCGCAGCTTCCGGGCCGCGGCGAGGCCACCGAACCCCCCGCCAACGATCACGACCCGCCGGCGGCGCCCGGCATTCGCCTCAAAGGGCACGGGCTGCCTCGCGAGTCGTCCGATTCGGGCCGATCCGCTCGAGCAGCGGGATCCGCTTGCCGGACGGAGCCAGGCGACGCGCGAGCGTGCCGCCGCCCGCGCCGCTGCCGGTCACGATCACGTCGTAGCAGCTCGTCTCAGATCTCCCTGCTGAACTCCTTGAGGATGATCCGCCCCGCCGCCTCGATCAGGGCGAGGTGCGAGAACGCCTGGGGGAAGTTGCCGAGGTGGCGCCCGGTGCTCGTGTCGTACTCCTCGGCGTAGAGGCCGAGCGGCGAGGCCACGCGGAGCAGCCTTTCCATCAGGTCACGCGCCCGCTGTTCCTCGCCGACGATGGCCAGCGCCGAGACCAGCCAGAAGGAGCAGATCAGGAAACTCCCCTCCTTGCCGGACAGGCCGTCGTCGGTCTCGTCGGTGCGGTAGCGCAGGACGTAGCCGTCCTCGGTCAGCTCGTCGGCGATCGCGAGCACGCTGCTGCGCAGCCGCTCGTCGTCGGCAGGCAAGAACCCGAACAGCGCGGCGAGGAGGTTCGACGCGTCAAGCGCGTCGGTAGCGTAGTGCTGGCGCAGAACGCCCCGGTCGCTGAGCCCGTTGGCGAGGACGTCCTCCATGATCTCCTCGGCGGTCGCCCGCCACTCGGCCTCGTGATCTGGGTCGCCGCGGATGCCGGCGAGCTGCGCCGCGCGGTCCATCGCCACCCAGCACATGACCTTCGAGGACACGTAGTGCTGGGGCTCGCCGCGCGCCTCCCAGATGCCCTGGTCGGGTGTCCGCCAGGTCTTGATCGCACACTCGGCTTGGGCCTGCACGATCGGCCACAGGCGCCGCGGGAGCCGTTTGCTGCGTCGCGTGTGAAGCAGAACCGAGTCCAGGGCCGCGCCGTAGACGTCGTTCTGGCGCTGGTCGAACGCACCGTTGCCGATCCGCACGGGGCTCGCCCCGGCGTATCCCGAGAGATCGTCGCGCGTCGACTCGGTCAGGTCGCGCCGCCCGTCGATCCCGTACATGATCTGCAGCGCTCCATCGGTGTTGCACTCGAGGTCGGCGACGAACTGGATGAACTCCTCCGCCTCCCAATCGAGGTTCAGGTAGTGGAGCGCCTGCAGCGTGAACGTCGAGTCGCGCAGCCAGGTGAAGCGGTAGTCCCAGTTGCGCTCGCCGCCGGGCGTCTCGGGCAGAGAGGTCGTCAGAGCCGCGACCGTGGCGCCGGTCGGCATGTAGGTGAGGCCCTTGATCGCCAGCGCCGAGCGCTGGATCGGGTCGCGCCAGCGGTGGTCCGGGATGCGGGCCCGCTTCATCCAGCCGCGCCAGTAGCTGACGGTCGCGGCGATCTGGGCGTTCGCCTCGTCGATGTCGGCCGGTACATCCAGATCCTCAGACCAGGACAGCGCGCAGTACACCTGGTCGCCCTGTCTGAGGACGTGGCGCGCGCGGACACGTTCACCCTCGAGCCCCAACGTCATGTCCGTCTGCAACCTGATCGTCAGCTCGACGGCGCTCGCGTCCGCGCGGTGGCCGTCGTCGGCGACCGACCACTCGGCTGGTGCGCGCCCATAGTCGAAGACCGGTTCACACGTCTGCTCGATCTCGACGTCCCCCTCGAGGCAGATGGCGACGCGAACGAGCATGTGATCCGCGTCCTCGTCGGTGGCCGGACGCGTATGTGGCGTGACGCGATCGACCCCGCGGGTCGGCCCCATCGTGAGAGCGTCGCGCACGAGCATCCACCCGGTTGGCGTCTTCCACGTCGTCGCGAGGACGTTGGTTCCCGGCTCGTAGATGCGACTGGTGGGATGGTTGATCCCGAACGGTCCGAAGCGGAAGGTGCCCGCTGCCCGGTCGAGGAGCGTGCCGAACACGCTCGCCGCGTCGAAGCGCGGCACGCACAGCCAGTCGATCGCCCCGTCTGGCGCAACCAGGGCGCCCGTGTGGCAGTTCGACAGGAAGGCGTAGTCCGCGATCGGCGGGAACGGCGAGGGCGCTGCCGCGCTCTGCAGCTCGGCACGCCGCGGGGCCTGCGCCTTCTTGGGCTTCTTTTGCTTGACCGTGCTCATCTCGCGACCACCCTCCTCGTTGACGTGCTTCTCAGGGCTCCAGCCACGGCCCGTGCCACCTGCGATCGTCGTGCTCATCCGGTGTCGCCTTCGCTCGAGGCGGTGCGCTTGGTTGGGCGCATTCTCCGGCCGCGGTCCAGCAGCGCGCATCACCCGATGCGGGTGAATCGCCGGTCGGACGCTCGCGCCGGAGGGTGGCGGCCTCCTACGCGGGAGGGCCCGGGAGGCCGAGCAGCTGCACAACAGAGAAGACGAGGATCAGGCTGCCAACTGCCACCAGGCCGTATCGCGCCTGGCGCAGCGCGAAGTGGCTGCTGATGCCGACCAGGAACAGGACCGTTGCGAGGAACACGGTGCCGCGCACGTACTTGTCGGCAGTCGCGCCGGCTTCGGTGCCTCTTGCGAACTGTGCGTCGGCCTGGGCGTCGTAGACGGCCGAGTACGTTTCCTGCGGAATCACATATTGCGGCATGTAGGAGGGGCCCGGCGGCGCAGCCGGGTTGTGGGCTGGATCGGTCGCCAGCCATGCGTTGAACGCCGGACGGTAGCCGGGACGCAGACGTCTTTCGGCCAGCCGCTCGGCTGTCCGGTTGCCCGCGACGAACCCCGCGAACCAGGCGTTGAACGACACCGAGTCGAGCGTGCGAATCTGTATCGCTTCGAGATCGGCTCGGTTCGCCTTCGTGCGCAGTGCGGAGGCCTTGGCAAGGCTCACCGACGACTCGGTGCTCCACTTTGCCGCGGCGTAGCCCGAGTAGGCGGCGAGCACGGCCACGAGCGACAGCAGCAGAGCCTCGCCGATCGAGAGCAGGCGATCGTGACGATCCACGGCGGCGTGAGGTGCGTGCCTGCTGTGCTCGCCGATCTCCTTCCCCACCTCGGTTGCCGACAGGCCCTCGGCCACGCGTCAGCTCCGTCGCCGCGCGGCGGCAGGCCCAGCCGGGTCCTGCCTCGCCGCGCCGCCTGTGCTCCCCGGTATCTCCCGCCGTCCCGGCGCTCCTCTCACGCCGCCGCCTCGGCGGCATCGAGCGCGTCGAGCAGGTCCTGCGCAGGGATGCGCTCGCTCGCCACGAGCCTGCCGCCATTACGGCGGACGGCGGCGACGAACGGAGCCGCCCAGCGATTCTCGTAGACGATCATCACGGCCGCCGACCCCGGCTCGATCGCGTCTGCGGCGGTCGCCAGATCCTCGTCGCCGAGCAGGCCGGAGGAGGCGCCGGCGAAGGCGGCGAAGTCACCCACGCTGTCCTCGTCGAGATCGGTCGCGTCGAATCCGGAGAACGTCCCGTCCGCATCCTTCATCACGAACATCACGTCGAGCACGCGGATGGTTCCGCCGCGGATCAGGTCCATGAAGAGCGGCACGGCTTCGCCCGTCATTGGCGCATCCGCGGGATATGCGATCACCACGATGTCGATCGGGCCCAGCTCGTCTTCGTTCGCTTGCATCGTTACCTCCGTTCTCCTCAGGCGGCCACCGAGGCCGCCCGCCGTCTGGGCTGTTCAGGCACGACTCCTCATGCAACTTGGCGTCCTAAGCGGTCGCCCCGGCAGGCTCCTTCGCCTGGAGCGCCTCCTGCAACTTCGCCGTGTCCTCATCGGACAGCGATGTCTTGATGACGGTGCCCCCGTACTGGTCGAGAGCGGCGATCGCCTTGTCCGGCGTCGCCTTCTCGATGATCAGGAACAACGCGGACGTCCCGGGCTGGACGTAGTCGCGAACCTGCTGCTGGAAGGTCTGGTCGATAGCGTTTTTTCCGAGGTGCCCGAAGAGCGCTCCGAAGCCCGCGCCGATCGCCCAGCCGGCGAATGGTATGAAGAACAGCAAGCCGAACAGCAGGCCCCAGAACCCACCCCAGACTGCGCCGCCGGCGGTCGAGGAGGCCCCGTGCGTCGTTGTCACGTGATATTTGCCGCGAGCATCGCGCGAGATCGCTGCCACCTGGTCGGCCTGGATCACCAGATCCGATTCGAGGCTTTCAACGGTCTGTCGCGCTCTTTCGGCGGTCGTCTCATCGGGATAGCCGATCGCAACGAGCGTCGCCATGCGGACTCCTTTCTCGAGGTTCCCGGCGAGGCTCTGATCGCGATGCGCGGTAAAGCTCGATCTCGCCGCTGGTACCGATCAAGCGTCGCGGTGGCGGACGCGACGGTCATCACCCGGATGGGATGAATTTCGAGGCGGCTCTTCCGGGGCGTGCCGCCCGGGCCTCACGCGAGTATGCGGGCCTTCTCTGATTCGAACTCGGCATCGGTCAGTACGCCCTGTTCCTTTAGGGCGGCCAGATCCTTGAGCTGCTGCACACGGTCCTGTCCGGCCGCCGGCTGCTGCGGAGGCGGTTCGTTCTGCTGTTCCTGGGCCGCCCACTTATTGGCCTGTCGTCGGCTCACGCGGTTGGAGACCGAGGTTGCGGTGCCCGCGATGACAGCCGTGCGCGCCACGCCTCGAAGTAGCCCTGGCATCTGCTGATCCTTTCGCTCGGCTTGCGTTGTGTTCGAAGCCGATCACGACGACGGATATCGCGCATCACCCGCAGCGGATGAAATCCTCCTCGGAGATCGGGTGGCAGGAGCCCCAGTGCTCTCACATCGACGTTTCGTCACCGGGGACGAGGATCCTCACCTCCGTGCCGGGCGACGCGCGTGCCGTCTCGCGCGCGAACTCGCGTGCCGGGTCCGCAAGCCTCGCGCGGTGGCGGCGACCGAGGCCCAGCGGGAGCAGTGTTCCCCAATGAATAGGTATGGCGACGCGGGGCTTCAGCAGCTGCGTCGCCCGCGCGGCGTCACGGGCATTCATGTGGCCGGCGCCGAGCTTCGGACCCCAGCCGGCGACCGGCAGCAACGCCACGTCGATCTCCGGTGAGAGCCCCGACATGGCCTCGAAGAGCTCGGTGTCTCCTGCGAAGTACACCGTGCGACTCGCGTGCAGGAGATAGCCGACGCTCTGCGCCGCCGGCCCTCCTGGGTGACGGCGGTCGTCATGATGCGCCCTCACCGCGGCGACGCGCACGGGGCCGATCTGGAGGGTCTGGCCGACGCTCAACTCGCTCACGCCGGTGAACCCCCGGCGGCGGAGCCAGCGACCCGCTCCCTGCGGGACCACGACCGGCAGGGAGCGGCCGAGCAGGCGCAGCGAGGCCGGATCGAGGTGATCGTGGTGAAGATGGGAGATCAGGACGGCATCGGCATGGCGGGCGATCTCGAGAGCCGCCGGTGGGACTTGGCGGCGGAGGTGGGCGACGCGGTGGCGCAGGAGCGGATCGGTGAGGAGAGCCACCCCGTCGAGCTCGATCAATACCGTCGAGTGACCAAGGAAGACGATACGGTCCCGTGACGTGCCTGCGTCGTGGACCATCGAGGGGACGCTAGCAACCGCGGATGAGCGCGATGAGCGGCCGTAGCCACCCGCTGGGCACCGGTTCCCGCCGGCTGTTGGGGTTGCTCGTGCGCTGGCTGGTGCTCGTCGCTCTCGAGGCGCTGCTGCTGGTTGGCTTGAGCGACGTTCTCTCGGGAGTCGAAGCCCTGTCGTTCGCAAATGCGTTGCTGGTCGCCCTCGCGCTCGCGGTGATCAATGCCGTGCTGTGGCCCGTGCTGACACGCCTGGCGCTCCCGCTCACGATCCTCACCGTCGGGTTCGGCTCGCTCGTGCTGAACGCGGGTGGCGTCGCGCTCGCGTTCTACGTGGTGGACGGCAAGGCTCCTTCGCTTGGAGCGGATCTCGTGATGGCGTTCGCGCTGGCGCTGGTCTCCACGCTCGCGGTCTCGCTGCTCGACGTCGACGGAGATGCACGCCATCTGCGGGTGGTTCGCAGACGGGTGCGGCGCGCCCGGGGGCGCAACCGGACCGATGTTCCGGGTGTGATCCTGTTCGAGATCGACGGGCTCGGCGAGGGCGTCCTGCGCGACGCCGTCGAGCACGGTCATGTACCGACGATCGCCCGCTGGCTCGCGCAGGGCAGCCACAAGCTCATTGGATGGGAGTGTGATCTCTCGAGCCAGACGGGAGCCAGCCAGGCCGGGCTGCTGCTCGGAAGCAACTGGGACATGCCGGCCTTTCGCTGGTACGAGAAGGAGTCCGGCCGCACAATGGTCTCCAACCACCCCGCCGACGCGGCGGAGATCGAGCGACGGCGCTCCACCGGCGAGGGATTGCTCGCGCACGGGGGCACGAGCAGAGGCAACATGTTCTCGGGGGATGCGCCTCGCTGTACCGCCACGATGAGCATGATCCGTGACCGCGGCCGGTCGCAGGCGGCGGACTTCTTCGCATACTTCTCCGACCCGTACGGGTTCATGCGCACGATCTGGATGTCCCTGGCGGACATCGCGCGCGAGCGGTGGGCGGCCCGCCGCCAGCGCCGCCGGGGCGAGCAGCATGTCGACCGTGGAGGCCTGTATCCGTTGGTCCGTGCCGCGATCACGGTCGTCATGCGCGACCTGAACACTGCGGTTCTGATGGCCGACATCGTCGAGGGAGTACCGGTCAGCTACGCGACGTTCGTCGGCTACGACGAGGTGGCCCACCACTCCGGCATCCGGCAGCCCGACGCTCTGGCGGTGCTGCGACAGCACGATCACCAACTAGCCCGGCTCGAGCGAGCCACGGCCCAGGCGCCGCGGCCGTATCACCTCGTCGTGCTCTCCGATCACGGCCAGACCCAGGGGGCGCCGTTCCGTCAGCGATACGGCGAAACACTCGAGGAGGTCGTTCGCGGAGCGCTCGAGAACGGCGATGTGCACGCTCCGGCGGCCGTCGACGAGGCCTGGGGAGACGTCGGCGCCGCGCTCGCCGACGCTCGTCAGGAGCCTGGCATCGGCGGGCGCGCCCTCGCGCGTGCGACGCGAAGCAGGTCGATGGAGGGCACCGTGGCACTGGGGCCCAATCGGGAGGCGCTGGCCGAGCGCCGAGACGGCAGAGAGGCAGATCGCGAGACGGTGGTGCTCGTCTCGGGGAACCTTGGCCTCGTCTACCTGCAGCTGAGCGATGAGCGGCTCGCGCTCGAGAGAATCCTCGAAGCCCACCCGCGGCTGATCGCGACGCTGAGCGCTCATCCCGGGGTCGGCTTCGTGATGGTGCGATCGGACGAGCACGGACCGCTGGTCATCGGGTCCGGCGGTCGGCGGCGACTGCTCGATGACGATGTCGAGGGTGACGATCCACTTGCGTCCTTCGACGCGACCGCGGCCGACCACCTGCGCCGGCACGACCGCTTCCCCCACTGCCCCGACATCCTCGTGAACAGCATCTATGACCCCGCAACGCGCGAGGTCGCCCCCTTCGAGGAGTTCATGGGCTCGCACGGTGGTCTCGGAGGCCCGCAGACCAAGCCCTTCGCCGTCATCCCGTCCGCGTGGGCCGAACCGCCGGCGCCTGTGGTCGGGGTCGAGTCGATGCACCGCGTGCTGGCCGGATGGCTCGCCGGGTCAGACGAAACCCCCAGCATGGCCGAGACCCGATCGGAAGGCCGGTAGTCCAGAGCGGGCCGCGCGGGAATGCGTTGCCCGTACAGGCTCGCACCTGCCTTTCACATCACCCGATCCGGGTGAAATCGACCCTCGCCTGATGGCCGATCCCATTGCGAGGTGTATGGTCGAGGCATGGCGAGCGCAGTTCAGGTTGCCACCCCCGCCGCGACGGCGCCTCTTCACCTGACCGTCGCCGAGCGTGCCGCCCGCGGCAAGGCCGCGCGGGCAGAGGTTCCGCGATCGAGCCATGGAGAATTCCGCCCGCCGGCGCGCCGGACCGACCCGATCAAACTGCTCGAGGGTCAGGCGAAGACGCGCGTGCCGGAGCTCGTCCCGATCCGCTACGGACGCATGCTCGTCTCGCCATTCACCTTCTACCGCGGCGCTGCGCTGATCATGGCCAGCGACCTTGCTCGCACGCCGCGCTCGGGGTTCGCCGTTCAGTGCTGCGGCGACGCCCACCTGTCGAACTTCGGCGTTTTCGCCTCACCCGAGCGCCGGCTCGTCTTCGATCTGAACGACTTCGACGAGACCCTCCCCGGCCCATGGGAGTGGGATGTCAAGCGGCTCGCGGCGAGCATGATGATCGGTGCGCAGGACAACGGCTTTCCGGTGAAGGATCAGGACCAGATCGTCCTCGACACGGTCGAGGGCTATCGCACGGCGATGACCGGCTTCGCGGGGATCAAGAACCTCGATGTCTGGTACGCGCGCGCAGACGTCGAGACGCTGCTCGCGGAATTCGGATCTCAGATGACGACGAAGATGGTCAAGCGAACGGGAAAGGCTCTGGCGAAGGCGCGCACGCGCGACAGCATGTCAGCGTTCTCGAAGCTTGCCCGGGTGATCGATGGCGAGCCCAGGATCGTCGCCGATCCGCCCCTGATCGTTCCACTCGACGATCTCGCCACGGGCGCGGAGCGCCATGAGATCCTGGGCTGGCTGCAGGAGCTGCTGCACTCCTACCGCTCGACGCTCGAGTTCGACCGCCGGCATCTGCTCGAGGAGTTCCGTCTCGCCGATTTTGCTCGCAAGGTCGTCGGAGTTGGCAGCGTCGGCACGCGCGCGTGGATCGCCTTGATGCTCGGCCGCGACGACCAGGATCCACTGTTCCTGCAGATGAAGGAGGCCGAGGCATCCGTGCTCGAGAAGTTCGTGGCGCGCAGTCAATTCGAGAACCACGGCGAGCGCGTGGTCGTCGGCCAGCGGCTGATGCAGGCCGCGAGCGACATCTTCCTCGGCTGGGTGCGCGTTCCAGCCGGCCTCGACGGCAAGCAGCGCGACTTCTATGGGCGCCAACTACGTGACTGGAAGGGTTCGGCCGAAGTCGAGCAGATGGTGCCCAGGGGGATGTCGAGCTACGGACGGCTGTGTGGATGGACGCTCGCTCGCGCTCACGCCCGCAGCGGCGACCCCGTGGCGATCGCCGCCTATCTCGGCAAAGGGCCGACCTTCGACCGGGCGATCGTCGAGTTCTCCCACGCCTACGCCGAGCAGAACGAACGTGATTACAAGGCGCTCCAGCAGGCGGTTGAGTCGGGACGGATCACCGCCGAGACGGGCCTCTGACCGGGGCGCCTGTGACGGCTGCGTCGAGTCTCGACGCAGCCGTCGTGACTCGGGCTGTTGAGCGTCAGGCTTCGAGCCTCCTCCGCGGCGCCGTCACCCGTTTCGGGTGATCCGAACACAGGCGTTCGGGTCTAGCATCAGCGCCCCAAGCCACGGCTCCCTGTCGCCCGGCCGAGGGTGTGCTCGTTGGCGTCACGTCAGGATTACTAGGGGGTAGACCTTGCTCGCAGTAACCGATTATCCGCTTCTCGAAGTCTTCTGGACGATGCTCATATTCTTCGCGTTCTTCGTCTGGATCTGGCTGCTCATCACCGTGTTCAGCGACGTGTTCCGTCGCAATGACATCTCCGGTTGGGTGAAGGTGGCCTGGATCATCTTCATCATCGTCCTTCCGTATCTGGGCGTCTTCGTGTACCTGATCGCACAACACGATGGAATGACAGAACGCGGGATCGAACAGCAGGAAGCCGCCAAGGCGCAGATGGACACCTACGTGAGGTCGGTCGCAAGCGAAAGCGATCCCGCGGAGCAGATCGCGAAAGCGAAGACTCTCCTCGACGCGGGAACGATCACGCAGAGCGAGTTCGAGCAGATCAAGAGCAAGGCGCTCGCCACGGCCTAGGGCGAGGCCATGAGCGAGCCAGCCCAGACGGCGGCTTCGAGCTGACGATGCCCGTCGCCCACGTGACCGAGAAGCGCGGGCGGGCCGATGGAGTCGATTGGCGCCTGCGGCTCGCCGCTCTTGTGGCGCTGATGGCGCCGGTCGCGATGGCCGTCGTGGCGGCGGTGGCACTCGTGGGCAACGTGGCGATCGCGGCGCTGGCTGTGGCCCTGACGGTGGCCGTCACCGCCGCGATCTGGGTCGCTCTGACCAGACGCGGCGCCTGGCGCATCCTCGGCGCGACACTCTCGCTGCTCGGCACGGCGGGGCTCGTCGTGGTGCTCGCAACTCACTGGCAGGGTGTGGTCGTGCTCGTCATCCTGCTCTCCCTGATAGCCCTGTTCGGGGTGGCAGCGCGGTACGTGCTCGGAAGGACGGGCGAGGCTCAGCCTGAGGGGAGCCGGTCGACCTCGCGCGCCGCTCCTCGAGCCGGCACTGCCGCCCTGATCATCAACCTGAAGTCCGGTGGAGGCAAGGCGGAGCGCTTTGAACTGGCATCCGAAGCTCGCCGTCGGGGAGTCCAGCCGATCGTGCTGCACCCGGGCGACGACCTTCTCCAGCTCGCGGAGACCGCGATGGACAACGGCGCCGAGGTCATCGGGATGGCCGGAGGTGACGGCTCGCAGGCGCTCGTCGCGACGGTGGCGGCTCGCCGTGGGATCCCGCACGTGTGCATCCCCGCGGGGACCAGGAATCACTTCGCGCTCGACCTCGGCCTTGACCGAGATGACGTGGTTGGCGCGCTCGATGCGTTCACGGACGGCGTCGAGCGGCGCATCGATCTCGCGCGCGTGAACGATCGGGTGTTCGTGAACAACGCGTCGCTCGGCGTCTATGCGAAGGTCGTCCAGTCCGACGCCTACCGCGACGCGAAGCTCCAGACGTGGACCGAGATGCTTCCCAGCATGCTCGGACCGGGGGCCGAGCCGATCGATCTCGAGTTCACGACCCCGGACGGCTCGACTTGCAGCGATGCGCCGCTCGTGCTGGTCTCCAACAACCGGTACCAGCTCGCCCATCTGGCAGGCGCCGGCACACGCGCGCGAATCGACGAGGGGGTGCTTGGCATCGCGGTCGCTCGTATGCGCAGCGCCCAGGATGTCTCCAAGCTCGTGGCACTGGAGCTCGTGGGGCAGGCCGTACGTTTCGCCGGCCTGCTGTCCTGGTCGAGCCCGGAGTTCGAAGTACGCTCGGGTGGCCCCGTTGAGATCGGGCTCGACGGGGAGGCGCTCGTCATGCAACCCCCTCTGCATTTCGCCTCGATGCCCGGCGCCCTGCGGGTTCGGATACCTCAAGGCACAGGACTGGCTCCAGCCGCCCGCGCGGTCCCACTGACCGGGAGCAGCCTCCGCGCGCTGGGGCGGGTCGCTGCCGGCCGGTGAGACGCCCGCTGGTGCGCCTGCTGAGCGGGTTGGCCGCCTTCATCCTGATCGGCTGGGGTGCCGGAGCCTTGTGGACCTCGGTGGTGGGCTCCGACGATCTGGAAGCCGTGCGTCAGGTTGCTGAGAGCCGGTCCGCCGCGCTGACCGCCGCGATGCGTGTCGTGACGTGGGCCGGCAGCGCCTGGCTGCTCGTGCCGCTCGCGGTGGGCTGCTGCACGGTGCTCCTACGCCGGGGTCTGCTCCGCGAGGCCGCGGCCGTGGCGCTGAGCCTTGGCGGGGCAATGCTGATCTCGGCCGCCGTCAGGGCGCTGGTGTCCCGACCGCGCCCTCCGGTCGAGCACCTGCAAGCGGTGGCGAGTGCGAGCTTCCCCTCGGGCCACTCCACTCAGGCCAGCGCCTTCTGGCTCTCGCTGGTGCTCGCTGCGCGCGCGGCCAGGGCTCCTTCAGCCGTCACTCTCTCCGCCGCCGTGATTGGCGCTCTGCTCGTACCCTGTGTCGCCTTCTCGCGCGTCTACCTCGGCGTCCACTACCCAAGCGACGTGATCGCGGGCGTTCTGCTCGGCAGCGGCTGGGCGACGTTCGTGGCCGTTTGTACCGAGGATCGGAAGGTCAGCCTGCGGTCGAGGGCGCCGTCCTGATGGCCGGCCGGCTGCAGCGACTGGACGAGCGCATCGTCGGCATCTCGCTGCGAGCGCGCTCGCCGGCCCTGAACCACCGCATCGTGGCACTCACACGAGCGGCGAATTACTCCCGGCTCTGGCTCTCGATCGCGAGTCTCCTGGCGATCTTCGGAGGCGAGCGCGGGAGGCACGCGGCCTGCCGGGGAATCGCAGCGATTGCGATCGCCGCGGCGGTGGCGAACGGTCCGGCGAAGCTCCTCGTCCGCAGGCGCCGCCCGCTCGCGAGATCGAACCCGGCGCTCATCCGGATGCCCAGGTCCACCTCCTTTCCGTCGGGTCACAGCGCAGCGGCGTTCGCGTTCGCCACGGGGGCGGGCAGTGAGTGGCCGGCACTGGGAGGCGCACTGACGCCACTGGCCGCAGCGGTCGCCTACTCGCGGATATATACCAGCGTTCACTATCCGAGTGACGTCGCGGCCGGCATGCTGATCGGGATCGGATCCGGCATGCTCGTACGGCGCCGGTCATCCGTTCGCGTCCCGCCAGGGGAGGTCGGGCTCTGACGGGGTCGAGCCAAGGCGGTGTCGAACGCTGGGTGCCGGGCGTTCGCGCGCTGCGCAGCTATGACCGCGCATGGCTGCGGCCCGACCTGGTCGCCGGCGTCGTGCTCGCGGCGATCCTCGTCCCGCAGGGGATGGCCTACGCGCAGCTGGCCGGGCTGCCTGCCGTCACCGGCCTCTACACGACCGTCGCCTGCCTGGTCGGCTACGCCGCGTTCGGGCCATCACGCCTGCTCGTGCTTGGTCCGGACTCGTCGATCTCGCCGCTGATCCTCGCTGCCATCACGCCGCTGCTCGCCGGAGGAAGCGAGGCGACGGCGATCGCGCTCGCAGGGATGCTGGCCGTCTTCGTGGGTCTCACCGAGATCGGGCTCGGACTGGGCAAGCTCGGCTTCGTAGCCGACCTGCTCTCGAAGGAGGTCCAGGTCGGGTACATGAACGGGCTCGGGATAACGATCATCCTTGGACAGCTGCCGAAGCTGTTCGGCTTCTCGACGAGCGCAGACTCCTTTCTAAAGGAGGTGCGGGTGTTCTTCGAAGGCCTCGACGAGACCCACGCGGCGACGCTCGCAGTGGGGCTCGCAGTGCTCGCCCTTCTGCTCGTGCTTCCGCGCTTCAACGCACGCCTGCCGGCGATCCTGATCGGCGTGGTCGGCGCGACGGTGCTCTCGGCGCTCCTCGACCTGTCCCACCACGGCGTGGCGACCGTCGGTGCCCTTCCCCAGGGCGTCCCGACTCCGAAGCTTCCGTGGACCAACGCCGGCGACGTCGGTCCTCTGCTCATCGCGGCTCTGGGCATCACGCTCGTGTCGCTGACCGACACGATCGCCACGGCGACGAGCTTCGCGGCGCGGCGCGGCGAAGAGGTCGAGCCCGACCAGGAGATGATCGGGATGGGCGCAGCGAACGTCGCCGCCGGGCTTTTTCAGGGCTTCGCGGTCTCTACGAGCGGCTCGCGGACCGCGGTCGCAGAGCAGACGGGGGCCAAGACCCAGCTCACAGGTCTGGTGGGAGCGGTCCTGGTCGCCGTGCTTCTCCTGTTCCTGAACTCGCTGCTCGCCGATCTTCCAGAGACGGCGCTCGCCGCGGTGGTGATCGTTGCGGCGCTGTCGCTCATGGACCTGGGGATTCTGCAGCGCTATTTGCGCGTACGCAGGAGCGCTTTCGCGGTGTCCATCGTCGCAACAGCCGGCGTGATGCTGCTCGGGGTTCTGCAGGGGATCGTCGTCGCGGTCGCCTTGGCGATCCTCCTGTTCTTCCGGCGCAACTGGTGGCCCCACGGTGCGGTCCTCGGCCGGGTCGAGGAGCTTGGCGGATGGCACGACCTCAACGCCTATCCCGACGCCGAGCAGATCTCCGGCGTCGCCGTCTACCGCTGGGAGGCGCCGCTCTTCTTCGCCAACGCGGGTGCCTTCCGCCAGCAGATCCGCAAGCTCGTGCGCGACCGCCAGCCCGACTGGATCGTGCTGCAGTGCGAGGCGGTCACCGATGTCGACGTCACTGCCGCAGAGGTCCTCGGCCAGCTCGACAGGGAGCTGAACGCGGCTGGGATCCACCTCGCATTCGCGGAGCTCCGTGGCCGCCTGCAGGACCTGATCCTCCGCTACGGCCTGCTGGAGACTCTCGATCGGGACCACTTCTACCCCACTCTCGAGGCCGCGTTGAAGGAGATCGAGTCAGGCGAGGCGCCTACCCGCGGGCGGGCGTGAGTCGGGCTGGTCCTCTCACCATACGCACGAGCCGGGCGCGACCGACCGTTACGACCGCGCCGCGAACGCTCGACCTTTCACCCGATCCGGACGATGTAGCGCCAGGTAGGGACTGCGAGCCTCGGGGACGCGCGAGTCGAACTGGAGGAATCACATGGTCTCGACGCACGATCCTGCCGGTCGCACGAGGTCCCGTCGTCTGCTCATGCGACTGGGCGTGCTCAGCCTTTCTGTGCTCGCATTGGCAGGATGTGGCTCGGGAGGCTC
>DATMQX010000071.1:0-7942 GCA_035567055.1 Solirubrobacteraceae bacterium
CGTCGACTCCATGCCTGAGCCAGGCGGGCGAGGAGTCGCGCACCAGTCCCCGTTGCTCGTCGATCCGCAGGCCTCCCTTCGTCGCGATCACGACCGCGTCGCGGCTCGTCGCCAGCTCGTCGTGCAGAGCCCGGCCCAGCAGGCGCTCCGACGCGCCGAAGCCGTAGGCCTGCGCAGTGTCGAAGAGGTTGATGCCGAGCTCGCGGGCGTGTCGGATCGCCTTGACCGCCTCCGTATCGTCGAACGCTCCCCACTCACCGCTGAGCTGCCATGTGCCGAAGGCGATCGGTGTTACCTCGAGGTCCGTCATGCCGAGCGTGACGGTCTTCATGGTTTCTCCCTTCCAGTGGAGTAGATCTCTGGCGCAGGGCTCATCGCGGCTGCGACCCCCCGGCCAGCTGTGCAAGAACCTCGAAGAGGGCCGCCAGGTCGCGTCGCTCATAGCCCGATGCACGCGCCACCGTGAGCAGCTGGTCGGCCACCGCGGCCGAGGGCAGCGGGACCTCCAACTGCCGTGCGGTGTCGAGTGCCAGCGTCACGTCCTTCTGCATCAGCCCGATGTCAAACCAGGCCGTCTCCGGCAGATCGAGGACAAGCGCGGCGCGGGCTTTCAGCATTGGCGAGCCGATCGGGCTCTCCGTCATCACTCGGGCGGCCAGCTCGCGCTCGATCCCGGCGCGTTCTGCCATCAGCAGACCCTCCGCGAACGCGACCATCTGCACGGCGAGACTGATGTTGATCGCGAGCTTGAGCACGAGGCCCTGACCGTTCTCGCCGACGTGCGTCGGCGTGCCCAGCTCGCGGAGGATCGGCTCGACTCGCGCGTATGCATCAGCGTCTCCGCCGACCATGATCGTGAGCGTTCCCGTCTGCACCTGCGGGACGCTTCCGGATACCGGCGCGTCGAGCATCGCCGCTCCGCGCGCGCTCACTCGCTCCGCGAGCTCGCGGCTGGCGCGCGGGCTGACCGTGCTCACATCGACCCAGACCTTCCCGGAGCGCATACCCTCGAGCATCCCGTCGGGGCCCGACGCGACCTGCTCGAGCACCCCGTCGTCGGGAAGGGAGGTGAAGACGATCTCCGCAGCATTGGCGACCTCGCGAGGCGTGTCGCGCCACTGCAGGCCGTCGCCTATGAGCTGTTGCAAGCCCTCCTGGCTGCGGGCCTCGCCGTAAACCGCGTAGCCGGCGGCGAGGAGGCGGGACGCCATGTTGCCGCCCATGTGACCGAGGCCGACGAAACCGATGCTGCTCGCCGGGGCGGCGCCCGGCGCGTCCTCACGACGAGCGACCGGCTTCGCCGTACCGTTTTCGATGTTGCGTGCTGTAGTTGCCATGCGGCTCTCCTACGTGCGGGGGTGACAGATCCTCTCTGGAGGATCCGCCAGGGCCACGTCTGTGTCTGCATGGCCAGCGTCCATGTTCCGCCCCGATAGGCCCCAATTCACGAGTACCTGCTACCTGGAAGAGCCGGCGACCGTCTGCGAATTCATGCTGGCTTCAATGTGAATGGGCGCTATCGCGTGCAAAGCTGAAAGCGTGGCCCTTCGCGTCCTTATCGTCGACGACAACGTGTCATTTCTCCACGTCGCTCGGGCCGTGCTCGAGCGGGAGGGCGTGGCCGTGGCGGGCGTCGCCTCGAATGTCTCGGATGCGCTACGCGAAGCTGAGCAGCTGCCGCTGGATGTCGTCCTCGTGGACATCACGCTCGCGGGCGAGAGCGGCTTCGAGCTAGCGCGGTGTCTGGCGGAGCAGAACCGGAACCGCGACGGCGACATGGCGGTGATCCTGATCTCGACGCGTGCCGAGGCGGACTTCGCCGATCTCATCGCCGAGAGCCCCGCACGCGCGTTCCTGCCAAAGTCCGAGCTGTCGGCGGACGCCATCCACCGAATCCTCGATGACCAGTCGCGCCTGGGTGCGCCGCGAGCCTAACGCGCGTCCAGGAACGTCAGCACCGCGAGGACGCGGCGGTGGTCGTCCTGTGTGTCGGCAAGGGGCAGCTTGCTGAGGATGCTGTGCACATGCTTCTCGACGGTCCCCTCGGTCACCCACAGCTCGTGTGCGATTCCAGCGTTCGAGCGACCTTCGGCCATCAGCGAGAGCACCTCGCGCTCACGCGGTGTGATCTCCTCGAGCGGGTCATCTGCGCGACGCGCGGCCACGAGTTCCTGCACGAGCGCCGGGTCGACGACCGACCCGCCCTTGACGATCCGCTCGAGCGTCTCGACGAACTCCCCCACGTCGGTGACACGACTCTTCAGCAGGTAGCCGCTGCCTCGGCCGCTGGCCAGCAGGTCCATCGCGTGCTCCAACTCCACGTGCGCCGAGAGGACGAGAATCGCGGTCTCGGGAAACTCCTCACGGATCACGCGTGCGGCGTCGAGACCCTCGGTGCTGTGAGTGGGCGGCATCCGAATGTCAACGAGGGCGAGCTCCGGTCGCTGCTCTCGAACGAGAGCGATCAGCTCGGCCCCGTCGCCGCACTGACCGACGACCTCAAAGCCGGACCGCTCGAGCAGGCTCGCTAGACCTTCGCGGAGGAGAACTTCGTCATCCGCCACCGCCACGCGTGTGCGGCTCATCCTCATCGTGACTATAACCGTCGGTTACGCTCACGGTTGTGAGCGCGCTGGGTGGCCTGATCGGCGCCGCATCGAGGCAGCGGTCCTCCTCGCGCCGCGTCGCGGCGTGGGCCCTCGCGGTCGTCGCTCCGACGTTGATCGGGCTGGTTTCCGTCCCGTTCCGGTCGTCCTTCGGCCTCGCGGGCGGCCTGTTCTGCATGATGCTGGTCGTCGTCGCGGTCGCCGTGGCCGGCGGCATGCGACCGGCACTTGTAGCGGTCGGGGCGAGCCTGCTCGCGGGAGCCTTTTTCCTCGCGCCACCGTACAACGACCCGGGCGTCAGCCGTCTCGGCGACGGTCTCGCGCTGGTCGCATTCGCCCTCGTCGGAACTGCCGTTGCCATCCTTGTCGACGAGCTTGCCCAGGTCGGCGAGCAGCAGGCGACATCGCGTCGCGTGGAGGCGGCGTTGCGCCGCGTCGCCACTCTCGTGGCCGTTGGGCCACCCGCGGCCGAGCTGTATGCGGCGGTCACCGAGGAGGTCGGCCAGCTGCTTCCGGTCGACTTCGCGATCATGGGCCGCTACGAGTCCGACGGTACCGTCACCTGCGTCGCCAACTGGGGCGCCCCGGTGGACCGGTTTCCGGTTGGCAGCCGCTCGCGACTCGAGGGAAGAAACCTCGTCACGATCGTCCTCGAAACGGGCCGTCCGGCCCGGGTCGACGGCTTTGAACATGCCTCCGGCCGGCTCGGCGTCGCCGGCCACGACAGCGGCTACCGCTCGACGATCGGGACCCCGATCGTGGTCGAGGGACGTCTGTGGGGCGTGATGACCGTCGGCTCGATCCGGGAGGAGCCGCCGCTCCCATCCGGTACGGAGGCGCGCCTCGCCCAGTTCACCGAGCTGCTGGCGACTGCGGTCGCGAATGCCGAGAGCCGCTCCCGGCTGGCTCGGCTCGCTGAAGAGCAGGCTGCGTTGCGGCGGGTCGCGACGCTGGTGGGGCGCGGGGCGGCCCCCAAGGACGTGTTCGGAGCGGTAACCGGGGAGATCGGGCAGCTGCTTCCGGTCGATAGCGCTGCCATGGGTCGCTACGAGGCCGACGGTACGCTCGCGTTCGTCGCGAGCTGGGGCCAGGCGATTGACTTCGTCCCCGTGGGAAGCCGGTGGAGGGTCGGGGGGAAGAACCTCGGCACGATCGTATTCGAGACGGGCCGTGCCGCCCGCATCGACAGCTATGCGGACGCCTCCGGCCTGGTCGGTGTGGCCGCCCGCGACCGAGGCGTCCGCTCGTCCGTCGCCACGCCGATCATCGTCGAGGGTCGCCTGTGGGGTGTGATGGGCGCCGGCTCCTCCGGCGAGCAGTCGCTGCCGGCGGATACCGAGGCACGACTCGCCTCCTTCACCGAGCTCCTGGCGACGGCGATCGCCAATGCCGAGAGTCGCGCCGAGATCGCCGGCTCGCGAGCGCGTATCGTCGCGGCGGCCGACGATACGCGAAGGCGCATCGAGCGCGATCTCCACGACGGTGCGCAGCAGCGGCTCGTCTCGCTGGGACTCGAGCTTCGGGTGGCGCAGGCGCAGGTGCCCCCCGGTCTGGGCGGGCTCGAGGGCGAGCTGTCGAGGGTTGCCGAGGGGCTGGCGAGCGTGCAGGAGGAGTTGCGGGAGTTCGCGCGCGGCATCCATCCCGCGAACTTGGCGGAGGGGGGCCTCGGGCCGGCGCTCAGGACGCTCGCCCGCCGCTCCGCCGTGCCGGTGGATCTCGAGGTGCGGGCTGAGGGTCGGATGGCCGAGCAGCTGGAGGTCGCGGCGTACTACGTCGTCTCGGAGGCGCTGACGAATGCCGCCAAGCACGCGCACGCTTCGCTCGTCCATGTCGAGGTGCAGACGGTCGACGGTGTGCTGCGCCTCGGCGTCAGCGACGACGGGACGGGCGGGGCCGATCCGACGCGGGGATCGGGCCTCGTGGGCTTGAAAGACCGCATCGAGGCGCTCGGCGGCACGATCACCGTGCACAGCCCACTCGGAGCCGGCACGTGCGTGGGCGTCGAGCTTCCACTCGATTCCTGATCGACAGGTTGCGCCCTCGGCCGAAAACCGGCCGCTCCAGCCGCCGGCGGCCTGACTCGGTTCGGGTGGCGGGCGTCGAAGTACGTCAGTGCTCGATTGCCTTTCTTCCGCTCGCGCTCATCGGTGTCCTTCCTGCGAGGGGACGACTGCCGTTCGAGGCTCGCCGTCCGGGAGCGACGGAGTTGCCTACGCGGCCGATCAACCCCGCGTAGACCTCCGACGCGTGTTGCTCGCGGTCGAGCGCAGCGGTAAAGACCGCGAAGGCGAATGCGGCGTCGCTCTCGCCAGCGCTCGCCCATTGACCGTACGCATCCCGCACAGCCTCGCACTCGTCGCGCCAGCCGAGATACGCGTCCATGGCCGCGTGCACCAGCCGCCGGCGCTGTGCTCTCAACACGGTCTGCTCCGAGAAGTCATGTCCTATCCGCCTTGCGTTGGGGGGCTCGGTCGAGACCCGAGTACGTTCGTTTGAGATAGGAAGTCTCGCCCGCGAACGGGCGCCTGTCATCACTGCCACCGGCCATCTGCGGCTCTGGCTAGTCGGGGGTGCGAGTTCCTGCTACCAGCAGTGGCCCCACGTATAGGGAGCTCGAGCGCGTTGAGCCAGCTACTGTCACGGCTATGTCTGCCAGGCATCCGCACGCGGACCTGATTCTCGAGTTCCATGATCGCCAGAATCGCTTCTACGGCGGCGGCGAGCAGCGACCGGTTGCTGCGATGCTCACCGACGATGTGGTCTGGCATGTGCCTGGCCGCAGCGCGATCGCTGGTGACTACCGAGGCCGGGATGAGGTGCTTGCGTACTTCGCCAGACGACGGGATCTGGCCAACGCGACCTTCCGGATTGATGTTCGCGGAGTGCTCTCCGATGATGAACGCACGGTCATCCTCGCCGGCGGGGAGGTCGAATCCGGCGGCAAGGCCGTCTCGTGGGGAACCGTGGGTATCTTTCGAATCGCCGACTGCGCGATCGCCGAGTGCTGGGTCGTTCCGTATGACCAACCTGCCTTCGACGCGATCTGGTCGTTCGCGAGCGGGCTCAACGTGAGAGAACGGTGAAGAAATCGCGGCTGTACGGTTCGAGAAAAGCGCCCGCTATACCGTTCTGGGCAGGCACGACGGGAATCGGCTCGAGCGGTCTCCGCGAGCCCTGGTGACGGTACACGTACCCGGCCACCCATTGGGGATTGATGTCGAGCTCGACGGCGCGGACCGCCTTCGCCTTGAGCAGCCCTTCGGTGAGCATCGCCACCGAGAGCCGCTCACCGCCAGCCCACACCAGCTGCCCGTCAGCGGTGATGCCAAGGGCGGAGCGGGCGACTTCCGGGCCCCCACCGAGCGTCGCGCCCCAGCACGACACGCATTCGATGTTGCCGGCCGCGGCCGCGTGGTCGATCAGCAGCGATAGGTTCTGGCGCACGGAGACGACCGGCGAGCCTCGGCTCGGCACTCCTTCTTCCCATGCCCCGATGTTGGTGGTTCCGTCCGCATAGGTCACGATCGAGCCGAGGCCACGTCGCAGCGGCGAGGCTGTTCTCCCGTGGGACTCGAACCCACCCGATCCCGTTTCGAGCTTGAAGCCGCCGTTGAACGCGGCAATGAGCCTTCTGCGCTCGCCGTCGAGCACTGCAGGCCCATAGCGCCACCCGCTCGAGCCGGCGTCGACCGTTCCCGAGTGAAGCGCCAGGCTCACGAGCCCGCGGTCGAAGTAGAGCAGCGTCACTCCGGTGGGCAGCCGCGCGATCCACACAGCGGTCCGGCCGCGAAGGGAGACGACGGGCGTGAACTGCGACCCGGCCCGGCGCAGCCCGGCGCTCAGCACGACGGGATAGCTCGGCAGGCGTGGGCGCACGGGCGCCGTGGCAGCGGTCGTGGTGGTGGTGACGGGTCGGCTCGCAAGCGTGGTGCTGGAGACAGCAGGCGCACCCGTTTTCCCAGCACCGTTTGAGGCTCCGCAGCCCGCGAGCCCCGCCACGAGCCCGATCGCGACGCCACGGCAGCCTGTGGATCTCAGAGATCGCCATCCGCGCATGTGCTTCAACGTTAGGCACGCGACTTCTGGGCGTCGACTCCGAACCGTCAGATCGCTCCGGACGGGTCCTCGTAGGTTCCCGGATGAAAGCGCCCCAGCAGCTCGGCGGGAGACTCAGCGCGAGAGCCGTCAGTGGCTCGCACCGCTGCCGGTCGATTTCGTCGTCAGGCAGCTTTTCGCGTGATGCCCGGCCTTGGCGGCACCGCAGCCTAGTCCGCCTTCGCCTTTTTCGACCTCTCTCAGCAGGAACGTGCTCGGTGTGTGCGGGAAGCTGCTGTCCGGACCGTAGCCGATGACCACGCTGTCCTCCCTGTGAAGCACGAGCGCGGCCGGGTTGCTCAGCGGCCTGCCGTTCAGGTAGAAGTGCAGGTGCGCGCCGCCAAGGCCCTTGAGCCCGCCGACCTGGGCGGGTCCGAGCTTCACGCCCCAAACGGAGAAGAAGTCGCCGAGCGTGTAGGCGTAGGGGTGGGGAGCCTCCATGTGGATGATTCCCGTGCTGTCATGCGTGTGCATGCTCGACTCGACACCCTTCGCGGCGTCGAGGCCGATGTTCGCCGGCAGCGGCGTCAGGAGGCCGCGCACGTAGATATGGAGCATCGCGTGGATGTGAAAGGTTTCCTTGCCTCCTGGCGGTATGCCGATCTCTTGCACTCGCTGTGCGAGATGCTGGTATTCCGGCGGCCAAGGTGGCTTGCTCGTCTGAAGCCCCGGACCGGAGATCACCAATCCCGGGGGTGCCGCGGCTTCTGTCGATCCGCAGCCTGCGACGGCGAGCGAGATCAGCCCGACCATCCCGGCACACGAAAGGCTTCGCCGCAGGGCGCGACGCGACACACGGGAAGGCATAGCTGCGATGCAGCGTAGTAGCTGGCCGGTGCGCCGTCAACCGGGAACCTCGCTTGAACGCTGCGCAACAGACGCGACGTCCAGAATTGGACAGGCAGAGGTCCAACCCTGGGTTGTGAGCCGCGCGATCCACCTGAAGACTCCAACACGATTCCACGCCGTCCGCGCCGCCTGGAGATGCTAGGGGCGTGGCCGGCGCCGCGCGCTCGATTCGAGGAGACATCATGCTTGATCTGCTTGTGAAGGGCCTCGGCCGGCTTCCCGCACTGAGGACCGAGCGAAGGCCTAACGTGGCCGCGTTTATAGGCTTCTTCTTCGGTGGTCTCGGGTTGGGGCTGTACTTCCGCTCGTTCGTCGACTTTCTGCTTCCGATCGCCGTAACCGTCGTGCTGATAGTCACATCCAGCTCGATCGGTGGTGGCCTCGCGTCGTTC
>DATMQX010000072.1:0-3285 GCA_035567055.1 Solirubrobacteraceae bacterium
GCCCGGTCAGGTCTTCGAGCACGGCGAGCTGGCTGCGCTCATAGCGGCCTGGGTGAAAGAAGGAGATGGTCCCCAGCATGCGCCCGCGCGCGACCATCGGGAACGCCGCCGACGAGCGGTATCCCCGATCGTTCTGCGGGCCGCCCGGATCCTCGCCGTTGCCCGCCGAGGCCCCGCTCATGCCCTCGAGGAGATATGGGGTCCCGCCGCTCAGCGCCGCCGCGGTCGGCTGGCGCCGCGTCGGGCTGATCTGCGCCTGATCGACCGTGTGTGTGCGTTCGACCTCGGCCGCGACGGCGGGGTCGGCTGCGGCCGCGACCGTGTCGGTGACCGAGCCGTCGGAGTCGATCAGGTCGATCACGCACAGCTCCGCGAGCTCGGGCACGGCGGTACGCGCGATCTTCCGCAGCGTCTGCTGGGGATCCAGCGAGCTGTCCAGCCTCGCCGTGGCGGCGATCAGGAACTCCAGACGCCAGCGCTGTTCGCGCACGCGCCCGAGCGCGTAGTGCACGACGCTCGTGGTGAGCACCGCCAGCACTGCTCCGACGCAGACGAACGCTCCGAAGCCCGTCGAGACGTGCGAGTAGATCAGCGGGGTGAGGAACGCGAGCAGCGCGGCGAACACCACGATCAGAAAGCGCCCGCGCGGCTGGAAGGCCGCCGCGTGCCCGAGCGCGAAGAAGTAGAGCAGCGCGAACGGGCTGCTCGCACCGCCCGAGGCCGCGCACAGGAAGGCGATCACGACGATGCCCCACATCTCCGCCACCCAGGCGAGCATCAGCCCCACGCGGCGGCGAACGTAGGCGAGCATCAGCGCCCCGGCGGTGAGGTAGGACGTAACGGCCACCGCCACGCAACCGGCCGGCGAGGATACGCGCGGCAGCAGGAAGGCGGTTGCGATCAGCGTCGCCCCGATTACGTAGAGCACGGCGGCGCTCGCGACGGCCACGTAGGCTTCGCTGCGAGTGGTCACCGAGTGCGCGTGCCGCGTGTACCGTCTCGCCGGCTCACCGGTGAAAGTGCTCTCAAGTTCGTTCATTCGCGTCCCCGCCCGGTCTCCCTCCGCTCCATCGTACGCGCAACGGGCTCCCGCTCGAGCATCTGCACGGCCGCTGCCGCGCCAGGCGTTGACATCAGGTCCACGCGTCGTCTTAGGAACTTGGCCCGCGTTTGAGCCCGGTGGCCGGCCGTCGTGCCGGGTGCGCTCGCGCCCGGCCCGGCCCAGCGGTCAAGCGCACGACGGCGTCGGGCGCCTCCGCGCGTGCAAGCCGCTGATCGGGTCCTCGCCCGCGCAGCTAGCCGACTGCGAGGGTGGCAACCATGCCCGCGTGATCGGAGGGCCAGATGAACGGTTCCGGCGCCGGATTCGGCACCGTGTTGCCGACCAGCCGCGCATTCTTCACGCGGAAGCTTCCGCGGGTGAAGATGTGGTCGGGGTCCTCTGTATACGTGGCGTTCGGGTCGCTGGCCAGGTCTTCGGGAGCCAGATGGCAGCAGGTGAGCGGCGGAGCACCCAGTCCTGCCGCGGTCCACGTGTCGGAGAGACCGCCGCCGATGAACGCGTGGTAGGCGGCTGGCGCGGCGACCGGGCCCGAGTTCATGTCCCCCGTGACGATCAGCGGAAGCGACGTATTCGCTGGCCCAGCCAGGAGTTCCTGCGCCTGCGGACCCGACACGACGCCCCCTGGGGCCAGCGCGTCCAGATGCGTCGTGATGAACCGGAAGGCTTTCCCGGGCACCTTGACGTCGATCGACTGCCAGCTGTTCGTGAACACGAATGGTTCTTCGGGGTCGATCGTGTTCGGGATCGCCGGGATGCGGGCGTTGTACGTGCCCGACTGGGGGTTGGACAGCTTGAGCTGGCCCGTCGGCAGACCGGTCCGTGCGAGGATCACACCGCTCTCGACCATGCCGACGGCGACGAGCCCGCTGGGCGTGAAGATGGGGAAGGCGAGCGTGAAGTTGTTGTCGTGGCGAGAGACCGGCGCGTAGCTCATCCCGTCGGCGGCGAGCGCCTTGACGAGCTCCTGAGTGAAGTCCTCGTTGACCGTGGTCGGCAATGCGAAGAGATGTTCGAAGTTGACTTCGCCGATGTACCAGGTGGCGACCTCCTGGAGCCCGACGAGCGCGGGCTTGTTCTGCGCGATCTCCGCCGCGATCAGCTTCGAGCGGTCTTTGAAGCGCGTGCCGACGTAGGTCCCGTAGTCGGCGGTCGTGGCCGCGAGGGCTTCGGTGAGGGACGGGGTCGTGCCCTGCAGCGCCGCGAAGTGGGCGAACTCGGTGCCCTGGTAGAGGTTCTGCGTCATCACCGTCACAGAGCCGTCGGCATGAGCGGGTCCGGCGGCGACGGTCCAGACGACGGCGCACAGGATCATCGCGCGCAAGAGCGCGCGCGGCCGGACGAACGTGGACACGGTGCGGTGACGCAGCATGTGATGGCTCCTTGCTCAGGCCTCGGAGCGAGCCCCGGGGCATATCCGTCTGTGGGCGGAGCCGAACTCACGGCTAGGTCGCTCGGCGCGGCGAAGTCGGCCGTCAGGACCCACCCCCTCTGCTCACGACGCTATCGCCGTGTGAAGGGCGTGTCAAGGCAGCGCCCAGCAACTTCAGGCGCCGCGTCGGGTAGATAGAACACCTGGTGCACCAGCGAATCACTGCTACCACCAACAGCGTGCTCGTCCGCATCGCCGCAGCTCTCGCCGGCCTGCTCGTGGCTCTGGCCATGACCTGCACCCGCGCGTCTGCGGGTACGCGCTACGTCGATGGCATCTCTGACCAGAGCCTGCCGGCGTGGGAGGGCTCGTTCGCCGAGAGTTCATTCGCACGCCTCTTCCGAAGCACGTGGTCGGGCGCCGCCGGCGGGCAGATCATCCTCGCCCGCTACGTCGTCCAGTGGGACGTCATGACGGAGCCCAGCAGCGGGGCACATGCCAGCGGCAACTATCGTGAACGCTTCGAAGCCTGGCTCGAAGACGTCCGCAGCATCGGGCTCACGCCGGTCGTCGCCCTGACGAGCTACGACGGCGTCTATCCAGGCTCCGCGGGGGAATACCTGCCGCGGCTCGAAGCGATCCTCGGGAGGGCGGGCGCCATCGGCTACCCGATCGCGTACGTCGAGCCGTGGAACGAGCCCAACAACCAGGGACGCGAGAGCCCGGCGATGGCTGCTGCATTTGCGAACACGGCCAACGACCTCTGCGAGGCGGCGCGAGCCTGCAGCGCGATCGCGGGCGACTTCGAAGACCGATCCGACAGCGTCGCCTATGAGCAGGCGTACGAGCGGGC
>DATMQX010000073.1:0-34592 GCA_035567055.1 Solirubrobacteraceae bacterium
GACCCCCGAAACCCCACCGCCCGCGACGCCGGAAACAACGCCCCCGGCCGCGCCGGCGCCGGAGCCGGATGCGAAGAGCTCGCCCTCCCCGCCGCCCGCCGCTTCCACGGATGCCGTCGCCGAGGCCTCACCGGAAGTCCCGGGTGTCCCGCTCGCCTCACTGCCAACGGCCTCTGCAGTGGACAGCGCGGATTCGCTGTCGGCCACCTCGGCCGCGCGCAGAGCTTCCCTCAGCTCGGCGGCTGGGCTGGTGGCGGCTCGGCGCGCCGTCAGCCTCAGCTGCGAGCTGGGCGTGCTTGAAGGACGCACGAGCGAAAGCTGCGCAGGTGGTTCGCTCGGTGCTCAGCGTTTCCTCGCGACGTCGCTCGCGCCCGTCGGCTCCGCAGAGGCCGGGGCCTCCGTCGCAGCGGCGACGGTGAGGGCTCCTTCGGACGACGACCCCGGTGGCTCGGCGGTTAGAAGCCGTCCGCCGGTCAGCCCCGCTCCGAGCCCAGCACCCGGCGGAGGCTCCGGCGCGTCGGCGAGCGGCGCGTCGGGGTTCGGTCTCTCGGCGTCCCTCACGCTCGGCGCTCTCCTACGCTTGGCGCCCGCCCGCGCGATGCGTCGGCTGCGGCTTTCGTGTGAGCCATGGCTCACCGCGTGCTTCGTTCTGATTCCTGAGCGTCCGGGCTAGCTCCTCCCGCTCGCTTCAGTTCGGCGCTGGATCTCGTGATCCGCGCCCTCGGAAATCAATTCGAGGCCTGTTGGGAAGGAGCTGTATTTCATGGGACGCCAACTAGCAGTATCGGCGGTAAGGACACGGAAGGCGGGCGGCGCGGAGGGAAGCGTCGAGGATCGCGCGCGCCCGCAGGCGCCATCGAGTGAGCCGAAGTTGACTCTGGCCAACGCGCCGGTTTGGACGCACACGCTAATCCTCAGCGGCGAGTTGAACCGCCGTTCGGTTCACACGCTCGAAGCGGAGATCGAGCACGTTTGCGAAGAAGGAGTGACGGCCATCACGCTGGATCTCCGCGGGCTCACGTACATCGACTGGACCGGCGTGGCGGTGATCGCGTTTCGCTGCAATCTCTGCAAACGCCGTGGATGCGATTTTGCGCTGATCCCCGGACCTCCGGTCGTCCAGCACGCCTTCGAGCAGGCGGGCGTCAGGGACGCACTTCCGTTCGAGAACGACGACGCTGGGGGTACGCCGATCGAAGCACACCAAGAGCAGGCGCCTCGCTGAACATCCACGGATCGTCATCGCGAGGGTTCACTACTGGCGCGGCGGGCCGCCGTTCGTCGCGACCTGAAAGCGGCTGCACTGAAATGGGACGTGTCGTGGGGAGACGCCGGTGACGGGCGTAAGGTCCAGGACGGGCAGCTCCGAGGGGAGGCGCATGACGTGTTAGCAGCCATCTTCAATCTGAATCACCCGTCGCATCTCGTGCATTGGCACTTCTTCCAGATGTCGGTCGCGAACATCGTCGTGATCGCGGTGATGTTCGTCGTCTTTGCGCTGGCGATCACGCTGCCCTTTCCTGGCGCGGCGCGCCGCCGCGGAAAAGGCTCATGAGCTTCGCCCCCGCCCCCAAGCGATCATGGACCACTCGCTCGCGCGAGATCGCCGTGGGCGCTCTGCCGCCCGAGAAGCTGTTGCCCGACAGCCAGCCGACGTACGTCGCGTCCTGGATCTATGTGTTCGGCGTCGCGAGCATCGCCGCGCTGATGGTGATCATCGGCTCCGGCGCGATCCTGAGCCTCAAGGGTCCAGCCTGGTGGCACTTCACTGGCGTCGGCCATTTCTTCAACAGCATCCACCTCTGGTCTGTGGAGCTGTTCTTCTTCTTCGTGGTCATCCATCTGTGGGGCAAGTACTGGATGGCGGCATGGCGTGGCGGGCGATCCCGCGTATGGATCACCGGAGCCATCACATTCCTGGTCGCGGTTCCAGCAGCGTTGACCGGCTATGTCTCCCAGCAGAACTTCGATGCCCAGTGGATCGCGACGCAGGCCAAGGACGGTCTGAACTCGGTCGGCGTCGGCGCGTTCTTCAACGTCACCAACTTCGGCCAGATGTACAGCTACCACGTACTGCTGTTACCGGTGGCCGTCGTCGCGCTCGTGGCCGCGCACGTCCTGCTCGTGCGCAAGCACGGCGTTGTCCCGCCGTTTGAGCTCGACAAGAAGGTGGCCGTCGCGGTGAGCACTTCGCAGGCGGCGCCTCCCGCCACCGGCGTGCAGGGCGAGTCGCCATGACCCGCTTGAGCTGGTGGCCACGCGAACGGGAAACAGCCGAGTGGAGCGGCGGATACGCGCCATACGACCTCGTGAAAGAGTTGTTCATCGCCGTCGGCGTGGTCGCGCTGCTGAGCGTGCTGCTGACCGTCCTGTTCTCCTCGCCGGACGACCGCCCCAGCACGGTCGCGCAGTGGTCTCGTGGCCAGCCCGTCGACTTCATCGCTGCGGCGGCGAAGGAGCTTGCCGGCACCAGCAACACCGCCACGTACGGTCCGCCTTACAACCACAACAGCGACGGCCAGCACGCCGCGTTCCTATATCCCCAGAAATGGCTTGGCGTCAGCCATCCGATCAACACCGCCAACGACTTCGTGATCGCTCCGTTGAGGACGGTCCCCGACAACCCGACGCTGCAGAGCGCGATCGCGCAATTCGAGGCCGCCCCCGAAAAGACAAAAATGGCCTGGGCGGAAGCGTTTGCGAAGCCGCTGGAACAATACGAAGCGGCCTTGGAAGAAAACAAGGCGCCAGGCAAAGATGTCTCGGTCGACCCGACCACCGGCGCGGTGACGGTGAAGGCCAGCAGGACCGGTCCCGTCCCGATCATGATGAGTGGTCTGCTGGACTTGGCCAAGAGCGGGGGCTTAGACGGCAGCCTGCTCACCAGCCGGCAGTTCTTCCAGACCGACTACACCAAGCCGTTGCTGTTCATGTCAGACGGCGGGCTACTCGCACAGCGCGCAGAAGCCCAGCATCTGCTCGGGGATCAGTGGGGCATGATGAACGAGACGGGCAGCTACCCCGGCCAGACGTGGTTGTGGTTGTACACCGTCTGGTATCAGGTCGAACCGTTCAAGACCTCCGAAAACGCAGACATTCTCGTGATGCTGGTGATGGGCGTCCTCAGCCTGGCCTTCATCTGTATCCCGTTCATTCCAGGGGTACGCAGCCTCCCGCGCCGGATCCCGATCTACCGGCTGATCTGGCGCGAGCACTACCGCGAACACCAAGCCGAGGCTTAGCACTCGCCTGCTGCGCCACCGAGATCGTCAGGTGAGTATCGCCTCCACCACTCCGAGCAGCACGCGACCGGCGGCGTGATCGTCGCTGTCCAGGCTCGGGTTGTAGATCGTGACGTCCATGCCGGCGACCAGTCCGCTGCTGACGAGTGGCCGCGCAAGCCCTGCCACCTCGCTGGGCGACAGGCCGCCATCGAGACGCCAGTCGACCGCCGGCATCAACTCGTCGTCAATGCAGTCGGCATCGAGATGAAGCCAGACCCTGTCGATGTTCTGGGCGGCCAAAAAGGATGCCGCATGCTTTGCGGCATCCTCGATGCCCGCGGCGCGTAACTCGGCCAGGTTGCGAACGAGCATCGGCTCGCAGTAGACGTTCCGGCTGCCTTCGAGCAGCTGCTGCGCCCGATCGCGATGACCGTAGACGACACACGCCCCCGCTGACACGAGAGGCCGCCGGCCCTCAATATCCGCGATCACGTCGGGGCCGTGGCCGGTCGCGATCCACAGGTCGCTGTCGGAGAGCTCCCCGGAACCGTCGGGCAGGTCCCAGAAGTCGGTGTGACCGTCGAGCAGCACCAGCCCGGTCGAGCCGAGCCGCCGCAGCGCAAGCAGGCATCCGAGCAGGACGCTGTCGTCTCTCCGCCCAAGACGACCGGAAACTGACCGGCGTTGAGCATCTGACAGACACGGTCGGCCTGCTCGATCCCCAGCGTGGCCGCGGCCCGCACATTGCGCGCTCCAAATGCCGGGTCGCGCCTGTTGTCAAACGCCGGGGCACGCAGAGCAGGCGCGACCGGGGCGTCTATCCGCTCCGCGAGCCCTAGCTCAAGTAGGACCGCGCCCAGTCGCTCAACGCCCCCCGGTCGCAGTCCGAGATTGGTTTCCACATGCAGAATCCCGGGTCGCAGCATCGAGGCGAGGATATGTGCTCCTGGCGGCTCATCACCGCGCGTCTTCCTTCCAACCCATGCGAGAGCGGGCGTGTAACGGCTCGCTGTGGCTCAGGCGCCACCCAGCTTCTCGAGCTCTTCGACAGCCTCGGCCGCGAGTAGTGCGCTGCAGGCCTGTATGCAGGCGCGACAGGCTTTCTCGCAGATCGCGCAGTGACGGTGGTGGTCGGCGTGCTTGGCGCACTCGTCGGCGCAGACTGTGCATGTCCGCACGCAGGCCTGGAGCAAGCGGTCAACGACGAAATCGTCCCACTGGGCGGGGCGCGATAGGACCCGCGCCGTGAAGTCGCACACGTCCGCGCAGTTCAGGCACAGCGCGATGCAGGTGCGAACCTCCTCGATGTCGCGCTCGGCGAGATCTGCGTCCGCGTCTGAAATGCAGGCCTGTAGGCAGTTCAAGCACTCATCGATGGCTGCTGCGACCTCCGCGACGCCAAGTGGGGCGCGGCTCGGCGAGGCGTCCAACATGTCTCTCGTGACCGTCATGCTGCTACCTCCTCGTTGTGGGTGCACGGCGCCGGATGTTGCATCGCAGTTCGGTCGATGGCGATAGGCCGTTGCCCTCCCGCGTCCACCGCGAGCAGGAGACGCGGGTCACGCGACCGCATGGCGCCGCGCTTGGCTAGCGACTGATCCGCGGGCTGGAACAGTCCCAGCGCGCCTATACGACGCGGATGGCGGATGATCGGCGAGGACACGGATCCCCGAGCAGACGAGATCCCGCCGGTAGCACTCTACGACTGCAACACACGAAGGAGGTCCCGACGATGACCAGCGAACCGGTTCGCGACAGCGTGACCGATCATCTGCTGACCCCGGAGAACGCCGTACTCGTCGTTATCGACTACCAGCCGACGCAGGTGCGCTCGATCCGTTCGATGGATCATCAGCTCCTGCTAGAGAACATCGTCCGCGTCGCCAAGATCGCGACCCTGTTTGAGCTGCCGGTCGTGCTGTCGACGGTGAACGTCGCGAGCGGCGTCAACCAGCCGACGGTGCCCGAACTGCTGGACGCCTTGAACGGCGCGGAGCAGATCGACCGCACGACCATCAACGCATGGGAGGACGTGGAGTTCCGTGCGGCGCTAGAGGCAACGGGGCGCAAGAAGATCGTGATGACCGCGCTGTGGACCGAGGCGTGCCTGGCATTCCCGACCCTCGACGCGCTGCGATCAGGGTACGAGGTCTACCCCGTCGTCGATGCCATCGGCGGCACCTCGCCCGACGCGCATCGGGCGGCGTTGAAGCGCGTCGCCCAGGCCGGTGCCAAGCGCGTGGGGTGGGTGCAGCTCGCGTGCGAGCTGCAGCGTGACTGGGCTCGCACCGGGACCGCGTCCGACTTCAAAGAGATCCTGTTCGGTCCTGCGCCCGTCGTCGACACCACAGGGCTGGGTGAGCAGCGAGGAAGCGGGAGCCCTCGTATGGCCGCCGCGCGGGCGCCTAGACCGCCGGCTATAGGACGGCGTCGCGTAGTGCGAGCGCGTCGCGGCTGGGAGCTACGCCGAACGTGCGCCGGTACTCGCGGCTGAACTGCGAGGGACTGTCGTAGCCGACCGCGAAGCCGACGCCCGTGACGTCCCCCGGTTCGGCGAGGAGTCGCGCGCGTGCCTCGCGCAGGCGGATCTGCTTCTGGTACTGGATCGGCGTCATCGAGGTGACCGCGCGGAAGTGGCGGTGGAACGAGGAGACGCTCATCGTCGCGAGCGCGGCGAGCTCCTCGACTCTCAGCGTCTCGTTGTAGTGGCCACGGATCCAGCGGATCGCGCGGGCTACGTGCGCGAGCTGGCTGTCGGCCAGGCCAATCTGCCGCACGGTCGTCCCCTGCGGACCGGTGAGCAGGCGCCACAGGACCTCGCGCTCGACGCCGGCCGCCAGCGCGGCCGCGTCCGCAGGCGCATCGAGGAGCGCGAGCAGCCGACCGATCGCGTCGATCAGCGCTGGCGACGCGTCGCTGACCGCGATCCCGGCGGGCGTAGCGTCGGCGCCCGGGCGGGCGGTAGCCGCCGGCGCCGTCTCGAGGAGCAGGGCGGCGATCGTCTCTGGGCGCAGCTCGAGCACGACCGCGAGGAACGGATCCTCAACAGTGGCGCGGGTGATGTGCCCGATCACCGGCAGCTCGACCGACACGACGAGGAACTGCCCCGGCCCGTAGGTGAAGGTGCGTCCGTTCAGCTCCGTGTCCTTGACGCCTTGCGCGATGACCGAGAGCGTCGGCTCGGTCACGTTCGGCAACGGCTCAGTGATCGTCGGCGAGCACATGACCGAGACGCCGGGGAGCGCGGTGGGTGTCCGGCCTTCGCCCGCGTGCCGGGTGATCGACTCCCGGAGTCCGGTCAGCGCGGCCACACACCAAAGTGAATCACGCGGGCGCCACCATCATTGCGGTGATTGGCAGGATCGTGCAAGAGCCAGGCAGCATCGATCTACCACCAGCGCGCCCCTGGTGGTGTCATGGAGCCATGACATCTCTCGACTCTTACATCACGCTCGGCCGCTCGGGTCTGCGCGTCAGCCCGCTCACCCTCGGCACGATGACCTTCGGCGAAGACTGGGGCTGGGGCGCGAGCCCCGAGACCTCCGAGGCGATCCTGTCCGAGTACCTGGACCGCGGCGGCAACGTCGTCGACACCGCCAACGTCTACACCAACGGTCATTCCGAGAAGATCGTCGGCGACTTCTTCGCCGCGCGACCCGGCCGGCGCGAGCGCGTCGTGCTCGCCACGAAGTTCTTCGGCAACCTCCATCCCGGCGACCCCAACGGTGGCGGCGCCGGCCGCAAGGCGCTCATCGCCCAGCTGGAGGAGTCGCTGCGCCGCTTGCAGACCGACTACGTCGATCTCTACTGGCTGCACAATTGGGACCGCCGCGCCCCGATCGAGGAGACACTGCGCGCGCTCGATGACCTCGTGACCGCTGGCAAGGTCCGCTACGTCGGCCTGTCCGACGTCCCGGCCTGGGTCGCCGCGCAGGCCCACACGATCGCCCACTTCCGTGGCTGGGCGCCGGTCACCGCGCTCCAGCTCGAGTACTCGCTGCTCGAGCGCACCCCCGAGGGCGAGCTGCTGCCGATGGCCGAAGCGCTCGGAATAGGCGTCCTCCCCTGGAGTCCCCTGCGCAGCGGCCAGCTGTCGGGCAAGTACGTCCGCGGCAACGGCGCGCCCGCCGACAGCCGGCGGGTAGGCCTCGGCGACGGCCCGACCGAGCGGGACTGGGACGTCATCGAGGCGGTCGCCCAGGTCGCTACCGAGCTCGGCGTCAGCTCGGCGGAGGTCGCGCTTGCCTGGGTACGCAGCCGCCCCGCGGTCAGCTCCACGCTCATCGGAGCCCGCACGATCGAACAGCTGCGCTCCAATCTCGCGTCGCTGGAGATCACCCTCGCCCCCGAGCAGCTCGCCGCTCTCAACGAGCCGTCGAGGCCGTCCCTCGACTTCCCAGCCGCCATCGCCACCGAGATCACCCCAACATTCGGCTTCGGGGGGGCGACCGTGGACGGCGTCGAGCTCCCGGTGTGGCCGCAGCTACTCACCAGCTCAGCCCGCTATTGAGTTCGCCGTGGCCGACGCGAAGCAGGCGCCCGACCATGAATGGGCAGCAGCGTCACGTTCGACGCCTTCCGGCGAAGCGGCCAGGACAGCGCAGGCCCAATAGAATCGGCCTCCCAGGGCGCGTAGCTCAGTGGGAGAGCGCTCGCTTCACACGCGAGAGGTCGCAGGTTCGAAACCCGCCGCGCCCACTCCCGGAGGTACTTCCGGACCCGTCGCCCATCCCTCGTGGACCGATGTTAGGGCTGATGGGCAGCGCTCGTATCGCGGGCGGCGCTGCCCGTTCGAACACCCCGACGCCGAGTCGCGCCCGGGAGCACGAACGCAGACGAAAGCAACACGCCCGTCATCCCCCGCCCCCGCTCGGCTTTAGCCACTTGTCGACCGCGGCGCAGCCGGCGAGCGCCAGAGCGCGAAGGGTGTCGGGCGCCCTGTCGTCCATCTCGATCACGTTGTACGGGGACCAGCGGGTGCGGTGGGTGATGCGGCCAACTTCCCTTTCGGCCGCGTCATAGATGATGTAACGATCACGATCGTGACCGAGCCCGAAGCTGCGCAAGAGGCCGCCCACCGGCTTCAGCCGCCCTACGATCGTTCCGGCCGCAACGATCGCACCGCGCTCCCCTCGTGCGACGATCACCGCGCCGATCTCCGCGCCGTCGGGCGCAGCTGCCTTGATGAGCCGCAGACCCCACCGATCGCGCTCCTTGCTCAACGTGAGCTGTGTCCGCCCACCGATGTCGAGAAGGTCAACCGCGCTGCGTCCACGCAGCAGCTTCCCGAGACGCGACTGGCTGTCGCTTTGACGCCACCTGGTAAACGAGAGCAGTTTTCCGTGTTGATCGTAAATCTCTGCTCGCACGTCGGAGAGCAGTTCTGAGACGCACATGAGTACCGGCTCCGCAAGTATGTTGCCTCGGCCACCGGGCCGCCACTCCTCGATGCCTGCGCGGAGCACCCGGGCACGAACCCAATCTGGTGAGCGGTTGGGGGAACCCACCGCGCGACCCTACCGCCCCGCGTTTCGGATGCGTCGCCGCGAGTGAGCGCGTCGTCGATGCTTGTTGCTGCGCTCGAGTCCGCCGCCGTTCGACGAGCTGCCGATCGCGTTTCGACGAGCTGCCGATCGCGTTGAGCCGCTTCGCTAACCGCCCCGGCGGCCGTCACTCCGCCGGCAACGGCATCTGCCGTCCCGAGGGGTCGGTGCTTTCCTTGACGACCCAGCGCCGCTGCATGACGTCCCGGCGATACTCGCCGTCATGGCCTATCCAGCGCCTCACGCACTCCTCGTCACCTGGGTTCGTCACCGAGAACGAGCCCGCATTTGCCTCCACGCCGACGCCCAGTTTGAGGGCCAGGGCCAACATGCGGACCAGCTCGTTCGCCACCTGCGTGGGGTCGTCGTCGTCCAACTCGATACTCATCTTCATAGGTCCTGTGTCGGCGCACCGCGGGTGAGACTTTAGGGCTGTCCGCATTTGTGCCCGAAGGTGCTCACCCGCGGTCGCGTCGTCCGTATTGCGCTCTGATGAAGAACCCGACCGACAGCAGCGCCCAGACGCCCGTGACCACATACGCGCCTTTGAGGGCCGCGCCGATCGCGACCGCCAGCGACGCGACCCCCGCGCAGAGCGAGAAGACGACGTTCGCGCTCACCGGCGGGCAAACCTATCAATCAGCGCATCGACGCCCCCACGGCCGGTCGTCCAGCGCTAGCCTCTCGACGCGGCGAGCGCCTGGGCGATGACCCGCGCTTCCTCGATGTCGGGGTAGTTCCTCACCAGCACCGCCACGCCGCCCTCCCACACCGATACGGCGGCATGCCTCAGTTGGAGAGGGTTGCTGCCCGCAGAGGTTGCGTACTGGCGGGCCACCCCGAACACGACTCCGTTGCCGAGGTCGGCGAGTTCTTCGAGCTTCATCTCGAACTCGTCGAAAGCGCCGATCCAGTCTTTGAAGAACGCCTTTATGGCAACCAGCCCTTCGTACGTGCCCAGGCCCCACGGCTCCATGTCGAAGATCGAGTCGGGACCATAGAAGCTGATCATCCAGTCGTAGTCGCCGCTGTCGGCGGCTTCGAATGATCTACGTGCCTGCTCGAGCGCGGTGGAGGTGGTCGGTTCGTTCGACATCGCGTTTCAGTATCCAGCAATTTGCCGCATATTGGACAGCTCGAGCATGGAGTTCGCCTGTCTCGTGCTACCTACAGCGGGTTGAGCATGAGGATGCCGTCCGCACGCAGGGTGGCGGTGCCCTCGGCGTTCAGAGCCCTCGAGAACTCATCGATCCTGCGCCTGGGCCCGGTGCAGGTGAACAGGACCTGCGTGGTCAGCAGGTGGGGATGCTCGACGATCGTGCATGTGAGCCCCAGCTTGTCCGCCCAATCGAGCAGCGACTGCTCGAAGGACGAGCGCACGAGTTTGCCCGCGCTTGCGACGAGCGTGCGCGTTTCGAGGACCTCGGCATCGAGCTCCGCCGCCTCCTCGCTGCGGGTCTCCTCGGCGGTCAGCGGCGGATCGACCTGCCGCCACTCGTCGCGATCCTCGTCCCAATGGCTGAGCGCGATCTTCGCCTCGATGCCGTCGCGCTGCAGCACCTGCTCGATCAAGCCGCGTGCGACCCTGATCTCATCCTCGGAGGAGGCGTACGCGAACAGCAGCTTGCCGTCGTGCGTGACAACGACATCGTGTGGCAGCGCCGCCTCGACGTCCTCGACGACGTCCGGGGCGCGGACGCGTCCGCGCAGCCGCTCGAGCGCGCCGCGCCTGTCCGCGGCGTCCAGTTCAGCCGTCAGTCGCCAATCTTGATCCTCTGACACATCTCTCCGATCGCGTGGGTGGCGCGACCGATGTTAACGAGCGCGAGCGGTCAGCTCGCCCGAGCGTTCTGCGACCACCGCCAGCCGGCCATCTGCACCTCCGCCGCTTCGCTGGCGAACAGCTCACTAGCCGCCTGCAGGATCCGCGCCCGGTTACGGCGGGCGTCGGCGCGCATCGGGCGGGCGGGATCGAGGACCTCTCTCATGGCGGCGTCAGGTTTCTACTTGACAAGCGGAATTGTGGCTCCGTATCATGCGGCGCGCAACCGGAAACGGAGTTCACCTTCCATGATAGAGATGACGCCCCGCGCGAAGAACCTGGCCCTGATGCTGCTGGCGATGACGCAGTTCGTGATCGTCATCGACGCGTCGATAGTCAACATCGCGCTGCCGTCGATCGGCCGCGCGCTCAGCTTCTCGCAGACCGACCTCTCGTGGGTGGTCAACGCCTATACGCTCACGTTCGGCGGGTTCCTGCTGCTGGGCGGGCGGCTCGCAGACCTGATGGGCCGCCGGCGCATGTTCATCGTCGGGCTGCTGGTGTTCTCGGCCGCCTCGCTCGCGGGCGGGCTCGCGCAGTCCGAGCCATGGCTGATCGCGGCACGTGCGGTGCAGGGTCTCGGCGGCGCGATCGTCTCGCCGGCGGCGCTGTCGATCATCACGACGACGTTCGCCGACGGCGAGGAGCGCAACCGCGCCTTCGGCGTGTGGGGCGCCGTCGCGGGCGCAGGCGGAGCGGCCGGCGTGCTGCTGGGCGGCGTGCTCACGAGCGGGCTCAACTGGCGGTGGGTCCTGTTCGTGAACGTCCCTATCGGCCTCGTGTGCGCGTTCCTCGCACCACGCATTCTGCTCGAGAGCCGCGCCGAGACGAAGACACGCAGCTTCGACCTTCCGGGCGCCGTGACCGTCACTGCCGGCCTGTCGCTGCTCGTATACGCGCTGGTGGACGCGGTCAACGCCGGATGGGGCTCGACCGCGACGCTCGCGAAGATAGCCGGAGCGCTGGTCCTGCTCGCGCTGTTCGTCGCGATCGAGATGCGCCAGCGAGCGCCGCTGATGCCGCTCTCGATCTTCCGGCTGCGCACGCTCCGCGGCGCGGACACCGTGGCGCTGCTGATCGGGATGTCGCTGTTCTCGATGTTCTTCTTCGTCTCGCTATACATGCAGCAGGTGCTCCACTACTCGGCGTTGAAGGCGGGGCTCTCCTACCTGCCGCTGGCCTTCGGGATCATCCTCTCGGCCGGCGCGGCGTCGGCGGCCGTAACGCGCTTCGGGTTCAAGCCGGTCCTGCTGACCGGCCTGCTGTTCGTCGCCGGAGGCCTCTTCTGGTTCTCGCGCGTGCCGCCGACCGGAGGCTCTTTCGTGGCCGACGTGTTGGGACCGTCGCTGCTGGCGGCCGTTGGCCTCGGCCTGTCGTTCGTGCCCGTGACGATCGCCGCGGTGACCGGCACCAGACCCCACGAGGCGGGGCTGGCATCGGGACTCGTCAACACGGCGCAGCAGGTCGGCGGCGCGCTTGGGCTTGCGATCCTCGCGACGGTGGCGAACAGCCGCACGAAGGGCCTGCTGCACGCCGGTCAGCACGATCTCGCATTTGCGTTGACGAAGGGCTTCGAGCGGGCCTTCCTCGTCGGCACCGGCTTCGCCCTGATCGGGGCGATGCTCACGGTCGTGATGATCTCCTCGCGGGACAGCCGCAGCCACTCCGAGAGCGCACGGGAAGGGCACGCGGCCGCAGCATCTTCGGCGGCCGCCTAGACCCACGGCCGTGGCGCGGTTGCGGCTAGCGCCGTCGTGGCCTGGGACGGTTGATGCTCGCGACATAGCGCTGACCGGCCGACACCGTCGCGGTCCGCCTCCCCGCGCTTCCTTCCGTACGCCCCGGAGTGGGCGCACGGTCACCGTTAACGCGCGGTCTGTCTGCTCGGACTGTTGGCTGACCGTGAGGTGTTGCGGAGGCTAGACCTTGGGTGGCTGGTGACGTGGCCTGTGCCGGGAGAGGATGGCATTGCAGCAGAGCACATCCTTCAAACGGAGACAGCGAGATGAGCGACCGGCAGGGGTGGACTAGGCTGGGCAGAGTCATGCAGACCCCTGACGTACTCGTGCTCGGCGGCGGAGGGATCCTCGGTGAGGCATGGATGAGCGCGGTGCTCGCGGGGCTCGACGAGGCCAAGGGGCTGAACGTCCGCGAATGCGGTTCTTACGTCGGCACCTCGGCCGGATCGATCGTGGCGGCGTCGCTCGTTGCCGGCCTGCCGCCCGGGAGCCGGATTGGAGTGCCGCCTGCGTCGCCCCCGGTCACGCCGGGGGAGTCCGGCGAGCACGTCAACGCGCTCAGGCACGCGTTCGGGGCGGCGGCCGAGTTCGCCGGTGCCGCGGCCGCGCCGCTCGCCTCGTTGGCGTTCGCGTCGACGACGGGAGGGGGAGCGTTGATCCGGCGCACATTGCTGCGCCGTGTGACCCCGGGCAGCCGATCGCTCGCCGAGCTTGGGCGGATGATGGAGCAGTCGGGCGTGCGCTGGGATGGCCGTCTGCGGATCGTCGCCGTGGAGCTCGAGACGGGTCGTCGAGTGGTGTTCGGCGCTCCGGGTGCTCCTGAGATCTCCGTTGCGAAGGCGGTGCAGGCGTCGTGCGCGATCCCGGGCGTGTTTCGTCCGGTGCTCGTGGGCGGTCAAAGCTACGTGGACGGCGGCGTGTGGAGTCCGACGAACCTGGACACGGCCGAGGTGACGGGCGGCGAGCAGGTGCTGTGTCTGAACCCTACCGGCTCCCTGCGCCCGGCGAGCGGGACGCTCGCGGGCGCGTTCGGGCGCGTGTCACGTGGGATCGCGGCCACCGAGGCGCTGGTCGTGAGGGATCGCGGCGCGAGCGTGACGGCGGTCAATCCCGACGAGGCGAGCTCGGTGGCGATGGGGGCGAACCTGATGGACCCGACACGCCGGGACGCGGTCATCGTTGCCGGTCTCGCGCAGGGGCGTCGTCTGGCGGCCGACCGCGAGAGGCCGGCGGCATGAGCGAGACATCGACCTCGGCGTGGCCGGCCGTCTCCTATGAAGAATGGCGTGAGACGTGCGACACGCTCCACGCGCACACGCAGGTCCTGGGCAAGCTCGCGGTCGCGCTCGCTCCGCCCGAGCCCGAGCTGCAGCACGCGGCGCTGCGCCTGAGTGCCAGAGGATGGGAAACGCTGCCGCTGCCGGCGCCCGACGGCTCCGGCGCCCTCGTAGCGGCGCTCGACCTGCGCTCGCATGAGGTGGTCGCGGAGCACAGCGACGGCCGCGTGCGGCGCGTCGCGCTCACTCCGGATCGATCCGTCGGCGAGGTCACGCGGGAGCTGCTCGCCGGAGTCCGCTCGATGGCCGGTCACGTCGAGATCAACCCGACACCACAGGAGGTGCCGTGGAGCGTGCCGCTCGACGAGGACGAGGAGCACGCTCGCTACGACACGCGCCAGGTCGGGAGCTACTTCTCCGCGGCAACCCAGGCCGCTCTGGTGCTCGCTGCGTTTCGCGCGCCATACCGCGGCCGCTCGACGCCGGTGAACGCGTGGTGGGGCTCGTTCGACCTCGCCGTCAGCCTCTTCTCCGGCGAGCCGGCCGACCCTCCGTCGGATGACTTCATCATGCGCAACGCGATGGATGCGCAGGAGGTCGCCGTCGGCTGGTGGCCGGGCGATCAACGCTACGGCAGGGCGGCGTTCTACGCCTATGCCCATCCCGCGCCGGATGAGTTCGCAGCCGCGACGCTCTCACCGCCGGCGGCGCGCTGGGAGCAGGCGCTCGGCGAGTATGTGTTGGACTGGGACGACGTGCGCGTCAGCGCGGACCCGCGCGCGGACGCGGTCGAGTTCGTGCGCTCGGCGTTCCGGCACGCATGCGAGGTGTGCGCGTGGGATCCGACGCTTGCCGCCACGGCCGAGGGCTCGCCGCCACCGGTCCGCTGACCCCGCTCGAGCCCGGAGCGTTGTTCAGCCCCGAGCTCGACGCCACGACTATTTCGTGACGGTGATCTTGCCGTCCATGTGTTCGTGGATGACGCACTCGTAGTTGTACACGCCGGGCTTCGTGAAGGTGATCTTCACGCTCGAGGGCAGCGGGCCGCCGCCACCTGCGAGGACGCCCGACCCCTCGAAGCCGTTGCCGTGGTTGGCGCCCGTGTACGGCGGTAGCGGCGGCGGATCGCTTGGGAACACGCCGAGCGGGTTCACCACGAGCGTCGGCGGTCCCGGCGGCTTCGGCACCGGCGTGATGAACGCTTTCTCGATCGCCGTCGTGTATGGGGCGGGGCCGATCGTGATCGTGTGGACCTCACGCTGTGAGGCGAGCTTGAACGTGACGGTCGTGCCCGCTTTGACCTTCAGGTTCTGCGGGAAGAATCGAAGCCAGGCGACCGGGCCGCTGCCGTCGTTCCCCGCCAGCACGGTCGCGGGAGGCGGTTTGACTTTGCCCAGTTTGCGGCCTTTGGCGACGGCATCGTTGTATTCGCCGAGGGCAGTGAGATGGTCTTTGGAGACCGTCGGGACGTGCGCGCCCTTGGGCAGCACCTTCACCACGCCTTTCATCCCGGGATGGATGAGGCAGTCGAACGTGAAGGTGCCGGCTTTCGTGAACTTGACGACGAAGGGGGTGGGCGGGCCGCCCGGCGAGGGTGTGCCGCTGTTGAGAAAACCGGAGCCGTTGTAGGTCTTGCCCCCGCTAGGAAGGGCGGTTTCGGGGTTGAGAACCTGCTTGGGCTGGCCGTTGAACCAGAAGGGCAACGACGCGGCGTCGAGCTGACCGCTCACGAGGTTCCCGATGGCCGGGACGAACGGCGGCTTGGGTTCCTGGCCGGCGGCCAGGAAGGAGACGGTGTGAAATCCGTTGATCGACCAGCTGACAGAGTCGCCGACGTGGATCTTCGTCGTCGCCGGGAAGAAGGCGTTGAGGTCGAGCTGGTTGACGTGGGTGGGCCTGGGCGGGCCGGCCGTCACGGGCGCCACGAGCGCCGCCGCAGCAGAGCTCGACGCCAGCGAGCCGATCACGGCCAGGACCGATGCGGCCGTTGTGGCTCCCCAGACACGTCTCTTGATCCGCATCGCGCGTCTACCCCCCTGGTCGAATCGGCAGTGGCGAGGACCCTAACATTTCGTCCCCTCGCCGTGCAAACTCCTCGGCTCGCGCGCTTCACGCGAGAATTCGGCTAGCGTCCGCCGTGATGGCGACGGTTCGCGAGGCCACTTTCGATCTTCTCCGCGCGCACGGGATGACGACGATCTTCGGCAATCCGGGATCGACCGAGCTCCCGATGCTGAAGGACTTCCCCGATGACTTCACCTACGTGCTCGGCCTGCAGGAGCTCGTCGTGGTTGGGATGGCGGACGGGTTCGCGCAGGCGAGCGGCCGCACGACGCACGTCAACCTGCACACCGCCCCGGGGGTGGGCAACGCGGTCGGCGGCATCTTCAACGCCCAGGCGAACAAGTCCCCGTTGCTCATCACCGCCGGCCAGCAGGTGCGCCCGCAGATCACGATGGAGGCGAACCTCACCAACCGCGACGCGGTGCTCGGTCCGCAGCCGTACGTGAAGTGGAGTCACGAGCCTCCGCGAGCCCAGGACGTACCGCAGGCGATCGCGCGCGCGATCCACCACGCCTCGCTGCCGCCGCGCGGCCCGGCCTTCGTGTCGATCCCGATGGACGACTGGGATCTCGAGGCCGATGAGGATCTGGAGAGGCGCGCGCTGGAGCGCGCGGTGCGGGGTCGCGCGATGCCCGATCCGCTCGCGCTCGAAGAACTCGCCGGGCTGCTGGAAGACGCCCGCAATCCCGTGCTCGTGGCGGGCCCGGACATCGACGCGAGCGGCGGCTGGGATGCGGCTGTGGCGCTCGCGGAGAAGCAGCGCCTTCCGGTGTGGGCGACGCCGGCGACGGGAGGCGGACGGCTCGGCTTCCCCGAGGACCACGCGAACTTCATGGGCGTGCTGGCGCCGGCGATCGGCCCCCTCTCAGAAGCGCTCAAGGGCCACGACCTGGTGCTCGTCGTCGGCTCGTCGGTCTTCCCCTACTACCCCTACATCCCCGGACCGCTGCTTCCCGAGGGCGCCCTGCTCGTCCAGATCACGAGCGACCCGAGCGAGGCCGCGCGGGCGCCGATGGGGAATGCGATCGTCGGCGACGTCGGGCTCGCCCTGGCGCGGCTTCTGGAGCTCACGGGCCCGAGCGAGCGCGCGGCGCCGGAGCCGCGGCCGCTGCCCGGCGAGCCAGCCGAGGCGGACCCGATGAGCGGTTCGACAGCGATGGCGGCGCTCGCCGACGTGTGGCCGGAGGACGGGATCGCGGTCGTGGAGACTCCGTCGAGCACCGTCGCGCTGCGCAACCGCCTGCGGCTCTCGCGACCAGGCAGCTACTACTTCAGCGCCAGCGGCGGACTCGGGTTCGGCATCGCCGCGTCGGTGGGCGTCCAGCTGGCTCAGCCGGAGCGGCCGGTCGTGTGCGTGCTCGGCGAGGGATCGGCGCAATACGGGATCACGGCGCTGTGGACGGCCGCCGCCTACAGGGTTCCGGTCACGTTCCTCGTGCTGCGCAACGAGGAGTACATGATCCTCAAGTGGTTCGCGGAATTCGAGCAGGCCAAGGGGCTTCCGGGCCTCGACCTCCCCGGCCTCGACGTCGCCTCCGTCGCGGAGGCCTACGGCGTGCCCTCACAGGAGGTGCAGACGCGCGAGGAGCTCACCGAGTCGCTGCGCGCGGCGATCGCCGTGCAGGAGGGTCCGCGTCTCGTGCAGGCGCCGGTCGCGAGCGGCATGTGGCTCGACTGACGGTGGCACTGCTCGAAGCCGACGTCACCCGCATCGCGCCCGAGACGGCGGCGCCGGCGCCCGATCGGGCGCCGGACTGGGTCGCTGGCGGAACCCCCGCCGCGCTGCGGCGCGAGCTCGAGGCGGCGATCGGGCCCGAGCGTGTAGCGGCGCGGGCGCTTGACCTCGTTCGCTACGCCTCCGACGCGAGCCCGTATCGCTCGATCCCCCAGGCTGTGGCGATCCCCGGTGACGTCCAGGACGTCGTGCGCCTGCTGGAGCTCGCCCATCGCGTACGCACGCCGATCGTGTTCCGCGCCGGCGGCACCAGCCTGAGCGGCCAGGCACAGACCGACGGGATCCTCCTGGACGTCAGGCGCGACTGGCAGCGCGTGCGCGTCGAGGATGCCGGCATGCGCGTTCGGGCGCAGCCGGGCGCGGTGCTCGGCTACGTGAACCGGCTGCTCGCCCGTCACGGCCGCAGGCTCGGCCCCGATCCGGCGAGCACGGACATCGCCTGCGTCGGCGGGGTGATTGCGAACAACTCCGGTGGCATGCGCTGCGGCGTGGTGGCCGACTCCTACAGGACGCTGCGGTCGATGACCTTCGTGTTGCCGGGCGGCGCGGTGATCGACACCGCCGCGCACGACGCCGAGCAGCGGTTCGCCGCGGCGGCGCCCGAGCTGGCCCGCGGACTCGGTGAGATCCGCGACGAGCTTCGCGCCGACGCGGCGCTGTCGGACCGCGTCGCGCGCAAGTTCGCGATCAAGAACACGACCGGCTATCGCCTGTGTGCGTTCCTCGACGCCGACAGCCCGCTCGAGATCTTCCGGCGGCTGATCGTCGGCTCGGAGGGAACGCTGGCGTTCGTCTCCGAGGCGGTCTTCGAGACGGTGCCCCTCGGGCGCCACACGACGCTCTCGCTGTCGTTCTTCGAGGACATCGACGCGGCCGTCGCGGCCGTGCAGCCGCTCGTGGCGGCCGGCGCGACGGCTACCGAGCTGATGGTCGCACCGACGCTCATCGCAGCGGCCTGGAACATGCCCGGCACACCCGAGCGCTGGAAGGAGCTTCCGCCGACCTCTGCGGCGCTGCTCGTCGAGTTCAGGGCCGAACGCGAGGCGGACCTCGACGCGCCCGAGGCGGCTGCGACGGAGATCCTCGCCGCTGGCGAGCCCCTGGAGGAGCCGCGGTTCACGCGAGAGCGCCACGAGATCGAGATGCTGTGGCGGGTGCGCGAGGGCATGCAGGGGCTGCTCGCCGCCATGCGGGCTCCGGGCGTCTCGATGATCATCGAGGACGTTTGCGTGCCGCCGGCCCGTGTCGGCGATGCCGCCAAGGATCTTCAGCGGCTGCTCGGCGAGCATGGCTTCCTCCCGGGCGTCGCCGGGCACGCGTCGGCCGGCAATCTGCACTTCCTGCTGACGCCCAACTTCGGCGAGCAGGCCGATCTCGACCGCTACGAGACCTTCATGCGCGCGCTCGTCGGTCTGATCGTCGACGAGTACGACGGCTCCTTGAAGGCCGAGCACGGCACGGGCGTCAACATGGCTCCGTACGTCGAACGGGAGTGGGGCGCCAAGGCGACCGAGCTGATGTGGCGCGTCAAGCGGCTGGCCGACCCCGAGGGGATCCTCGCTCCCGGAGTTCTCCTGACGAACGATCCGGACGGCCACCTGCGAAACCTCAAGTCGACGCCGCAGATCGAGGAGACCGCCACGCAGTGCATCGAGTGCGGCTTCTGCGAGCCGGTCTGCCCGAGCCGCAACGTTACGACGACGCCCCGCCAGCGGATCGTGCTCAGGCGCGAGATGGCTCGCCAGCCGGCCGGCTCGCCGGTGCTCGCGGCGCTGCTCGAGCAGTTCGAGTACGACGCGATCCAGACGTGCGCGGCGGACGGGACCTGCAGCCTCGCTTGTCCGGTCGGCATCGACACGGGCAAGCTGATCAAGGGCTTTCGCCAGCGCGAGCACGGCGAGACCGACGAACGTGCCGCGCTCGCGCTGGCCAGGCGCTGGGCGATGGTCGAACGCGGGGCGCGGGCGGGACTGCGCGCCGGACGCGCCATCGGGGACGGGCCGATGCGCGCGGCCAGCTCGCTGGCGCGCAGGGCCGTCACGCACGAGCTGCTCCCGGCTTGGAGCGACGCGCTCCCGGGGCCGGCGAACGCCCGCCTGCCCGCCACCACGCCCGAGGGCGCGGCCGCGGTGTACTTCCCGGCCTGCATCAACCGCATCTTCGGCAACCCGCGCGGGCGCGCCGCCGGACCGACGCTGCCGGAGGCGCTGGTGGCCGTCTCGGCACGGGCCGGGCGGCCAGTATGGATCCCGCAGGACGTCGCCGGCAAGTGCTGCGCGACCCCATGGAGCTCGAAGGGATACCGCCGCGGTCACGCACACATGGCCGCCATGCTCGCCGAGGCGATCGTGCGCTGGACGGAGGACGGGCGGCTGCCGCTCCTCGTCGACGCCACCTCCTGCTCACATGGACTGCTCGGCGACGTCGGCGACGAGCTGGATGCCGGCATGCGCGAGCGCTTCGATCAGGTTCGGATCGTCGACTCGATCGAGTGGGTCCACGACCACCTGCTCCCGGACCTCACGGTCGAGCGCCGGGCGGCGTCCGTCGCCCTGCATCCTCCCTGCTCGGCGTTCCATCTCGGTCTCGCAGACAAGCTCCAGGCGATCTCCGGCGCGCTGGCGGAGGAGGTCGTCACTCCCGCGGGCACGACGTGCTGCGGGATGGCCGGAGACCGCGGGCTGCTCCATCCCGAGCTGCCCGCGTCGGCGCTTGCGACGGCGAGCGAGGAGCTCGACGGCCGCACCCTGGATGCCTGCGTGTGCAGCAACCGCACGTGCGAGATCGGGCTGCAGCAGGTGACGGGCCGCCCTTACGGCTCGTTCGTCCTGCTGCTCGAGGAGCTCACGCGGCCCGCGGTGACATCAGACCAATAGGGCGTCGAGCGCCCCGCAACCCGAAAGGCGGCTTTCGATGAGCGACCAACCAGTGCCGATGCGCAACCACCTCACCGATGTTGTGCGCTTCAGCCCGAGGCAGATCAAGAGAAGGGTCAGCGAGGTGGAGGGATTCAACGCGAAATTCGCGGTGATCATCACCTCCGGCGTCGGAACGATGGCCTGCGCCTATGCATTCGCGTTACTCGCATTCGTCAGCCTCCCCGCGATCCTGATCCAGGCCAATGTGCTGAAGAAGAGCGACGTGCCGGTGTTCTTCACCAAGCCGGGGCTCATCCTGATCGTGTCGTGGATCGCGCAGACGTTCCTGCAGCTCGTCCTGCTGAGCATCATCCTCGTCGGACAGCGCGTGCAGTCCGCGGCCTCGGACGCTCGCGCGCTGAAAGAGTTCGAAGACACGCAGGTGATCCTCGACCGCCTGGACACCAAAACGCAGGGCGGCCTCACCGACGTGCTCACCGCGATCAAGGCGCTGGACGGCAAGAGCGCCGCATAGGCCTAAGATGAGGTCCGCGTCGTCCGACGCCTCAATGCGAAGGGCCGGCAGAGGGGCCGGCCGAGAGGGGATGAGCAGCGTGACCGATCACAACCGCCGCCTGGTCCTGGCCGAGCGTCCATCCGGAATGGTGGACGAGTCGACCGTTCGCGTCGAGCAGCACGAGATACCCGAGCCGGGCGATGGCGAGGCGCTCGCGCGCGTCCGCTTCCTGTCGATCGACCCGACGATCCGCACGTGGATGGATGACGCGCCCGGCTACCTGCCGCCGATCCAGATCGACGAAGTGGTCCGCGGCGGCGGCATCGCCGAGGTGCTGCGCAGCAACACCGACCGCTACGCTCCGGGCCAGCTGCTGTTCGGGATGACGGGCTGGCAGGACTACGTGATCGCAGACGAGGGCGAGCGCGCGATGCAGAGCCTCCCCGACGGGGTCTCGCCGACCGTCGCATTGGGGCTGTTCGGCATCACCGGGATGACGGCCTACTTCGGCATGCTCGACGTGGGACGCGTCGAGGAGGGCGACGTGGTGGTGATCTCCGGCGCGGCAGGCGCTACGGGCTCGACGGCCGGCCAGATCGCGAAGATCAAGGGCGCCGGCAAGGTGATCGGGATCGCGGGCGGCGCCGAGAAGTGCGGATGGATCGCCGAGGAGCTCGGCTTCGATGCGACGATCGACTATAAGGGCGAAGACGTCGGCACGCGTCTGCGCGAGCTGGCGCCCGAGGGGATCGACCTGTACTTCGACAACGTCGGCGGGGCGATCCTCGACGCCTGCCTGGCGCAGCTCGCGTTGCGCGGGCGCGTGGTGCTGTGCGGGGCGATCTCCAGCTACAACGACCGCGGCGCGATCGTCGGACCGGCGAACTACCGGAACCTGATCGTCAAGCGCGGCCGCATGGAGGGCTTCCTCATCCTCGACTACCTCGAGCGCTTCCCCGAGGCGCAGGCCGAGATGGCGGGCTGGGTCGCGTCGGGGCGGATGAAGGCGGCCGAGCACATCGTCGAAGGCCTCGAGCGTGCGCCGGAGGCGCTCAACCTGCTGTTCACCGGCGGTAACACCGGCAAGGTGATCGTGCAGGTGTAAGCAGGATCGGCCCGGCCGCGGCCGCGAGGCTCAGCCGGTCGGCTCGAGTGCGACGACGGGGATCTGCCTCGTCGTTTTCTGCGCGTAGTCGGCGAACTGCGGGTAGAGGCCGGCCTGGCGGGTGAACAGCCGCTCGCGCTCCTCACCCGCGGTGACGCGCGCGTTCACATCGAGCGTCTGGGGGCCGACCTCGACCGTGGCAGTCGGGTTCGCGAGGAGGTTGTGATACCAGGCGGGGTTGGTGGGCCCGCCGCCCTTTGACGCGAAGATCACCATCCGCTCGCCGTCGGGCAGGTACATCACCGGCGTCGTGCGACGCTCACCGGTCTTCGCCCCGGTGCTCGTCAGCAGCAGCACGGGCGCGCCCTCGAACGGACCTCCCACCTTGCCTTCATTGGAGCGGAACTCGTCGATGATCGCGCGGTTGAAGTCGGCCATATCTGACACGTCGTCTCCCTTCGTCGGACTCTCCGTTCGCCAAGCTGTCCGTCTACATATACCCGGGCGGCGGGCAGGCGACGGTGATGTGGCTAGGCGGCCAGCCTGACCGGGAGCGTCTTCAGCTGGTTGATGAACAGGGATTCGGCGTGCAGCGGCGTCCCCGCCAGCTCGATCTCGGGGAAGCGCCGGAGCGTCTCTTCGAGCATCACCTTCAGCTCCAGGCGTGCGAGCGCCGTGCCGAGGCAGAAGTGACGTCCGCCGGCGCCGAACGCCTGGTGCTCGGTTTTTCGGCGCAGGTCGAAGCGGTCGGGCTCCTCATAGCGCGTCTCGTCCCGATTCGACGAGACGTACCACATCACCACCTTCTCGCCCTCCTTGATCTTCTGTCCGTGCAGCTCGGTGTCGCAGGTCGCCGTCCGGCGGAAGTGCGCGAACGCCGGGAACATCCGCAGCGCCTCCTCGACGGCGTCGGGGATCAGCGACGGATCGCCGAGCAGCATCTGCAGCTGCTCGCGGTCTTCCATGAGCGCGCGCATGCCGCTGCAGTACGTCGCCTTCGTGCTGTCGTTGCCGGCCGCGACGAGCAGGAAGAAGCCCATCACGATCTCGTGTTCCTCGAGCTTCTCGCCGTCGACTTCGGCGTGCACGAGCACGCTCGTGAGGTCGTCGGTGGGGCGCTCCTGGCGCTCGGCGATCAGCTTGCGGCAGCGCTCGAAGACCTCCGGCACGTCACGCTCCACCGCGCCCTCGAAGCCGTGCGGGTTCAGGTCCGGATCGCCGGCTCCGAGCGTCGAGTTCATGAGTTTCGCCCAGATCGCGTCGTCCTCCTCCGGAATGCCCATGAAGCTTCCGATCACGCGCGAGACGATCGGCTGCGCGACGTCGGTGACGAGGTCGCAGCTCTCGCGGCCGTCCAGCCGGTCGAGCGTGCGCGTGACGATGCCCCTGATCGCGTCCTCGTGGTCCGCGATCCGCCGCGGCGTGAAGCCCGCCTGGAAGAGAGCCTTCAGGCGGTCGTGCTTCGGCGGGTCCATCCCGATGAACATCGCCTGGGCAAGCTCGAGGGGGAAGCCGCCGGCGGCCGCAAGCACTCCTCCACGTTCTGAGGAGTAGGTACGGAAGTCGCGACTGACCGTGTGGATGTCCTCGGCGGTGGTCACCGACCAGAAGCCGCCCTCCTCGGGGAACTCTTCAAAGCTCTCGGTCCAGTGGATCGGGCACTCGCCTCGCATCTGCTTGAAGAGCTCGTGCGGAGGCCCGTCGAGCCACAGCTCGCGCTCGGTGAGTTCCACGCTCTGAAGATCGCGCCCAACCGTTGCCATTTTCGAACCTCCGATATCGCCGCCTCTGGATGCTCCGACGATGGTACTGGCTGACTGGCCAGTTTGGGGCGTCGCGACAAAGAATCGTTCGCCGCGCCGGCGCCGCGAAAGGCCGTGGGCCGATCCGGCCGCGGGGAGGGTCTCGCCGCCGACGCCCCCCATGCCGCCTGTGCCGGACGTAGGCTCCTCGGATGCGCCGCACGGGTCTCCTGGCCGCAGCGCTCGTCGCACTCGGAATCGCCGCTCGCCCTGCGCTCGCCGCCACGCCGGTCAGCTACCCGCAGCTGCTGAGCCAGGTCAGGTCAGGTCCGGTGATCCGCGCGATCATCAACCGCACCCGCGGCGATGTCGAGATCAAGTTCCGGGACCTGTCCGAGTGGGAGGCGTTCTACCCGAGGGGAGCGCAGCCGGAGCTCCAGCGCCTGCTACACGAGCGGCACATCCGCGTGCTGTTCGCCTCGCGCCCGCAGCCGAGGCGCTCCAGACCGGCGATCGTTCACCACCATCTGCGCTACATCGCCGCCGCGATCATCGCCGCGCTCGCGGTGATCGGCGCCGCCTCCTACCTATACCCGCGTCGCCGTCGCGCCGCGCGCCCGCCCGCCGCCGCACCGCCAGGGCCGTGAGCAGCGCCGCCAGAGCGCCGGCGCCGGCAGCGGCGATCGCGATCTCGCCGGCGGAGGTCCCGCCGCGGGGCGGCGTGAGGGCGCCGGGGCTCGGCGGACGGTAGCCGGTCGCTCCGGGGCCGATCGCGTACTCGACGCGCGGGCGGGCTCCCATGTGCAGCCACGCCGCCACGGCGTGATCGCTCGCGGGATCAACGGCGACGCTCGGCGACGCGTTCGCTCCCGCGGCGGCGACCATTTCGGGCGCGCGCTGGCCGACACGCCCGTGACTCTCGATGAACGTGCGTGTCGCCCACAGCTCGCTGCGGCTCGGTTCGAGGGCGCCGCCGGGCGACGGCGCGCTGCGCCAGAGTGCGACAGCCTCGCCGGCCGCTCCGGGTGCCAGGGCCGCGAGCACCGACTGTCGCGAGGGATCGCTGAGGCGGGCGCCCGGGCGCGTGCCGGCGAACACGGCGGGGAGCGCGCGCACCACGTAGCTGCCGTGCTCGGCCGCCGTCCACGCGAGCATGACGTTCTCGCTGGAGAGCCGTACGAGCTCGAGCGAGCCGGGCGAGCGCCCCACGCCCCGGCGGTCCTCGAAGGCGGCCACGAGCCTGCTGCCGGTGAACCGGACGCCCGCATCGGAGAAGGCGATGCGGACGCTGGTGCGCGCGGTGGGCGTCGGCGGCCCGCCGCTCGACCACGCGATCATCCCGTGGTCGTTGTCACTCACGAGCGCCTGCAGCTGCGGGTCGGGCGCGCTGGCTCCCACGCGCTGCGTCGGCTCGCCGCGGCCGGAGGCGCGCAGCATGTGCGCGTAGATCGTGCCGTTCTGCTGCCAGGCGACGAGCACGTCGGAGCGGTAGTCGAGCGTCGCGGTCAGGGCGCTCACACGCCCGGCGGCGATCGGGATCCGCAGCTGGCGCTCGAACGCCGAGCGGAAGTAGCGCTCGACCCGCACCTCGATCGCGACTCCAGGCTCGACCGTCGCGACGGCGGCATCGCCGAGGTAGGCGTGCGCGAGCGAGAACGGCCCGCCGATCCCGGAGAGCGGCGGCCCGGGCTCGAGCGACCCAGTCGCCCGACCTTGGAGTAGCGCCACGAGAGACGACGCGCCGGTTGCGCCGAGGCTGGCAGCGACCGCCACCCTGCCACGGCTGGCCCCGATCGCGGCCAGCTGTCCCGGCTGGCCTCCACGCAGCGGCCGGCTGCGGGTGGACAGCGCGCGATCGGCCGTCCCGAGCGCCGCGATCGAGAGGACGAAGGGTACGCGCGCGGTGCTCGTGGAGCCCCTACGACAGACGGGGTCCTCGACCCACACGATCGCCCCGCGGCCGGTGGCGAGAGAAGGGCTTTCGCTCGGGAAGGCGACACGTGGACCAACGGCCGCGACGCAGCTGCCCAGTGCCGTTGCGGTGGACCAGCCACTCTGCGCGCTGCTCGCGCCGCGGGCCGGCCCGCCGGCAAGCGAGGCGAACCCCCCGAGGATGGCCGCCGCGAAGGCGCTCACATGGCGAGCTGGCACGCGGCAATCTTGGCGTCAGGGGGCGACAACCCCTTTGCAGGGTTGGCTAGGAGGTCCCGCAGGTGATAGTAGTGAGGGATGCCCCGCGCGATCTGGACCGGCGCGATCAGCTTCGGGCTGGTCACGGTGCCGGTGAAGCTCTACAGCGCCGTCGACCGCAAGAACGTGCGCTTTCACCAGCTCTCCGGCAAGACGGGGGTGCGGGTCGCACAGAAGCGCGTCGATCCGCAGACCGACGAGGAGGTCCCCTACCAGGACATCGTCAAAGGCTACGAGATCGCCCCTGACCGGTACGTGACGATCGAGCCGGCCGAGCTGGACTCGCTCGAGCCGAAGAAAACGAAGACGATCGAGATCGAGGAGTTCGTGGAGCTCTCGCAGATCGACCCGATCTTCTACGACCACCCTTACTATCTCGCCCCCGGCCCGGGTGGCGCGAAGCCCTACCGGCTCCTGCACGAGGCGATGGAGGAGACCGGCAAGGTCGCGATCGCACGAGTCGTGATCCGCTCGAAGGAACAGCTCGTCGCCGTCCGCCCGATGGGCGTCGCGCTCGGCATGGCCACGATGCTGTTCCCCGACGAAGTCCTTCCGCCCGAGCGCCTCGACGAGATCATGCAGGCGGAGGAGGTCAAGACGACCAAGCGAGAGCTCGAGATCGCCGAGCAGCTAATCGAATCGCTCGCGGGCGACTTCGAGCCGGGCAAGTTCCGCGATACCTATCGCGACGAGGTGCTCGCGCTGATCGAGCGCAAGGCCGAAGGCAAGGAGATCGCAGTGCAGCCGGCCGCCGAGGAGGTGCGCGCGCCGGCCCCCGACCTCATGAGCGCGCTGAAGGCCAGCCTCGACGCGGTGCGCGCGGCCGGCGACGGCGGCGAGAAACGCAAGAAACCGGCTGCCAGGAAAGCCGCCGCGAAAAAAGCACCCGCCAAAGCCGCCACGTCGCGGACCCCGGCCAAGCGGTAGGTGCCGTCCCGCCGCGCAAGTCGGCAGGACGAGGGCAGCGGGCCCGCCGAGCGGCTGAAGCGCTACCGCGGAAAACGCGACTTCGACGCCACGCCCGAGCCGGCGAGCGGCGACGGCGCCTCCCGCGACGGGCAGCGCTTCGTCATCCAGGAGCACAGCGCGACGCGCCTGCACTGGGACCTTCGTCTCGAGCGCGACGGCGTGCTCGTCTCCTTCGCCGTCCCGAAGGGGCTCCCCGATGCGCCGAAGGAAAACCGCTTGGCGGTGCGCACCGAGGACCATCCGCTCGAGTACCTGGATTTCAAGGGCGAGATCCCGAGGGGCCAGTACGGCGCCGGGACGATGACGATCTGGGATCAGGGGACATACGAGTGCCTGAAGTGGGAGCCGCGCAAGATCGAGGTACTGCTGCACGGCGAGCGCCTCGACGCTCGCTATGCCCTCTTTCCGATCGACAAGCAGGACCCGCCGAAGGACTGGATGATCCACCGCATGGACCCGCCGGCCGACCCCGACCTGGAGCCGATGCCGTCGCGCATCGAGCCGATGCTCGCACGCCCGGGAGAGCCGCCCCGTGACGAGCGCGCGTGGGCCTTCGAGATCAAGTGGGACGGAGTCCGTGCGATCGCCTACTCCCAGCCGGGCGAGCTGCGCCTGCAGAGCCGAAACCTCCTGGACATCACCGACAGCTATCCCGAGCTCGGCCGGCTGAACCGCGCGCTCAGCTCGCACCGGGTCGTGCTCGACGGCGAGATCGTCGCGTTCGACAGCGCGGGCCGGCCGAGCTTCGGCGCGTTGCAGCCACGCATGCACGTGGCGTCCAGGACGGTGGCGAAACGGCTCGCGGCTGGCACGCCCGCGACCTACGTGATCTTCGACCTGCTGTGGCTCGACGGGCACTCGCTGATGCAGCTCGCCTATCGCGAGCGCCGGGAGCGGCTCGCGGAGCTGCAGCTGAACGGCGAGAGCTGGCAGACACCCGAGCACCTGGTCGGGAAAGGCACGGCGTTGCTGGCGGCCAGCCGCGAGCAGGGCCTCGAGGGGATCGTCGCGAAGCGGCTGGACTCGATGTATGAGCAGGGCGTGCGCACGAGGCACTGGATCAAGGTCAAGAGCGTCGGTCGCCAGGAGCTCGTGATCGGCGGCTGGATGCCCGGCAAGGGCAAGCGCCGGGAGAGCATCGGCGCGCTGCTGGTCGGCGTCCACGAGCCGACCGGAGAGCTGCGCTACGCCGGCCGCGTGGGGAGCGGCTTCAGCGAGCGCGAGCTCGAGCGCCTCGCGCGCCTGCTGGCGCCGCTGCAGCGATCCAGCTCGCCGTTCACGGCGGGCCAGAAGCCGCCGCGCGACGCCGTCTTCGTCGAGCCGCGCCTCGTCGCGGAGGTCGAGTTCGCCGAGTGGACCAGGACCGGCAGCCTGCGCGCGCCCTCCTACAAGGGCCTGCGCGACGACAAGCGGCCTGAGGATGTCGTCCGTGAGGGCGCGAGCGGACCCGTTGAGGGCACGGGCGCCGAAACCGAGGCGCAGATCCCGCTTGCGCTGCCGCCCGAGCCCGCCAAATCGGGCGTGGTCACGGTCGAGGGCCGGGAGCTGAAGCTGTCGAACCTCGACAAGGTTCTGTATCCGCAGACGGGCTTCACCAAGCGCGACCTGGTCGAGTATTACGCTGCGATCGCGCGCGTGATGCTCCCCCACCTGCAGGGCCGGGCGCTGACCGTCACGCGCTGGCCCGACGGGGTGCAGGGCAAGTCCTTCTTCCAGAAGCACACGCCAGCCCACGCGCCCGACTGGGTGCGGACGGTCACGCTGCCGAGCGAGCGCGAGCCGATCGACTACACACTCGTGGAAGACCTCGCGACGCTGGTGTGGCTCGCAAACCTCGCAGCGATCGAGCTGCACACGCCGCTCGCGCGAGCCGAACGCGTCGAGCGGCCGACGATGCTGGTGTTCGACCTCGACCCCGGAGCGCCGGCGACGATCCTCGAGTGCTGCCGCGTCGCGAGCCAGCTGCACGACATGTTCAAGAACCTCGGGCTGCAGAGCTTCGTGAAGACGTCTGGATCCAAGGGCCTTCAGCTGTACGTGCCGCTCAACTCCCCGGACGTCACGTTCGAGCAGACCAAGCCCTTCGCGAGGGCGGTCGCCGAGCTCCTCGAGCAGGCCGAACCGGACCTGGTCGTCTCGCGCATGACCAAGTCGCGCCGAACCGGCAAGGTGTTGATCGACTGGAGTCAGAACGACCGCAACAAGACGACGGTCTGCGCTTACTCGCTGCGCGCGCGCGGGCGCCCGACGGTCTCCACGCCGGTCGATTGGGACGAGATCGCCTCGGCGCTCGACGGTGGCGAGGAGACGATGCTCGCCTTCGAAGCGCACACCGTGCTCGAGCGCGTGGCCGAGCGCGGCGATCTCCTGGCCCCGGTCCTATCGATCGTGCAGGCGCTGCCGGAGTTCTGAGGGCTTGCGATCCTCACCGGCTTCACGGCCGCGCGGATCTCAGCGACTGCGCCCCACGTAGCCGATGATCGACTCGTCCACGAGCCATTCGACGGGGGCGAGGTCGTCGGTGTAGACGGGGCCCCCCCGCAGAGACGGGGCGAGCCTCGCGGCGGCCGCTGCCGCGATCGGGCGAAGTTCGGGTGCCAGCGCCGGCTGCGCGGCGATCAGCAGGCGGGGGCTCAGCGGCGAGGCGCTCGCCGCCAGCAGCGTGTTCGTCGACTCCGAAGGGTCGCGTGCGACGTAGGGAAAGACCGCGCGCAGCGTGGCCGAGATCGCTCGCTCGAGGTCTCCGGAGCCGACGGGATGACCGACGTTGACGACCACGAGCCCGCCCGGGCGCAGGTGGGAGCGCAGCAGCGCGAAGAACTCGCGCGTGGCGAGGTAGAAGGGGATGTAGGGCTGGCGGTAGGCGTCGAGGAAGATCGCGTCGTATCGGCGCGAGACCGAGGCGAGCCAGGGCCGCGCGTCGGCCGTGATCGTGTGCAGCCGTGGGGTTCGCGCGAGCGCGAAGAACCGCCGTCCGATTTCCGTCAGCTGCCCGTCGAGCTCGACCGCGTCGATCATCGTCCGGGGGAAGTAGTGGCCGTAGGAGCGGGCCGTGGTGCCTGCGGCAGCCCCCAGGATCGCCAGGCGGGCGGGCGGCGCCGCGCGCGCGGCGAACGGCAGCACGAGGAACTCGTCCCAGTAGTTGCCCGTCAGATAGCTCCCCGGCACGTACAGCGAGTGCGTGGCGACGCCCTCGTTGAGCTGCAGCCAGCGTTCGCCGTTCCGCTGTTCGACTACGCGCGCGTACTGGTACTGCGTCTCGGCCTCGTAGATCACGCGGCCGCTCCCGGCGATGTGCGGATCGATGCCCCCGGGCGGCAGCGCGAGCAGGATCGCGAGCAGCAGCGGCACGAGCGCGTAGCGGCGGGGCAGCCCCGCGACCGCGACTATCGCGAGTGCCAGCGCGAACGCCAGGAAGGTCCGGTGAGTGCCGGCGAACGGGATCAGCAGCAGCGCCGCGAGGAACGTCCCCACCAGCGAACCGGCGGTCGAGAGCGCGTACAGGCGCCCCGACACCCGTCCCGACTCCTCGGTGCGCTCCAGCGAGAGCCGGATCGCGAACGGGGCGACCGTGCCGAGCAGCAGCACGGGCACCGCCACCAGCGCGAGGACCGCCAGCAGCGAGCCGATGAAGGCTCCGACCGACAGCGAGCCGATCGCGGTGCTCGCCACGCGCAGCAGCGGCCCGCTGAGGAACGGGACCGCCGCGAGCAGCACTGCCGCCGCCACGACGATCTGGCACAGGCGGTGCATGAACGGAGCGCGGTCGGCGAGCCGGCCGCCGAGTGCGTAGCCTGCCGACAGCGCGACCAGCACCGTCGCGATCGTGTTCGCCCAGATGATCGTCGAGGCGCCGAAATACGGGGCGAGCAGCCGGGCCGCCGCGATCTCGGCCCCGAGGCTGGCGGCGCCGACGACGAACACGACCAGGCCGAGCGGGGGACGCATGGGTGCGGGCTGGGCCGCCGTGGCTGCCGGGCGCTCGTCCGCTATTCGCCGCGCTCTGCTTCCCGCTGCATCTTGCCCAGGCGCGTGTAGTAGTCGGGGAACTCGTTGAGGTGCGCGCGAGCGATCTGAGCTCCGACGCTGCGGGCCTCCTCGCCGTTGAGACTCTTCTTCTCGGACACGCGGTCCTCCTTGCTCGTCGCTTCGCCGCCGAAGTATCCCGCGGTCGCGGTCTCGCGGGGGCGGTGGACGCGAGCGCCCTCGCCGCGGCGTCGAGGTCTCGGCGCGGCGTCAGCCGAACTCTGGCGAGCGCCAGCCCGGCATGATGTCCGGCAATCCGTCGCTGACGCGGTCGGGGAAGTGCGCGGGACGCTTCTCCAGGAAGGCGGTCACGCCCTCCACGGCGTCGGCGGACTGGCCGCGCGCGACCATGCCGCGCGAGTCGGCCCGATGGGCGATCATCGGGTGCTCGGCCCCGAGCATCCTCCACATCATCTGCCGCGCGAGCGCGACCGAGACGGGCGCGGCGTTCTCGGCGATCTCGCGGGCGAGCTCCTTGGCGGCGTCAAGCAGCTCGCCGGCGGGATGCAGGCTACGCAGCAGACCGGCGTCGAGCCCCTCCTGCGCGGAGAACACCCTGCCGGTGGCAACCCACTCCATCGCACGGCTTATGCCGACGACCCGCGGTAGGAACCAGCTCGAGCAGGCCTCGGGGACGATCCCGCGGCGGGCGAACACGAAGCCCATGCGTGCGTCCTCGGCCGCGAGGCGGACGTCCATCGCAAGCGTCATCGTGGCCCCCACGCCGACCGCCGGGCCGTTGATGGCAGCGATCACCGGCTTGGTCGAGCGAAAGATCCTGAGCGTGAACTCGCCCCCGTTGTCGCGCGGCACTTGCTCCGTGCTCCCGCGCTTGCGATAGTCGAAGGTCTCCCCCCCAGCGGCCAGATCGGCGCCCGCGCAGAAGCCCCGGCCGGCGCCCGTGACCACGATCGCACGCACCTCGTCGTCGGCGTCGGCCCGGTCGAAGGCCGCGATCAGCTCGCGGCACATGGTCGCGGTCCAGGCGTTCAGGCGCTCGGGCCGGTTCAGTGTGATCGTCAGGACGTGGTCGCTCAGATCGGTGGCGATCTGCTCGAACTGCGAGCCTGCCGCGCCGTCGGTGGTGGCGGGTTCCGTGTCGGTCATCCGGTCATCCTTTCAGGTCTCGCGCGGTGAGCTGGCGCTCATAGGGTCCCGCGCCCGTCAGGCACGCGGCGCCGCAGCGGGCGCCGAGGGCGAGGCTCTCGGGCACGCTCAGCCCGGCCCCCAGCCCGTATGTCAGACCGGAGGCGAACGAGTCTCCGCAGCCGTAGGAGTCGACCGGATCGCCCGGTGGCGCGGCGGCCGCCCATGACCCCGTCTCGCCCGACCGCAGGCGGTAGCTGCCACCGTGGGCCCCGTCGGTGAGCACGACCAGCGCGGCCTCGCCGCGGGAGCGGAGGGCCCGGTGACGCTCGCTCTCGTCACGCGCGCTGAGGACCAGCGCGTCGAGCTCCACCCCGTGTCCGAGGGCGTGTAGCGCGCGCGGACTGGCCACGAGCACTCGCGATGCCTTCCGAGCGGTGCGCAGCGCGTCGAGGTCGCCGGCGGTGAAGTAGAGGGCGTCGAGACCCGTGAGCGCCTCCCACCCCGCCTCCCGGTCTTCGCCGTGCGGCTCGAGGCGGTCTCCGATGGTCGTGATCGTGCGCTCGCGAGCGTCGTCCACGAGCGTCATCGCCCGGCGGGTCGGCTGGCCGCTCCACGACGTCCGCACGTCGACGCCGAGCTGGCGCAGGCGCAGGCGCGAGCGCCGGCCGTGCTCGTCCTCTCCCAGGGCCGTGACGAGCACGGCCTCGCCGGCGAGCCGCGCGAGCTGCACGGCGGCCACGGCGCCTCCACCGGCCGGCTCCTCGAAGGGATCCCGCGCGTTTACCACCTCGCCGGCACGCGGGACATGGTGCACCCGCGCGAACTGCACCCACTCGACGTGGCCGACCACCCCGACTCTTGGCTGCGCCGAGCGCACGGGCGCCAGTGTCACATAACGCGTCGCGGAGCCATCCGCCCGACCGCCGATGCTGTGGCGATGGAGCGATGGCGAGCTTCGATCCACCGCGGGAGCGGCCCGTGAGCGACATGCCAACGCCCGCGCAGGTGCGCGACTCGATGCCTTTCGCCGTCCTGATCGGGATCGAGCTGCTCGAGGCGCGCTCCGAGCTCGTGCGCGGCAGGCTCGCGTTCGAGCGCGAGCTGTGCACGGCCGGTGACCTGATGCACGGTGGCGCGCTGATGGCGCTCGCCGACACGTGCGGCGGCGTGTGCGCGTTCCTGAACCTTCCCGACGGGGCGAGCGGGACGGCGACGATCGAGTCCAAGACGAACTTCCTGCGCGCCGTTCGCGAGGGTGCGGTCACCGCGGCGACCCGCCCCCTGCATACGGGCCGCACGATGGCGGTCCTGGAGACGGAGATCACGCGCGAGGACGGCTCGCTCGTCGCAAAGGTCACCCAGACGCAGGCGTTCCATTACCCGCGGGGCTGATCGCTCCTGCGGAGCTTGCCGGGGCCCTGATCGTTCGTCGCGGCGCGGCTCGCAATAGGATTGCGCGCGATGGCGCCGCCGCTGCTAGTCGACGAGCCCGCCCTGCGTGTCCGCAGGCTCACGCTGAACCGTCCCGAGCAGCTCAACGCGATGACCGAGGAGCTGTGTGAGGCGCTGCACCTGGAGCTGCGGAGAATCGCGGTCGACCGCTCGTGCCGCGCCGTGATCCTGACCGGCGCCGGCCGCGGTTTCTGCGCCGGGCTGGACCTCCACGGTTACGGAGCGGCGCCCGGTAACGACGGCAGCGACGAGGCCCGCGATCGCCTCGGCAACCAGCAGCACATGTCCACGCTGATCCTGCAGCTGCGTGCCCTGCCACAGCCGGTGATCGCCGCGGTGAACGGGCCGGCGGCCGGCTTCGGGCTCGCGCTGGCGCTCGGAAGCGACATCCGCTACGCCAGCCGCGAGGCCGTCTTCCGCGTCGCCTTCATGAACATCGGCGTCTCCAATTGCGACATGGGCACGAGCTGGCTGCTGCCACGCCTGATCGGCGCCTCACGCTCGCACGAGCTGATGCTCACCGGCCGCAGGATGGATGCCGAGGAGGCGCTGCGAGCGGGACTCGTCGCCGACGTGCTCGACGGCGCCGAGCTGTTGGACCGCGCCCTCGATGCGGCGCTGCAGATCGCTTCGTTGGCTCCGTGGGGCGTGCGTCTGACCAAGCGCGGCATGTGGGCCGCCCTGGAGATCCCCTCCGAGCAGGCGGCCGTCGAGTTCGAGGATCGCCAGCAGATCATGAGCACGTTCGGAACGGCACCGCCCGAGGCGGTCGGGGCGTTCCTCGAAAAGCGCCCCGCAGAGTTCGCCGACTAGCGATGAACGACCTCTTCGACGTCTCCGGCAAGACGGCGCTCGTGACGGGCGGATCGCGCGGGATCGGCCTGATGATCGCTCGCGGCCTCGTGCAGGCCGGAGCTCGCGTCATCGTCTCCTCGCGCAAGACCGTGGACGTCACCGCTGCCGCGCAGACCCTCTCCGAGCAGGGCGACTGCGAAGCGGTCCCCGGTGACGTGTCGACGCCCGAGGGGGCGGCGGAGCTGGCCTCCGCGACGCTCTCCCGCTTCCAGACGCTCGACATTCTCGTCAACAACGCCGGCGTCACATGGGGCGCGCCGCTCGAGGACTTCCCGGCGAGCGGCTGGGACAGGGTCATGCACACGAACGTGGAGGGCGTCTTTCACCTCACGATCGCGCTGCTGCCGGCGCTGCGCGCCGCCGCCACGCCCGAGACTCCGGCCCG
>DATMQX010000074.1:0-2638 GCA_035567055.1 Solirubrobacteraceae bacterium
GGAGAAAAGTCAGCTGTGGATCGATTCCGTGAAGCGCGGGACGATGCTGCGGCAGGTACGCGCTCCGGGCACACTCGTGCCGGAGCACGTGCGCATTATCTCAGCGGTCACGGCCGGCCGCGTCGAGACGCTGCCGATCAAAGCAGGCGTCACCGTGACGCCTGAGAGCGAGATCTGCTTGCTGTCGAATCCCGACGTGCAGCTGGCCGCGCTCGACGCGCAACGCAACCTCTCACTCGCCCAGGGCACGCTCCTGACGCTCAAGCAGTCGCTCGAGACGGCGAAGCTCGCCGAGGAGTCCTCGGTCACCCAGGCCGAGATGAATGCGAACGAGACGGATCGGCAGGTGGCCGTGTTCGAGGCGCTCGACAAAAAAGGCCTCGCCGGCTCGAACGAGCTCGCGAAATCCCGCGACGCCGCGACGGCGGCAAAGGCGACGCTCCAGATCGAGAAGGACCGGCTCAAGGTCTTGAGCGAGTCGATCGACCAGCAAGTCGCGCTCGCCGCGGATCAGGTCGAACGGCTGAAAGCGATCAACAAGTTCAGACAAGACCTCGTGCAGTCGATGACCGTGACGGCTGGAGAGCCGGGCGTGCTACAAGAGATGCCCCTTCTGCTCGGCCAATGGGTCACGCCGGGGACGATCCTCGCCCGCGTCGCGCAGCCCGGAAAGCTCAAGGCCGTGCTCCAGGTCCCCGAGACGCAGGCCAAAGACGTGGTCGTCGGGCAGGTGGTGTCGGTCGATACCCGCAACGGCGTCGTGCCCGGGCGGGTGCAGCGCATCGATCCCGCGGTCAATGCGGGAACGGTGAGTATCGATGTGTCGCTCGAGGGAGCGCTGCCGGCCGGCGCTCGCGCCGACTTGAGCGTCGACGGGACGATCGAGATCGAGCGACTCGACAACGTGCTCTACGTCGGCCGACCCGCGTTCGGACAGCCCGACGGCACCATCTCGCTATTCGCCATAGGTCCGGATGGTCATACCGCCGTACGGAAGACCGTCAAGCTCGGGAAGAGCTCTGTTACCACGATCGAAGTACTGCAGGGACTCGCGGTGGGTGACCGCGTGATCATCTCGGACATGTCCGCGTGGGACAACGTCAACAAGGTGCGCGTAGAATAATGACGACAGCGACGACGACCAGCCCGACTCCGTTGATCAGCCTCGAAGGCATCAAGAAGGTGTTCTATACCGACGAGATCGAGACGCACGCGCTCTCGGAGATCCATCTGACGGTCAACGAAGGCGAGTACATCGCGATCGGCGGCCCATCGGGCTGCGGAAAGACGACGCTGCTCTCGATTCTCGGCCTCCTCGATACGCCGACCGGCGGGAAGTATGACTTGGCCGGAGAGCCCGTCGCTTCGCTCTCGGCGTCGGATCGCGCGAGAGTTCGCAATCGTCAAATCGGGTTCATTTTCCAGGCATTCAACCTGATTGGCGACCTCACGGTCTACGAGAACGTCGAGCTGCCGCTCACCTATCGCGGCATGGCCTCGACCGAGCGGCGGCAGCGGGTGCAAAAGGCGCTCGAGCGCGTCGGCATGGCGCATCGCACGAAGCACTATCCCGCCCAGCTCTCTGGCGGTCAACAACAGCGTGTCGCTGTCGCTCGAGCGGTGGCGGGGGATCCCCTGATTCTGCTGGCGGACGAGCCGACGGGTAACCTCGACTCGCAGAACGGCGAGGCCGTCATGGGCTTGCTGAGAGAGCTGCACGAGGGCGGCGCTACGATCTGTATGGTGACGCACGATCCGCGGTTCGCGCGCCATGCCAAGCGCATGGTCCACCTCTTCGACGGCCGTGTCGTCGAGGACGAGGGGGGCGAGCGGCAGCGCGAGGACGAGCGGAAGCTGACCGAGAGCGGGTTCGGATTTACCGGTTGAACGGACCGAGCCTCGTGCCATGCGCCGCGTCATCGAACGACTCTTAATCGTCGGCCTCGCGCTCGGCGGCGTCGCCTACGGCGAGCGCGTCGTGCGCGAGGTGCTGTCGATGGTCGCGCGCCTCGATCCCGCGCACGTCCACGGCGTCAACATCAGCGGCTCGCCGCTCGGATTTATCGAGGCGGCGATCGCCGCGGCGGTCATCGCGTTCGCCGTCGTCCCCGCGATCACCTCCGTGTTCGAGGCGTTCGACGGACGCAAAGTGCCGGCGATGCTCGTCGTCGGCGAGCTCGTGGCCGCGCTGCTCCTGTTCGGCGCCTCGGAGCGCGTGCTGCACGAGTCGGTGCACGCGCGTATCGTTGCTACGAGCGAGGGGAAAGTGCTCGCCGTCCGGGCGTCCGCTACTACGGAGGTTGTTGAGTGATTTTCACGAAGAAAGCTGAAGTCACGCCGGAGGCGCGTCCGGTCGCGCAGCCCGGCGAGACATTGATCTCGCTCCACGGCGTGGAGCGATGGTACGAAGCCGGCGGCAGCCGCAATTACGTCCTGCGCAACATCTCGATGGACATCGTCGCCGGCGACTTTGTCTCGATCATGGGTCCGTCCGGCGCGGGCAAGTCGACGCTGCTCAACGTCCTCGGCATGCTCGACTCCGGGTGGGCCGGACAATACTGGCTCGCCGGAGAAGCCGTTCACGCGTTGCCCCACAAATCCCGCGTCGCGCTCGGCAAACGGCACGTTGGGTTCGTGT
>DATMQX010000075.1:0-25197 GCA_035567055.1 Solirubrobacteraceae bacterium
CGATCGCGATCAAGCTCGACAGCCGCGGCCCGGTGTTCTTCCGCCAGTTGCGCGTCGGGCGCCACGGCCACCGCTTCTACATGCTCAAGTTCCGCACGATGGTCCCCGAGGCCGAGGCGATGAAGGAGTCGCTGCGACACCGCAACGAGGCCCAGGAGGGTCTGTTCAAGATCGCCGAAGACCCACGCGTGACGCGTGTCGGCGGGTGGTTGCGCAAGAGCGCCCTGGACGAGCTGCCGCAGTTGCTGAACATCGTGCGCGGGGAGATGAGCCTCGTGGGGCCGCGACCGCTCGTGATCGAGGAGGACCAGCGGATCGAGGGCTGGCACCGCCGCCGCCTCGAGCTGACGCCGGGGATGACCGGACCATGGCAGATCCTCGGGCCCGCGAAGGTGCCCCTCCGGGAGATGGTCGCGATCGACTACCTCTACGTGGCCAACTGGTCGCTGTGGGCGGACGTCAAGATCCTGCTGCGCACCGTGCCCCACGTCCTCGGACGGCGGGGCCTCTAGCACCTTCGCCCCGGCTGCCGCTGCCGCGGCCTGCGCAGGCCGGGCTATGATGCTCGGCGTCTGCGGCGCCACCGATCGCAAGTCTCCTTCGCCGCCAGCGAACCGGACATTGCCGCCACGAGGATCGATCGTCTAGTGCTCTACATCGCATCGGTCCACTACATGTCCCCGCGCTGGATCGAGATCCAGACGCGCCACATACGCGAGCACATCCCGGTCGCGCATCAGATCTGGTCCTCGCTCGAGGGCATCGACCCCGCCTATGGCGCGCACTTCGATCGCATCCTCCAACAGCAGGGGTCGCACGCGGGCAAGCTGAACCACATGGCGATGGAGATCTGTCAGGAGGCCTCCGATGACGATCTGCTCATGTTCCTGGACGGCGACGCCTTCCCGATCGCCGACCCGATGCCGCTGATCGAGGAGGCGCTGTCCTCCGCGGGCCTGCTCGCCGTGCGCCGGGCGGAGAACGTCGACGAGCCGCAACCGCATCCGTGCTTCTGCGTCACGACGGTCGGCACCTGGCGCGCGCTGCCGGGCGACTGGACGGCCGGGCCGACATGGCGGGGCGCGCGAGGCAAACCGACGACGGATGTGGGCGGCAACCTCCTGCGCAGGCTCGAACTGACGGGCACGCCCTGGGTGCAGGTGCTCCGCTCGAACCGACGCAACGTCGACCCCCTGTACTTCGCCGTCTATGGCGACGTCGTCTATCACCACGGCGCGGGCTTTCGCACCGGCGAGCTGAGCCCGGTGGACCGGGCCGACGCTCCCGCGCCGCTGGCGCTCTCCTCGTTGCCCGGCGCGCGCGCGATCATGCGGCTGCTGAACCGCCAGCGGTGGCTGCGCTGGGAACGAGAGGTCGCGGCCAAGCACGTGCAGCAGTCGCAGCTGATCTACGAGCGCATCCGCGCCGGCGGGTCAGACTGGCTCGCCGAGTTCATCTAGACGCGGCGGTCGTCCCCGACCAGCCGCTGGAGGGCGGCCGAGATCTGCTCGCAGACGATCTCGGGCGCGAACAGGCGCTCGGCCTCGGCGCGCGCGAGCGCGCTCATCTGCGCGGGGTTCTCCCTGACACGATCGAGCATCCGCACGATCTCCGAGGCCATCGCCTCCACGTCGCCAGGGGCGACCGCGGCGGCGACCGTACGGTCGACGCTCTCGATCGCGCCCACCTCGGTCGTGCCGATCACCGGCACGCCGGCGGCGAGGGCCTCGCCGACGGTCAGGGCGAACGGCTCGTACTTGCTCGCCTGCAGCAACAGGTCGCTACCAGCGAGCTCCGCGGGGATCTCCGACGCCGGCCGCGAGCCGACGTACTCCGCGTTCTCGCTCGGCAGGTCCTCGAGCAGCTTGGTGTAGTCCGACCACAGGCTCGGACCCCCTACGACGCGAAACCGCACCGCGGCGCCGCGCCGCCGCAGCAGCTGGGCCACGCCCACCACATCCTCGACCCCCTTGCGAGCCGCGATTCGCCCGAGCACGAGAACGGTCGGCGGGTCGCCCATCGATTTGCGCACCGCAGGGAAGCGGTCGACGCGGACGGGATTGGGGATCACGACCGTGTCACTCCGGGGAAAGCCGTAATCGGCCACGATGTGATCACGGAACACGCCGCTGATGCAGATCAGCAGGCTTGCACGCCGAATCCGCACCCGCTGCGCGAGCATCCGCACGAACATGATCGCGGCGACGAGCGCAAACACGTGACGCGGCTGGCAGCGCCGGCTCAGCCGGCGCTCGGCGAGGAGAAACCTGAGCTCGCCGGCAATATGCGTCTCCGGGTGAATCACCAACGGGACGGTGCGCGCGACACGCGCGGGAACGGCGAGATTCTCGATCGTGGAGAACTGGTAGACGAGGTCGTACGGCTCACTGCGATGCCGGCGCGAGATCTCCTGGCGTAGTCGCACGGCCGCGAGGGCTCGAGCCACCAGACCGCTCGCGAACGCCGCGACCTTCGCGCGGCTGTACCAGCGATCCCACTTCCAGGTGCTTGTTCCCCAGATGAACGTCAGGTTTGCCTCATCCGTGAGCCGTGGAGAGAGCGCACGCTTCTTCCCGGGCAGGAAACAGTCGATACGGTGACCCTGCTTCACAAGGCCGGCGAGAAGGTCGGTGACGACGCCCGAGACGCCCCCATCTTCGCCTGGACCCGGCCCCAACCAGGCGATCCGCAAGGGTCTGGTGGGCATCGTCGCCACCCTATCGAATCTCCCAAAGGCCGGCTCGAGCTGCGCAGGGCGTTCCGCTCGCGGTCGCCGTTCGGCGAGATCTCGCCCGCTATACGGCCGATACACTGGGGTTACAGCGTCAGCGATCCGAGCCGGTTGATGGCTAGGGAAGGCCGAGGGCCCATGCTCATACTCGTAACGGTTCCGTGGGGGGAACGCCTTGGGGGCGCCGAGGCCATGCTCCAGAGCATCCTCGACGGAGTGGGCGACACCGAGCATCGGATCGAGCTCGTGTTCTTTCAGGACGGACCGTGGCCGGCCGAGCTGGCAGCCGCGGGCTTCCGCGTCGAGGTGATCCCCACCGGGCGCCTGCGTGACGTTCACAAGTTGATCTCCTCGATCGTCCGCCTCGCCAGGCTGTTTCGCCGGCGTCGACCCGATCTGATCCTCGACTGGTCGCCCAAGACCCAGCTCTACGGCGCGCCCGCGGCGCTGCTCGCTGGGATGCGCGACCGGGTGATCTGGTGGCAGCACGGCATCCCCGCGCATCACTGGATGGATCGGTGCGCCACGCTGCTTCCGGCGATCGCGATCGGCTGCTCCTCCCGCGCGGCCGCTGCCGAGCAGGCTCGGCTGTTCCCGCGACGGCGAACGTTCGTGGTCGCACCCGGTACGCGCGTGCCGCGACCGGACTCCGGGCGCGTGCTCCCCGAGCTCTCCCCGGCCGCCCCCGTCGTGGGGGTGGTCGGACGCCTGCAGCCCTGGAAGGGCCAGCATCGGCTGCTCGCCGCGCAGGCGCTTCTGCGTCAGCGCGGTCAGGACCTGCACGTGATCATCGTCGGAGGCGACGCCTACGGCCTGTCCTCCGATTACGCCGAGTCCCTACCGTCGCTCGTAAGCGAGCTGGGACTCGGCGACGTGGTCACGATGACCGGCCAGGTGCCCGACGCGGGCCCGTACATCGACCGGATGGACATCCTCGTCAACGTGTCCGACGACGAGCCATTCGGCATCGTTCTGCTCGAGGGGATGGCGAGGGGCGTCGCGGTCGTTGCCGTCAACGCCGGAGGCCCCCCGGAGATCATCGACGACGGACACACGGGCCTGCTCGCCCGCTCGGGAGAGCCGGACGACCTCGCCGACACGCTCGGCACCCTTCTCGCGTCCCCCGAGCTGCGCCGCAGCCTGGCCCGAGCCGGCCGAGAGCGATTCCTGCGCGACTTCACCGACGTGGCGATGCGCGAGCGATTCTTCGATCAGCTGCAGAAGCTTCACAACCACGAAGGCGCGGCGGATACGATGGGCGCCCGATGATGCAGCTGCTGCCGACGCGAGCGTCCTCCGAGCGGGCAGATGCACGGCACCTAGCGCCATCGCACGCTCCGTGCAGCGACGTCACGATCGTGGCCAACGACGTCGGCGCGGTCGGGGGCATGGAGCGCCAGCTTGCCGAGCTCGCGGTCGGGCTTTCACGCCTCGGTCACAACGTCACGGTGATCGCGCGCACATGCGAGCTACCGGAGGGGGCGGAGGTCAGCTTTCACCGCGTGTGGGGCCCGCGACGGCCGTTCCTCATCGCCTACCTGTGGTTCCTGCTCGCCGGCTCCGTCGTCGTGTGGCGGCGGCGACGCGGAATCGTGCAGACCGCAGGAGCGGTCGTGCTCAACCGTGTCGACACCATCACGGTTCACTGCTGCCACCAGGTCTACGGGGAGGCTCCGAGCGCCAACAACAGCCTTGCGCGCGGCTATGCGCGACTGGCGCGTCGCTTGAAGCAGGTGGCCGAGCGGCTTTGCTTCCGCATCAACGACCGGGCGGCGCTGGTGTGCGTGTCCAACGGGGTCGCAGAGGAGATCCGAGAGCACTACCCCAACGCGGAGGGTCGTGTGATGACCATTCACAACGGCGTGGACCTGGCCGCGTTCGCGCGCGGGGCGCGCAGGCACGAGGCGCTGGCGCTCCGCGCGTCGCTCGCGATATCCGAGGGCACGCTCGTGCTTGCGTTCGTCGGCGGAAACTGGGAGCAGAAGGGCCTTCGCTCGGTCATCGAAGCGCTGCCCCGCGCGCCGGGATGGGATCTCGTCGTCGCCGGGCACGGAAGCACGGGACGCTTCCAGGAGCTGGCGCGGTCACTCGCCGTGGAGGCCCGTGTGCACTGGCTCGGGGTGATGCGCGACATCCAGGTGGTATACGAGCTGGCGGACGCGTTCGTACTGCCCTCGAGCTACGAGACGTTCTCGCTCGTCACCTTCGAGGCGGCCGCATACGGCCTTCCGATCCTTGCGACGGCGGTGAGCGGTGTCCGCGAGCTGATCGAGGACGGTCGGACCGGCTTCCTGATCACACCGGACCCGGCGGCGATCGCCGAGCGGCTCCTGCAGCTTGCCGCGGATCCGGCGCTGCGGACGCGTCTCGGGCGAGCCGCGCGCGAGTCCTCGCTGGGGTTCGGCTGGGATAAGATGGTCGCTTCCCATCACGAGCTGTACGCACGTCTCGCGGCCGACTCACAGCCATGAGACACGGGCGTCTTGACTGTGGCGTGAGCGGCGTGCGATGCTTCTCGAGGGCGTGCAGGTCCGGCTACTGCCACGCCCCTGCGAGGGACGGGGCCATGCGCGAGGAAAGCGACGGATGACGTGACGCTGGACGACGGCCGAGGCGAGCAGGCAAGCGTGACGGACGCCGGGCGCGGCGCGCAGCCCGCCGACGTCGCCGCCGTGACGGGACGCATTCCCGACTTCTTCGTCGTCGGCCATCCCAAGTGCGGTACCACCGCGCTGTATGAGATGTTGATGCGCCACCCGCAGATTTACATGCCGCCGGGCAAGGAGCCGTGGTTCTTCGCACGCGAGCTGCTCGTCAACACGCCCCCGCGACCGAGCGGCACGCCGCACACACTCGACGAGTACAGGCAATGGTTTGCCGGCGCGAGGCCCGATCAGCTCGTGGGCGAGGCGACGTCCCTGTACCTGTGGTCTCGTGCCGCCGCGGGCGGCATCGCCGAGGTGCGTCCGGACGCCCGTATCATCGCGATCGTCCGCGAGCCCGCCGCCTTCCTGCGATCGCTGCACCTCGAGTTCGTGCAGATCTACGTCGAGACCGAGCCGGACTTTCGCAAGGCGATGTCGCTCGAGCAGGGCAGACGCGAAGGAAGGCACACCGGCCGCTACTCCTACTGGCCGCAGGCGCTCATGTACTCGGACTACGTGCGCTACGTCGATCAGCTGCGCCGCTACCAGGCGGTATTCCCCCCTGAGCAGATGCTCGTGCTGATCTACGACGACTTCCGCAACGACAACGAGGCGACGCTGCGGCGCGTGCTGCGCTTCCTGGACGTCGAGGAGGAGCACCCGATCGAGACGACCGATGCCAACCCGACGGTGCGCGTACGGTCACACCGCATGCACGAGCTCCTGCACGCGCTCTACGTCGGCCACGGTCCGGTCTCCCGGGCGATGAAGGCGTCGATCAAGGCGGTCACGCCCCGAGGAATGCGGCGCAAGGTCGTCTTCGGGGCGCAGAAGCGCCTCGTCTTCGCCGAGCCGCTGCCGCCCGACGAGGAGCTCATGAGCGAGCTGCGCCGCCGCTTCAAGCCGGAGGTGGTGGCGCTGAGCGAGTACCTCGGACGCGACCTCGTGGCGCTCTGGGGTTACGACCGGCTCGACTGAGCGAGCGCTCGCCCGAGCGCCTCCGAAAGGCGGCGCCTGAACGTCTCGACCGAGAAGCGCTCGGCGTTGCGCACCGCGCGGGCAGGGTCGAAGTCCAGCTCGTCGAGGCGCCTGATCGCGCCCACGAAGGAGTCGACGTCGTCGAGCGTCGCGAGAAGGCCCGTCTGTCCGTCGAGAACCGTCTCCAGCGCTCCCCCGGCCGCGGCAGCTATCACCGGCCGGCCGGCCGCCTGCGCCTCGACCGCGGTGATCCCGAACTCCTCCATGCTGGGGATCACGAGCGCGCGAGCCCGTGCGTACTCCTCGGCGATGTCCGCGTCGCTGGCCCGGCCGAGGAACTCGGCCTCCGGGTAGGCCGCCCTGAGCGCGCCGTCCTCGGGCCCCGAGCCGATCACACGAATCGGTACCTGCGCGCGCCGCGCCGCCTCCAACGCGACATCCAGGCGCTTGTGACGGACGAGCTCGGAGACGACGAGCAACGAGTCGCCCGCCTCCCCCGGTGTGAAGCGGTGAGTCTCCACGGGCGGGTGGATGATGGTGGCCTCGCGGCCGTAGTAGCGCCTGATCCGCTCGCGTGTGAGCTGTGAGTTTGCAATGTAGTGGTCGACCCGCCCGCTGGCCGCCAGGTCCCAGCTGCGCATCCGCCGCAGCTGCCAGCGCAACAGCGGGCGCAGCGTCGCCGGCGCCTCGGCGAGTGCACGGGCTTCCTCATACCACGCGTAGCGAAAGGGGGCATGGCAGTAGCAGATGTGAACAGCGCCCCGCGGACTGTGAACACCGTGGGCGAACGCGCTGCTGCTGCTCAGCACCACCTCGCAGGCGGGCAGCTCGAGACGCTCGATGGCCCACGGGTAGAGTGCGAGCAGCCGCCTGAAGGTGGACTGGCCGACTCCCAGCCGCTGAAGCGGGGAGGTCGTGATCGAGCGCCCGCTGAAGCGCCCGCCCGTACCCTCCGCGTCATACAGAAGGGTGAAAATGGGAGCTTCGCGATACAGCTCGGCCATCGCCGCGAACGTCCTCTCCGCTCCGCGCATGACCAACAGGTAGTCGTGCACGAGCGCGACGCGCGCATCGGGCGCGTCGAGGGATGCGGGTATTGGCGCAGGTGAGTTATGCAATTGGAGAATCGCAACGCAGGGTCAGGACCGGTGCCGGGCAAGAGTATCTGTGAGCCCCAGCCCGTGCGCCGACGAGCGCCCACGCGCGAGCGCCCGGCCACACGGGCGAGAGAGATCCCCGAGCCGAACGGAAGCGTTACACTGGCGCGCCCATGGCTGACACGATTGTCTCCCGGGCAAACGCGTTCTTGCGCAGCCATCCGCGCGCACGCGCCGCGCAGAAAAGGCTGACGCGCCCCGCCAGGCGCCACGCGCTGCCGATTCTCGTGGGTGCCGGTCGCGGGCTGCGGGTTCGCTTCGACGACTCGGCCCTCACGCGGGCCGTCTCCAGGGCGGAGGCCCCGGTCGAGGAAGTGTTCCTGTCTCTGCTGGCGCCCGGAGCGGTGGTCTTCGACGTGGGGGCAAACATAGGCTGGTACAGCCTGCTGGCGGCACGAGCGGTGGGGCCGACGGGGACGGTAATAGCGTTCGAGCCCTCCGTGCGCAACGCCGCGCTCGTCCAGGCAAACGCCGCCACCAACGGGCTCTTGAACGTGAAAACGATTCCGGCCGCTGTCACAGACGAGGATGGATGGGCGACCTTCCTCGACAATGGCAGCCTCGAGGGACGCTTGAGCAAACACTACTCCGAGGCGCAGGCCAAGCGGCGTGAGTCACATCAGCGTGAGCCACGTGGCTCCTTCGTCGTACCGGTGCTGTCACTCGACTCTTGGATCCCGCACAGCGGTGTCGGTTCGCCCAGCGTGGTGAAGATCGACGTCGAGGGCGCGGAGGTCGGGGTTATCCGCGGCATGACGGAGACGCTGCGCTCGTCGGGGCCGACGCTCATCATCGAGCTTCACGGCACGCAGAGCGAAGTTGCCGACGCGCTCGACGCCGTCGGTTACGAACACGCTCCGATCAACTCCGAGGCGAGCACTCGCGAGGGGCCCGGGTGGGCTCACATCCTTGCGCGACCGCCGCGCGCTGCGACGGACGCGCGGCCGTGAGGCCGTGTGTGTGAATCACGCACGGCCTAGTGTGAATGCTCGCGGGACCTGCTCACCAGCAGATCCTCGATGAACTCACTCATCCGTCGCTGCTGGGTTACTTTGTCAAACGGATCCGCCAGCCGACTGCGAACCGCCTCGCGTCGCTGGGCGACCTGCTCAGGAGTGACCGCCTCCAACAGGTTCACCAGCGCGTCGATGTACACCGGGCTCCACGGAGCCGGTCCGGGCAGTCTCCAGAAGTAACCGCTGTCGAGATCGTAGGCGAGTGGGCTCTCGCCGCTGATTATCGGCAGCTCGGCGGCGAGATACTCGCTCAGTTTGGTCGTGTAGCGGAAGGCTCCGACCCGGTCGACGCTCTGCGACAGGCTCGCCATGTCGAATGCCGCCAGATAGTCGGGCACCTCCTCGGGCGAGACGCGTCCCGGCAGCAAGACCCGAGTCCCGAGGTCCTCCCCGGCCATCTCCCGCAGTCGCTCGAGGCCCGGGCCGTCGCCGACGATGCAGGTCACCACGTCGCGGCGCTCGAGACGGCGGACGGCCTGAACGAGCTCGGCGCCATACACGTAGCCGACATGCTCGGCGAGATTCAGGGCGCCCGTCAAGCCCACCACGAGCGTGTCTGGTGCGATGCCGAGCCGGCGGCGGACATCCTGGCGCCCGTTCGCCGAGGCACGACTGCGCGTCCATCCGGGGGCGGTCATGCCGCGCGGCGCGCCGAAGGTGATCGCACGTCCGACGAGGTAGGGCGTCCAACCGACAAAGCCGGCGCAGCGGCGGCACAGCAGGCGCTCGTAGAGCCCTCCGGGCAATCCCAGCAGGCGCGAGCGCAGACGCAGGTACGGCCCGACGGCGTCGCCGCTGGAGACCACGAACGGGATCCCGAGGACGGCATCGATGAGCATCACGGCGAGACCTCCCGCGATGCCCGTTCCCTCCATCACGATCAGCCGCGGGCGGCGGGCGACGACGGTCCTCAGCAGACCGATCGCTGAGCGGAGCTTGCGCGCATGATCGAAGGCGAAGACCTCGGGCTGCAGGGGCTCGAGCAGGAGGCGGATCCGCTGATCGGTGACGTGATCGTGACCCCCGGTGGTGAAGCACAAGATCAGCGAACCGTTCCTGCTGTCCATGCCCATCCTTTCCGGGTCGTTTCCGCCGTTTCGACCGAGCGCGACGGTTGGCGTCGGCACCTGGCCTGTGCGGGGCGCACGGTGGCGTGGCGCGAGGATATCCTTGCAGCGAACGTTGCTGTGCAGCGGCTGGGGGACGCTACTCTTTAGCGGCTGCTTACGAGCGTGCCTAATCTACCACTAGGATCGACGGCCAGCGGCCAAAGGACGGATCCTTAAGCCGATGAACCAGACAACCGAGTCCACCGCCATCTTCGCTCCCCTATGGAAGCGCAAGTGGCTCATCCTGCTCGTCGGGCTCGTGGTCGGGGCGGGCACCTATCTCTACTACAAACGTCAGCCGCCCATCTACCAGGTGAGCACGCAGCTCTACCTCGGAGCCGGCTCCGAAGAAGCCGGCCTGCTCAACGGCGGCGCGGCCAAGGCACTGCAGGCGAACGGCTCGAACGCGACCGCGCTGATCAACTCGGTGGTGGTCGAAGCAGTTCACAAAAAACTCCACCTAGAACACAACGCCGCCGCGGCGCGGGGCAAAGTGAAAGCGAAGGCGGCCGAAAAGAGCCAGTTCATCGTCATCACCGCCGAAGCGCGCAAACCGAAAGCCGCCGCGCTTCTCGCGAACGACACCGCGCAGGCGTACATCACACGCCAGCGTCTCAACTACACACGCGAGATCGAAAAGGCCGTCGCCATCGCGCGGCGCCAGCTCCGCAGAGTCGAAGAAACACACTCGCCGGGGAAAGGGAAAGGCTCGAGCTCTAACAGCAGCACCAGCGTCGTCCTCACGGCCGCCGGCCTCAGCACGAAGGTCAACCAGCTCGAAGCGGAGCTCTCCATCAAAGGCGTACAGCAGGTCTCGCCCGCGAAGCCGACCTCGGCGGTGCTGCTCTCGCCCAAGCCTCGGTCGAACGCGATCTTCGGGTTCGTGCTCGGCCTGATCCTCGCGTCGGTGGCGGCGTTCGCCCTCAGCCGCTTCGATCGGCGCCTGCGCTCGCTGAGCGACGTCGAGTCCGCCTTCCAGACGCAGATCCTGACCGCACTGCCCGTGGTGAAACGACCGATCGTCGATCGGGACGGCCGATCCGGCCCAGCGCGCTCGCTCGTGGAGCCGCTGCGCCGTCTGCACACGACGCTCCAGATGGGCGGCTCGTTCGACCCGGACCGCGCCGCCTCGCCCCGCTCGATCCTGTTCGTGAGCGCCGATCCGGGCGACGGCAAGTCCACGCTGATCGCGAACCTCGCGCGCGTCCAGCGCGACGCGGGAGAGCGAGTCGCTGTCATCGAGGCCGACTTCCGAAGGCCGGCTCAGTCCAGGCTGCTGAAGGTCACGGCCCCGCACGGCCTCGCCGATGTGCTGGAGGGAAAGGTCACCGTGCAGGAAGGGATCCACACGGTCGAGCCCGCCGCGCCGGGAGCGTCTACCAGCGTGGCCGAAGGCGGCTCCGACGTGGCCACGGTGGTCGAGTCGCGCAGCACGGGCACCCTGTCCGTTCTCTTGAGCGGGGGCCCGGTTGACAATCCGCCCGCCCTTCTCTCGCGCCCGGCTATGAGTGAGCTGCTGAGCTCGGTGGCATACGACTTCGACTACGTGCTGATCGATGCCCCACCGCCGCTGGAGGTGAGCGACGTCATGCCGCTGCTGAACATGGTCGACGGCATCGTGATCGTGGCTCGGATCGGACACACTCGTGAGATATCCGCCCAACGGCTGCGGGAGCTCCTGATGCGAGCCTCCAGTACACGGGTGCTCGGGACCGTCGCGGGCTCTGTGACGCGAACGGACATCGAGAAGTATGGCTTTGCCTCGGCGTCCTCCCGGCGCCTCCGGCGCAACTGATCGGCCGATGAGCCCGTCCTTCACGCGACGGTTCGGTCTGCCCGGATGACCCCCGCGATCCTGAACCCGCGCGTCCGCGCAGTCGTCCTCGCCGGGCTGATCCCAATGGCGATCTCGCTCGCCGTGGCGGTGTCCGTACCCAAGCCGAACATCGCGCTCGAGCTGACACTCGCCGTCGGGGCGCTCGGCATCGTTGTGCTGATCACGGAGCGTCGCCTCGAGCTGACCGCCCTGATCCTGGCGCTCTACCTCGGTTTGCTCGACGGCCCCGTCAAGCTCGCGTCGGGTGGACACGAAGCGGCCACGGTCTTCCGCGACGTGCTGATCTTCGCCGTCAGCCTCGGCGCCGTCCTGCGCCTGCTCGTCAGAAAGGAGCGCATCACGCTACCACCGCTCTCCGGGTGGGTGGTGCTGTTCGTCGCGATCGTCATAGCGGAGGCCTTCAATCCCGACACGCACGGGATCCTGAAGGCGCTGGGCGGGTTCCGCCAACAGCTGGAGTTCGTCCCCTTCTTCTTCTTCGGATACGTGATCATGCGCTCGAAGGAGCGCTTCCGCAAGCTGTTCATCCTGCTGGGCGTGATCGCACTCGCCAACGGGATCGTGAGCACCTACCAGACGAAGCTGAGCCCGGGCCAGCTCGCCAGCTGGGGCCCGGGCTATACCGAACTCGTCTACGGCACCCAGACGGCGGGGGTCAAAGGTGGGAGCGCCGCGCGGTTGTACACCAGCGAAGGCGTCGCCCGGGTGCGTCCCCCGGGGCTCGGAAAGGACTCCGGCTTCGCGGGTGGCGTGGGTCTCGTAGCGCTGCCAGGGGTACTCGCGCTGCTCGCGACGGGCGGAAGGCGAAAACGATGGGTCGCCGCGGTCCTCTGTCTCGGCGCCCTGCTCGCGGTGGTGACCGGCCTGGGCCGATTGCAGGTGGTCGGCGGAGTCCTCGCGATGATCGCCTTCGCGCTTCTGTCAGCCAGCGCGGGCCGTCGCGTCAGGCGCCCGCTGATGGCGCTCCTCGGAATCCTCGTGGTGGCGATTCCGCTGGGAGCCGTGCTGGTGTCGTTCGAGGCTCCTGGAACCTTCGACCGCTATGCCGAAATCGCGCCCGGAAACGCCGTGGGCGCCAAGGACAAAAAGACGAACCAACTCGCCGGTATTCCGCACCTGCTCTCCGTCAAGCCCTTCGGTGTCGGTCTCGCGAGTGCGGGTGCCGCGGCCGGCTTTGGGGGCAGGGTGACCGAACAGCTCGAAGGTCACGGCGTCGGCTCGGAGACGCAGTACGGCTTCGTCGCCGACGAACTCGGCCTTCCGGGGTTGGTGCTGTGGGTGGGGCTCCTGCTCAACATGATCTTGCTCGCCGCCCGACGCTTGAGGCAGATCGCCGATCCCGAGCTGCGGATAGACCTCGCCGGCGTCTTCGCGGTGCTCATCGCGCTGCTCATCATCGGCATCTCTGGGCCCGTCTCGGCAAGCTCCGCGCTCGGCTCGTTCTTCTGGTTCGCCGCCGGCATCGCGGCCTACTGGTTCGTCGGACCCGGGCGCCGGGCGGCCATGACAAGCCCGGCAGCCATGACGAGCCCGGCGGCCACAGCATGAGGAGCCACTCGCCGCCCGCGGCTCCGACCGAGCCCGCGGACGCCGCTGGCGTCGGGGTGGCCGGTTCGGCGGGCGAGGTCGGCGGGGTCCGGACGGCCGTTGTCGGCATGTCCGTCGGCGAGACCTGCGGCGTACACGACCACGCCGTGCTGCTCGCCGATGCGCTGAGCAACGAGGGCATCTCCTCCTCGATGCACTGGTTGTGGCGCCAGGCGGAGTCGCCCCGTGCGGCACGGTCCGAGATCCGGGCATTCACCCGGAAGCTCGCGCTCGACCTCGACGAGCGCCACCACGATGCCGTGCTCCTGCACTACTCGGTGTTCTCCTACGCATATCGGGGCGTCCCCGTGTTCGTGGGTCCGACCCTTGCCGCGCTGCGACGCTCGCCCGCACCGGTGATCCCGATAATGCACGAGTTCGTCTACCCGTGGACCCACGGGGGGTGGCGCGGGAAGCTGTGGGCCGTCAGCCAGCGAGCAGCGCTGATCGGGGTGATGCGGGCCGCCGGCGCGGTCGTCGTCACGACCGACTATCGCGCGCGCTGGCTCGCGACCCGCCGGTGGCTGGCGCAGAGGGAGGTCCTCGTCGCGCCCGTGTTCTCGAACCTGCCGCCCCCGGTTCCCGACGGCGCTCCCGGTCAACCGTCCCCGTCCGTCGGGCTGTTCGGGTACTCCTCCGAGGAGGCGGTCCCGCTGGTGCTCGATGCCGCCGATCGTCTGCTCGAGCGCGGGCGCGGACTGCGCCTCGTGTTGCTCGGCGCGCCGGGGCGCGCCTCATCCGCCGGCGAGATGTGGCTGGCGGCGGCGGCTCGCCGCGAGATGCAGGAGCGACTGTCCTTCTCGGGAGTGCTACCCGCTCAGTCGCTGTCCAACGCGCTCGCCGCCTGCGACGTGCTGCTCTTCACGGACTCCGCCGGGCCATCGCCACGAAAGGGCACGCTCGCCGCGTCGCTCGCATCGGGCAGCCCCGTCGTGGCGGTCGACGGACCGCAGCTCTGGTCGAAGCTCGTCGAGTCCGACGCGCTCGAGGTCGTGCAGCCGACGTCCGAGGCAATGGCCGGCGCTCTGGACCGCCTGCTGGCGGACGAGGACCGGCGCCGGGCGCTCGGCGCGCGCGGGCGGGCGTTCGCCGAGCAGCAGATGGGGCTGGCGCGGAGCGTCGCGATCGTCCGCGAGCTGATCGGCGAGCTCGTCAACCGCTCGGCATCATGAGCGCACTGCGTTCAAGGAGTCCCAGGTGGATCGTGCGTTGCGGTAGCCCTCGAGAAGAGCTCGCAGATGCGTGTCGGCCGAGAACCGCTCGGCGACCGCGCGCCTGCCGGCGATGCCCATCGCCCGCCGTCTCTCCGGGTCGGCAAGCAGCTCGTTGAGCGCCTGCGCGAGCCGGCCCGCGTCTCCAGGCGGCACGCTCAGTCCGCTGACACCATCGTCGAGCCAATCGACGATCCCGCCGGTTGCGCTCGCGACGGCCGGCCGGCCCGCCGCCTGCCCCTCGATTCCCACGAGGCCGAACGGCTCGGGCCATAGCGACGGCACGACAACGATCGACGCGTTGGCGAGCTCCTCGGCTAGCTGGTCGGCGTCCAGCCACCCCCGGAAGCACACACGCTCCTGGACTCCGAGCTCGGCCGCCAGCGACCGCATCTCCTCGAGCTGGCGGCCGTCGCCGCAGATGACGAACTCCGCATCGACGTCGCGGGCGGCGCGGATCAGGACATCCACGCCCTTCGGACGCACGATCCGACCGGCGAACACGACGCGACGTCCGCTGCCGGTGTCAGAGGCCGGCTTCGGGGCCATGGTCGGGAAGTACGGGACCACCATGCGACGGGTTATGCCGTTCGCCGCGAGATGCCGGTCCACGGAGCTCGAGTACGAGACGGCCAGCTCGGCGCCCCTGAGAGCGGCAAGGCCCCGAGTGGCGCTCCGGTACTTCATGGGCAGCGTTTTCGGATAGTTCGTGTGTGCGCAACCTCGGAGGGCGAGGTTGGGAATGCAGCCGGGGCCGTGGCCCCTGACGCACTCCTCTCCGGGGGCGAAGTAGTACACGCCGGACGTACATGCCGTATACCCGTGCGCGCTGATCACCACCGGTGCGCTGGTCCGCAACTCACGGGCGATCTCAGGATCGTCGACCTGGTGAAGGTGAATCACGTCCGGATCGCACGACAGCGCCTGTCCGAGGCGCCGCTGCATCGACGCGCGGGAGTTGAACAGCTCCTCGCTCTCACAGAGCGTGACTCCGTCACCGTCCGCCTCGGCTTCGACCCGTTGGGTGAGCACCTGTACGTGCACGCCCCGTGCCGCGAGCGCGTTCGCGCTCGCCACGACATGCGCGCCCACCCCACCGTCTCGGGCCCATCGCGGTGTGACAAACAGCACCGAGCCGACCGTCTCGTCGAGCTCCGGCGAGCCATCGGAGAGGGCCTGCGTGTCATCTGCCAGCATGCGCCGATGATATCTGCGCCGCTCGTGCAGCCGATCACGCTCGGGCTCGCCGGGCCGGTACTCTTTCGCATGCAGGCCGAACCGCGATGCCTGGGCACCGTTGAGGGATGGATCCTGAGGCCGATGAGCGATACGACGAGCGACGCAGCCAGCCCTCCCTCTCACGGCGTCGTCGGCCAGCATCCCGGCAGCGGGCTCGCGTCGCCGACCGGAGCTGTTCGTGCACGCTGAGCCGACGGCCGCTCTCAGCGGGCCACAGTTGAGACTTCCTGACTTCTTCATCGTCGGGCACGCGAAGAGCGGCACCACAGCGCTGTATGAGATGTTGCGCCGCCATCCGCAGATCTACCTGCCCGACAGCAAGGAGCCATGGTTCTTCGCGAGCGACATGCGCCCGCGCTTCGAGCCACACCTGGCGGGCACGCCGCCCGAGACGCTCGCGGAGTACCTGTCGCTGTTTGCGCAAGCGGAGCCCGGGCAGCGTGCCGGCGAGGCCTCCTCGTCCTATCTCTGGTCCCGGACCGCCGCGGCGCGCATCGCAGAGGTTCAGCCCGCGGCGAGGATCATCGCGATCCTGCGCGAGCCGGCGAGCTTCCTGCGCTCGCTGCACCTGCAGCTCGTACAGACCCACGTCGAGTCTCAGAGGAACCTGCGCACCGCGATCTCGCTGGAAGCCGCCAGGCGCAGCGGCAAACGGGTGCCCCGCCGCTCGCACCGGCCCCAGCTGCTCCAATACGCCGATCACGTGCGCTACGTGGAGCAGCTCACGCGCTACCACGACCTGTTTGGCCGCGAGCGGGTGCAGGTGCTCATCTACGAGGACTTTCGCCGCGACAACGAGGCGACGGTGCGCGAGGTCCTGCGCTTCCTCGACGTGGACGACACCCTTCCAATCGAGGTGTTGGACGCGAATCCGACCGTCGCTCTGCGCTCGCAGCAGCTCGACGAGCTCGTGCACGCGGTGTCAACCGGTCGCGGGCCGATCTCGAACGCGGCGAAGTCGGTCCTGACGACGCTCGCCCCGCGCAGCGTGCGTCGAAGTCTGCTGCAGTTGGCACAGCGTCGCCTCGTGCACGGTCCCCCGGTGCCGCCCGACGAGAGCTTCATGCTCGAGCTGCGAGACCGCTTCAGGGGGGAGGTCGAAGCTGTCAGCGAGTACCTCGACCGCGACCTCGTGAAGCTCTGGGGCTATGACCGCATCGGCTGAGTCCACGGCCCCCGAGCGCGTGTCGCAGAGACGGTTCCCGGACTTCTTCATCGTCGGGCACGCGAAGTCCGGCACGACCGCCCTGTACGAGATGCTGCGACGGCATCCGCAGCTGTACATGCCGCCCGTCAAGGAGCCGCAGTACTTCGCCCGCAATCAAAGCGTCCCCTCCGGGCGCAAGAAGACGTTCGAGCAGACGGGCAGACGCCCCGAAACGCTCGAGCAGTACCTGTCGCTGTTCGCCCCGGCGACCCCGGAGCAACGAGTCGGTGAGGCGTCGACGTTCTACCTGTGGTCGCCGGTGGCTCCGGGCAGGATCGCCGATGCGCGCCCGGACGCTCGCATCATCGCGATCTTCCGCGAGCCCGCCAGCTTCCTGCACTCGCTGCACCTGCAGATGGTGCAGAACCACGCGGAGTCGCAAAAGGACCTGCGCAAGGCGCTCGCGCTCGAGGGCGCCCGGCGGCGGGGTCGCAAGATCCCCCGCAGCGCGCACTGGCCGCAGGCGCTCATGTACACCGACCGCGTGCGCTACGTCGAGCAGCTGTGCCGCTACCACGAGGTGTTCCCCAGAGAGCAGGTGCTGGCGCTGATCTACGACGACTTCCGCGCTGACAACGAGGCGACCGTGCGGCGCGTGCTCAGCTTTCTCGAGGTCGACGACGGCGTCTCGCTGGCGAAGACGGAGGCCAACCCCACCGTCGCGGTGCGCTCGGTTCACCTCGACGGGATGATGCGATCGGTGCGGGCCGCTCGCGGTCCCGTCTCGCGCGCCGTGAAGGGCACGGTCAAGGCCCTCACGACCGGACCGCAGCGCAGAGACATCCTCTACCCGTTCCGGCGGCGGTTGGTCTACGGCGAGCCGCGAGCGCTCGACCCGTCGCTCCAGAATGAGCTTCGCGCGCGCTTCGAGGGAGAGGTCGCAGCGCTCGGCGAATATCTCGATAGGGACTTGTTGACGCTTTGGGGATATGACGGCGTCCGCTGAGCCGAGCGGGCGATCCCAGCCGGCGCCGGCCGCGGTCCCCGACCCGCGCGCCGACGAGCGCAGGCCGGGAGGTCCGCTCGAGCCGGGCTGGCGGGCCCGCATGGAGAGGGCCCAGGAGAGCGCCCTGCACCCCGGTCGGGCCGTCGTCTCGTGCCCGGCTCCATACGGCGCAGGCGGCCTCGGGCGTCACCTGAGAGAGATCGCCGAGGCCATCGAGCGCTCCGGGGCGCCTGCCCCGCACATCATCGACTCCGGCGAGGACGAGCGCACGCCGGCGACCCGCCGCAGGGGGCTGCCGGAGCTGCTCGGCGCCCTCGCACCCCTCGCGCGCTTCTCGCCCGCATGGCGGATGTGGAGCGCAAGCGTGCGCTTCGACGCGCGGGCCGCCCGGAGACTCTCGGACGCAGACCAGCTGATCGCGTTCAACGGCACGGCACTGGCCCAGTTCAAGGCCGCGCAGCGTGCCGGGGTTTCCTCCCGGTCCCTGGTCTCCGCGAACTCCCACATGCGCCGCGTCATACGCCAGCACGAGCTGGCATACCGCCAGTATCCGGTGGAGCGGCCCTGGGCAACACACCTGCTGAGGCGAAACCTGAGCGAGTACGCCCACGCCGATCGCATCTACGTCGCCTCCCGCTACGTGTTCGAGTCATTCAAGGAGGAGGGGTACGGCGACGAGCTGCTCTCTTTGTTCCCGCTGACGCCCGATCCGCGCTACCGGCCGCCGAGCACGCCGAAGAGCTCGAGCACGTTCGACATCGTCTACTGCGGAAGCCTCGTGGTCCACAAGGGCGTGCCGCTGCTGCTCGACGCCGTGCGCCGGCTCGGGCATGACGATCTGCGCCTCGTTCTCGTCGGCGGCTGGAAAACGCCGGCCATGCGGCGGTTGGTCCGCGGCGCGTGCCGAGGCGACCAGCGCATCAGCGTGCGCCCGGGCGATCCGCTGCCGTGGTTCCAGAGTGCACGTCTGTGCGTTCACGCAGCCTACGAGGACGGGTTCGCCTACGCTCCCGCGGAGGCAATGGCCTGCGGTGTCCCGGTGATCGTCAGCGAGGACACCGGGATGAAGGAGCTCGTCGATCACGGGCGAAACGGCCTGATACTGCCCACCGGGTCCGTCGACGCGCTCGCGCAGGCGATCGACGCGAGCTACCGCGGAGAGATCCTGCATGGCTAGCGGCGGCCTGCAAGGGGCTAGACTGACCGGCCCGATGGCCGAGCCCGCCGCGCGTTCACTCGCTCCGTCGAGCGATGAGAGACCGCAGGTCATCTACGTGATGGGCGCCGGCCGCAGCGGCAGCACGATCCTCGGTGTCACGATGGGGAACTACGAGAACGTGTTCTACGCCGGGGAGCTCGATGCATGGCTGGCGCGCTCCGGCGAGCCGCAGGTGGGCGATGCGGCGCGTGTGCGTTTCTGGAGCGCCGTACGCGATGAGGTGCCGGGCGCCTCGGAGCTCTTCGGGCGCACGGCGGAGCGCTCGCTCGAGCGATCGATGTCGTTGCTTCGCATCCACAGGTGGCGTGCCCGGCGCCGTATCCGCGGCCCCTATCGGCGCATCGCCCAGGATCTCTACCGCGCGGTGAGTCGCACGGCCGGAACGCCGTTGATCGTCGACACCTCCCACTATCCGCTGCGCGCACGCGAGCTGCAGGAGCTTGACGGCATCGATCTCTATCTCGTCTACCTCATGAGGGATCCGCAGAGCGTCGTCGCGTCTTTCAACCGCAAGGATGTGGCTCAGTTCACGAAGTCGACGCTCACCACGAACGTGTACCTGTGGCTCACAAACCTGCTGTGCGTGTGGGTGTTCCTGCGAAGCCCTCGCGACCGGCGGATCGTCGTGCGCCACGAGGATTTCGTTGCCGACCCGGAGGGTGTCGTGCGAGACATCCTCCGGTGCGTGGGCGTGACGGCTGCGCCGCCGGACTTCTCTGCGCTCGAGACGGGGCTGGCGTTCCAGGGGAATCGGGTCATCCGATCGGAGCGTACGGCGCTGAGGAGCGAGCCCGACAGGCCGGCGCAGCGATCGGCCATCACAACCGTGCTCCAGCTTCCCTGGGCCGCGCTGCTGTCGCGCCTGCGGCCCGTCGCGTCGAACTCGGCGCGGGATTGACGTGTCCGCGCGCCTGCCCAGGAGGGCGGTAGGAGTGGCATCGCGCCGGCTGGGGCGTCCGGAGCTGCTGGCAGTCGTCGACGCCGGGGCCCGCCAGGCGCAGCGGGAGGACGTGGGCATCAAGGCGGTGCTCGCCAGCGGGCTACGCGGCCACGGGACCTACGTGGACGTCGGCACGAATCGGGGGCAGGTTCTGCGCGAGGCGGTCCGCATCGCGCCGCGCGGCAGGCATCTGGCATTCGAGCCGATCCCGGCCCTGGCCGCCGAGGTGGCTCGCGAGTTCCCGGGAGTCGATTGCCGCTGCAAGGCGCTCGGCGCCCTCCCCGAGTCGGCCGAGTTCTACTACTACCGCGAGCTCGACGGCTGGAGTGGGCTGCGGCGGCGGCCCGAGATCAGCGACAGCCGTGGTAAGCCGCAGCTCATCACCGTGGAGGTCTCGACGCTCGACGTGGAGCTGGCCGGGGTCACCCCGAGCGTTGTCAAGATCGACGTCGAGGGTGCAGAGAACGCGGTGCTCGAGGGCGCGCGCGCGGTCCTCGCGCGGACGAGGCCACTCGTCATCTTCGAGCATGTCCGGGGGGCGGCGGCTCTCTACGGCGCGGAGCCGGCAGCTCCGTGGGACACGCTCACCGAGCTGGGCTATGAGATCTTCTCGGTCACCGGAGACGGCCCGTTCGGGCGATCGGAGTTCATCAACGGCGGGCCGGTGGTGAACTGGCTCGCGACGCCGGTCGCCTCGGAGGCGAGCCAGCCGGGCGGCTAGGGTAGGCCTGCGGCTTCTTTTCGTTCGACGGCTTTGAGCGTCTTCGCTTCCGCGGCTTCTTCGCGTGCGAACCGTTCGCGCGCCGCCTTTTCGGTCGCGGATTCGCTGCTTCCCTTCCCGCGCGCCGTGCCCGGCGATCGGCGCGCCCGGCGTGAGCCTCCACCGGTGCCCTTGGCTCGATGGCCGCCTCGAGCGCCTGCTCTGGATTTGCCCCCCCGCTTGCCTTTCGTCGCGGGTTCGGACGCGGCTTCGGCTTCGCGCTTTGCGTTGGCTTCACGACGCAGCTTTTCTTCCGCCGCTTCGCGCTTCCTCGATGCTTCTTCGCGCTTCTTGGCTTCTGCTTCGACCGACTGTTCGCTTGAGGCCGGGCCTTCTTCGCCGTTGCCCGGTTTCTTGGACGCCACTTCGGCCGCTTCGCCTTCGCCCGAGGCCGAGCTCCCGCCGCAGCCAGCGATCGCGCCGGCCGCTGCGGCGGCGATGATGGCCGCGAGCACAAACCGCGAAAGCCTCACTTTGACGTCGAACACCCTGCTCAGCACCGCTTAAGTCTAGGGCCTTTGCGATGCGCCTCGCGCGGGTGGGCGTGCTGCGGTCACCGTTCGATCGTGGTTGCGGGGGGAGTGCTGTGGGCTTTTTGCCTGGGGCGGCGCCTCTGTTCGGCTTCGAGCGCCTTCTTCCTGGCGGCGCGGCTGGCTGCTTCCTGCTGCGTGGCGTGGCTTCGCGCTTCTTCTTCCCGTTTCTTGACCTTCGCTTCCGCTTCCTTTTCGACTTTGGCAGCCGCGAGCTTCGATGCTTCTTCGCGTTTCTTCGCCTTCTGCTCCGCTGCCTTTTCCCGCTTCTTGGAGGCGCTTTCGGCGGCCTGTTCGCGCTTGTTCGCTTCCAGCTGCGAGAGCAGTTCGCGGTTGCGGTCGACTTCTGCCTGTTCTTCGCGTTTCTGTGCCGCTTCTTCGGAGTGTTCGGCGGCTTCTTCGGCCGATGCGGCCGGCGCGGCCTTGCCGGCGGCGCCGCTGCCCCCCGAGCAGGCCGTCAGACCGCCAGCCGCCACGGTGGCGAGCAGGCAGGCGAACGCTGCGGCGAAGACTCTACGGCCGGGCATCTGCGGGAGCGCTCCCCATGCGGGTGATTCTACGCCCGACGCTCGGGCCGTTCACCCGGTGTATTCGACGTTGAGCAGCCGCGGGTAGTCGGTGGCGGCAACTTCGAACGTGGCGGTTTCGCCTTCGCGTGTGAGCAGCCGCGCCGGCGTGTCCTGGTTGCGAAGCGGGTCATACGCGCTCACAGACGGTGCGGTGGCGGTTTCGGGGAGGTTGCCAAGCGTGATGCGGAAGGTCTCGTCGGGCAGGTCGAAGCGGCTGATGTCGGTGGGAGAGGCGCCGGGGTCATACAGCGTGAGCAGGTCGCGCGTCATCACATAGACGGGTATGACGAAGTGCGACGGGGAGGACTGGAAGGGGAGCACCGCGAGCGCGCTGTGGTCGTAGAGGTTGGGATGCGCTGCCGACCCGTCGCCGGCAAGCTGTGAATGGTCGCCTTCCTGCTGGGAGATCGAGATCAGCTTGAGCTGTCGCGCGGCGCCGGTTGGGCCCGGGCCCTCGAAATGGGCCAGCAGGTTGCGAAAGCCGTCCATCGTTTCACCGCCGAGCTGGTCACCGGGGTAGGAGCCGGGTTGAGCTTCAAGCGCCGAGAAGAAGCGGCTGTCGATCAGGCTCAGGGAGCCCGGGGCGGCGGCGAAGAAGTACTCGCGCGTCATTCCCTTGTTCACCATCGCTGTGAGGCTGCGCAGCAGAGCCTTGGCATGGAAGTGGGACTTGTCGGCTGACGAGAGCGTGGCCGCCGGGCCCGTCTGCGGGGTGGCCTCATCTGGGCCCATCACGGGCGCCTTTCCGGGTGCGAGGTTGTACTCGGTGATCCACTTTTGAACCGGGTTTCCGCCGGGCGGTCCCACGTTACGCCCGTGCGGGAAGCCGTAGACGTAGGTGGTAAACGGCGCCAGATCGCGTATCAGCGTCTCGGGCGAGGATGCCGTCAGCGTGTACTCGGGCAGCAACGACTGGTAGGTGGGGATGAAGAGCGGCTGGAAGCTGTGTGGCGCAGTGTCCCGCGCGCCGAGCGCATCGAGCGGCACGGCGTGCGTTTCCGGGTACCCGGCCGGGAAGTCGATCGGGCCCACGTAGGGATGCTTGCTGAGCGCGGTGAGTCCCAGCGGGGCGGCGGCGCCTGACGGGAACGGCGTCTGGCTCGCGAAGCCGTCCGTAATGCCCACCGCGGGCGAGATGCCGTTGGCGGGGTTGCGCACGTAGGCAACCGTTTCGCGAAGCAGCGTCCGGATCACTTCTTTTGTGACGACGGCTTTGTGCCACCGTTCAAATTTGGCGGCGGGGGCGGCGCCTTCGGCGTCCGTTGCTTCTGCGCCGCCCTCTTCGGGGCCTTCTTCGACTTCCTGATCCGTCGCCGCTTCCGAGCCGTAGTCGGTTTCCGACCCGGCCGACGGTTCTGAGCTCGGTTCGCCTTCGGCCGGTCCTTCGGATTCGCTCGACGCGCGTGCGCTCGTCGCGTTCCGTTCGCCTGCGGGTCCTTCGGCGCCCGACTGGGCCAGCGAGACGGTGGTCGCGGCGGGGCGGCGATAGGGATTTGCCGTGAGATAGTTTTCGGAGTTCAGGAACTCCGATTCGAACGTGAGCTCGTTCCAGACCTCGAGATCGAAGCCGTCAGGCCCGACGACGCTCGCCGCCAGTTTCGCGGCGGCTCCGACGTAACCCAACCAGCCGGACAGCGTTTCCTGGAATGCCGGGTTGGGTTCGCCGCCTGCGAGCTTTGGAGCGGCGAACGGCGCGTACCGCAGGACGGTGCCGCCGTGCCGGCCGGCCGGCAGGGCGTTGGGCAGCGCGTAGGACAGCGTGGCGACGCCGCTCGGGCTCAAGGCGGTGATGAGAATGTCGGGAGAGCCGCGCCACGTCAGCCCGTTGAAGCCCGTCCGTCCCGGCACCACGAGCGCCGCGCTGGCCGCAGTGAGCTGCACGGTCTGAGAACCGGCCGGCGCTTCCGTGACGGTTTCCAGATTGACGTGTTGCATCGGCGTGGGAGCGCCGCTGTAGGCCTCGAGCACGATCAGGGGCCGCAGCCCGTGCTTGTGCAGGGCGCTCAGCCGTGCGGTGATCTGCGAGACCGCGTAGGCGGGGAATTCGGTCGGGTGTTCGTAGGAGAGGTTCGACCAGTTGATCGGGATGCGGGCCAGCTTGAAGCCGCTGTCCTGCAGCAGCTGCGCCGTAGGTTCCAGGTCGGCGCGGTTGACGTTGAAGTTGATCCCGAGCGAATCGAGCAGCTTCGAGGCCGGCCACGTATCGAGATACGCCCGCCACGGCTGTATCCAGAATGAGGACGTGCCGAAGGGGTCCGCTGTCAGGAACCTTGGATCGATCGGGTCGGTCACGGTTTCGCCCGTCTCGGGGGCCAGTTCCGCGCGTTTGCCCGTAGCCCTCGAGGGTTCTTTGGGCGGGGGGCCGCCTGCGGAGCTGGACGAGGGTGCTTCGCTCGCGTACCCGGAGCCTGTGTTCAGCGGCGTTGCTTCCAGTGCTCCCCGGCCGGCGCCGGCGCCGAAGCGGCGAGAGTGGGCTGTCACGGATCCGGAGGGGCAGCTCTGGCGGCCGTGGCCTCGCGCGCGGGACACCCCTCTCGAGCGGCTGCGCGGCCTCGGCTTGCAGCGCTGACGCGATGCTCCGACCCCGCGATGGCTCGATCTCGCCTGTACGGACGCCGGCGCGAGAAGGGTGAGAGCGAGACACAGCAGCACCGCGCAGGCGAAGGGTGCCGTGACGGACGGCTTGCGTAGGCGAAGAGTGAGGGGCATGGCCGTCCTGGACGTTCGGGAATCGGTGGGAGGCGTTCTAGGCAGCCCGATCGGCGCCTGGCAGGTTGAGTCTTGAAACGGACCGTCGCTACTGGACGTTTCGCCCATCGCCGCGGAGCATCCAGTTCGACTCCGGCGGCCCGGCGCCGCGGGTCGCCGGCTGCCCCGGGGTCGTCGACGCGCAACCGTCATCTATGTTGCGCGTATGTCTGACAGCGCTCGATCGGCTGACGGCCAGCCGTCCTCCAGGCCGAGGCTGCTCGTGCTGACGCCCGACTTCCCTCCGAGCCGTGGCGGCATTCAGCTGCTCGTCCACCGGCTCGTGACCGGCATGAGTGGATTCGAGACGCGGGTCGTGGCGCTCGACTCCGAGCACGCGCGGGAGTTCGACGCGACGAGTCCTCTGCGCGTGCGCCGGGTCCCCGCGTACCGCCGCCTGGGCGCGTCGCGCAACCTTCCCCTCAACGCGGTCGGGCTGCTCGAGGCGATCAGCTTCCGGCCCGAGCTGACGCTCAGTGCCCACATCGTCACGAGCCCGGCTGCTGCCGTCGTTCGCCGGGCGCTCGGGGCTCAGACGGTCCAGTACTTCTACGCCAAGGAGATCGCCGACAAACCGAGGCTCGCCGCGTTCGCCGCACGCCAGGCGGACGCGGTGATCTCGATCAGCGCCTATACAACCAGTCTGTTGGTGGCAGCTGGCGTCCGCACGAGCTCGCTGCACGTGATCCCGCCCGGCGTGGACCTCCCCGCCGATGCGAGCCCGAAGCCGGCGGCGCGCCCGACCATCCTCACGATCGCTCGCCTCGC
>DATMQX010000076.1:0-3098 GCA_035567055.1 Solirubrobacteraceae bacterium
GGGCTGCTGCGCACAACGAGCCTCGAGGGGATCAAGGCGCGCGCGCTGCTGTGGACGCAGCTCAACTTTTTGCCAAACCTCTCGCTGGTCGCGGTTCTCCTGCTGGGCGGCTACAACGTCGTGCAGGGGACACTGACGATCGGCGGCCTCATCGCTTTCATGAACTACGTCTTCATGCTCACCTGGCCGATGGACGCGATCGGCTACATCCTCTCCATGAGCGAGGAATGCCAGACCGCATCGCAGCGCCTGAACGAGGTGCTCGACTCGCGGCCCGATATCGCGGACCAACCCGGCGCACGCGTGCTCGAGCGCAGCCGCGGGCACATCGAGCTGCGCGGCGTCGGCTTCAAGTACCCGAAGTCGAACGACTGGATCCTGCGAGACCTCAACCTGACGATCGAGCCGGGAGAGACGGTTGGCATCGTGGGCCGGACGGGAAGCGGCAAGACGACCCTGGCCTACCTGCTGCCCCGGCTCTACGACGTGGACGAGGGCGCGGTGCTGCTCGACGGCGTCGACGTGCGTGAGCTGCAGCTGCGTTCTCTGCGCTCGCACATCGGCGTCGCGTTCGAGGATCCGATCCTTTTCTCGGCCTCGGTCCACGAGAACCTCGTGATGGGCCGGCCGATCGTGTCGGACGAAGAGCTGAAGCGCGCCATCGACGTCGCCCGCGCGGGATTCGTCTGGGACCTGCCCTGGGGCCTGGAGACTCGCGTGGGCGAGCAGGGCTACACGCTCTCGGGCGGGCAGCGGCAGCGGCTTGCGCTGGCGAGGGCCGTGCTGGGCGGGCCGCCGGTGCTGGTGCTTGACGACCCTCTCTCGTCGGTCGACGTGCACACCGAGGCCGTGATCGAGGAATCGCTGGCGCGCGTGCTCGAGGGGGTGACCGGGCTGCTCGTGGTCCACCGACCCTCGACGCTGGCGCTTGCCGACCGGGTCGCGCTGCTCGACGGCGGCAGGATCGCCGCCCAGGGAACTCACACCGAGCTCATGAAGTCAAACGATCTCTATCGGGCGCTGCTCTCACAGGAATACGAGCGCAGGGACGCGGAGGTGCCCGCTTGAGCACGGTTGTTCCCGCCGGGCGCGCGCAGGGCGCCCCACAAACCGACCGCTGGCGCGGCGTCGCATCGGAAGAGATCGACGAGTTTTCCGCGAGCGTCGCGGGCCTCCTCCGGCGGCGGAGCCGGCGGCTGCTCGCCGAGCTTGCACGGCCGTACCGCTGGCGGATCGCGCTCGCGGGATTGCTGATAGTGGTCCGGTCGGCGGCGTACCTCTCGCTGCCTTACCTGGTCGGCCTCGGCATCGACAAGGGCATCCGTCCGGGAGGCAGCGGCAACCTGGCGACGCTCGAGGTGATCGTCAGCGTGCTCCTCCTGGCGCTCATCGTGAACGCGCTCGCCAACTACGCCTTCCTCAGGCTGTCGGGCCGGATCGGCGCTGACGTGCTGTTCGACCTCCGCAAGAACCTGTTTGCGCACGTGCAGGAGCTCTCGCTTTCCTTCTACGAGCGCTACACCTCGGGGCGCATCATCTCGCGCCTCACCTCGGACATCGATGCGCTCAACGAGCTGCTCGCGACGGGGCTCACCTCGGTCTTCACGTCTCTGATCTCGGTGGTCGCGATCACGGTCATTCTTTTGCGGCTCGATGCGCGACTCGGTCTGGTCACTGTCGTCGCGATGCCGATCGTGCTCGTGATGACCCTCTGGTTCCGGAGCAACTCCGCGCGCTCCTACCGCGCCGTGCGGCGCGCGATCGTGCTCGTGATCGTGCACTACGTCGAGTCGCTCGGCGGGATCAGGGCCGTGCACGCCTTCCGCCGTGAGGCTCGGAATCAGGAGATCTTCGAGGACGTCAACGGCCGTTACCGCGACGCCAACATCTGGTCGAACCGCCTCGCGTCGACGTTCGGCCCGGCGATCAACCTGCTGGGCCGGCTCACGACGACGACGGCGCTCTTGTTTGGCGGGTACCTCGTCGTGCAGGGCCAGCTGACGCTGGGCGTGCTCACCGCATTCGTCCTGTACCTGCGGCAGTTCTTCGAGCCGATGCAGGACCTCTCCCAGTTCTACAACGTGTTTCAGGCGGCGGGCGCGGCGCTGGAGAAGCTCGCCGGGGTCATCGAGGAGACGCCCACTGTTCCCGAGCCCGCGTCGCCGGTGAGGCTGGGTGAGGCGAAAGGCGCCATCGCCTTCGAGCACGTGACGTTCGCGTATCGAGAAAAGCCGGTGCTGCACGACATCGACTTGCGCATCCCCGCCGGGCAGATCGTGGCCGTGGTGGGCGAGACGGGGGCGGGCAAGACGACCATGGCGCGCTTGATGGCGCGGTTCTACGACCCGACCGAGGGGCGCGTCACGCTCGACGGAGTCGACCTGCGCTCGATCGCCGTGGGGGATTTGCGCCGAGCTATCGCGATGGTCACACAGGAGACCTTCCTGTTTTCGGGGACGGTGGGAGAGAACCTGATGTTCGGCCGGCCGGACGCGTCGCGCGAACAGATGATCGCGGCCGCGCGCGCGCTGGGCGCCGACGGGTTCATCAGCGCGATGCCGGACGGCTACGAGACCGACGTGAGGCGCCGCGGCGTGCGTCTCTCATCGGGCCAGCGGCAGCTGGTCGCGTTCGCTCGCGCGTTCCTCGCCGACCCGCGCGTGCTGATCCTCGACGAGGCGACATCCTCGCTCGATCTGCCCTCTGAGCGGTTGGTCCAGCGCGCGCTGCGGACGCTGCTGCGAGGCCGAACCGCGGTCATCATCGCCCATCGCCTGTCAACGGTCGAGATCGCGGACCGGGTGCTGGTAGTCGATGGTGGCCGCGTCGTCGAGGACGGCGCGCCGTCGGACCTGCGAAAGAGGGGCGGCGCCTACGGGCTGCTGCACCGCCAATGGGTGGAATCGCTCGCCTGAGCCGTCAGACCGTGCTGTTGTCCAGGTAGAAGCGCCGCCACCCCACTTTCTCGAAGCCGAGGCCCGCCAGGATCGGGCCCGACATGTGGCCGCCCCAGACGGTGAGGCCGTCCACGCCGGCCTGGCGGGCGATCTCCTGTCGCGCCGCCACCAGGGCCCGGTAGATACCGCGACCGCGGAATT
>DATMQX010000077.1:0-41584 GCA_035567055.1 Solirubrobacteraceae bacterium
AGCGCCCATGATGAGGCGAAAGGTAACTAGGGAGAGACCATGAGAAACTTGAGGTTGGTTGGTGGCCTCGCCGCCGCGGTGTGCGTGCTTGCAGTTGGTGCGGCGCCTGCGATGGCGGCCCATCAGTTCCAGGCGAGCAAAACGGGGAAAACGGTCGGCAAGGGCTTCGAAGAAATCCCGGTCGAAAAAGGCGTGACTCCGGAATTCGAACCCGCGCGCATGCAGGAATGGCGACTCGGAGCGTTCAAGATCCTCTGCTACAAGGCCATTGGGGCCGGCGAAGTCGCAGAAGGGCCGTCTGAAACCCTGACGACGACGACCAAATACGCGAAATGCGGTTGGTACCCGCAGAAAAACTCGCTGCACGTAGCCGCGTCCTTCAGCAAAACCGGCATCACGGTCATCTACCACGCGAACGGATACACCGAAGCGGTGGGCAATGGCGAAGGCGAAGAATATGAATTCAAAAAAGCCGAAGTGCTCGAAAGTGCGGCATACATCAAAATCTCCGCGACGAAACTGTGCAAGATCGTGATCCCGGCGCAGACGATTCCGGTCAGGGCGATCAAACACCCCGAAGAAGAATTCTCGTCGGCGGTGTTCAGCAACATCGAAGTCGCAGCCACGAACCTGAAACTGTTCCCGACCGGGTTCCAGACACGGATCGTGATCGCCAATGAATTCAAGAAAATGAAATTCAAATACGCAGGCGAAGAAACGCAGTGCACGACCGCGCCTGAATTCGAAAAACTGGCCGAAGAAAACGGCGGTGGCGCAACCGGCGTTTACAAAGGCAGCCTCGAAGAGCGGCTCAACGGAGGCAACCTCAGCTGGGAATAGCCTCCCTCTGAAGTAACTGTGGTCTGAGGGGAGCGGGCGCCACCGGCGCCCGCTCCCTTTTCGTTGGGGCGGGCGCCCTGCGCATCGCGCTCCAGCCACATGACGCACGCCGGCCTCCGGCGGGCGCTCTCGCCGCCGTTCAGCCGTCGGTGAACGGCGCGATCGGCACGCCATGATCGCGCTCGCGCATTCCGAGCTCGTACGCCGCGCCGTGCGCAGTGCGCAGCGTGCGGCGCCCGCGCCCGTGCGGGAGCGTGAGCGCCAGCTCCAGTGCGGAGACCGAGCAGTTGACCACGTCGTGGTCACCGCCGCGCGGGTCGCTGTAGCGCCAACCGGCCGCTGCCCCTGCGGGCACCTCCACCCGCGCCTGCACGGTCAGCCCGTCTTCGCCGGGAAGCGTCAGTGCGCAGCCGTCTACGCTCTCGGACACGCTCAGGCCACGCGCCGAGAGCCCGCCCAGGCGGTGGCGGCGGCCGTCGATCGCCAGAGCGCCGTTGGCAAGCCACGGTGTCAGCCGGCCTGCGATCCGCACGCGCCCGAGAGCGACGTCCAGCCAAGCCGCCGGCGCACCCTCGAAGCCCACGCCGTGGAGCCAGATCCACCGCTCCGCATGCTCGGAGCCCCAGTTGTGCCCGACCATCCCCGGCCACGAGCGCAGCTCGATCCGGCGTTCGGGCAGCTCGACAACGCCGTCGAACTCCGCCGCCGGGAGCGGGCTGGTGGCCTTCGTGCGGGGAAGCGGCGCCCGGTAGAGCCAGCCTCGCGGCAGGTGTCGCAGCTCGCGCTCCTGCGAGCTGAAGCTCAACGACCAGCTCGCGTCCCCGCAGCGGCCCTCGGCCCGTCCTGGTCCGAGAACGGCACCCTCCTGCGCATCATCGCCGACCGCGATCCACGTCTCGCCGGGCACGCCAAGCCGATCGGTCGTGATCTTGTGCATGAACGGCCGGCCTCGCGCAGCATCGAACACCGTGCACCACACCGATCCCATCGGCCTTCGGCCCGGGGCCTTGTGGACCGTGTTGCGGATCCAGATGCCCACCGGCTCGGTCAGTGAGACGGCGCGCAGGTAGAAGGACTCGTACATTCCCGCCCGCGCCGACGCCGTCGGGAAGACCGCCCTCGTGTGCACGACACGATCCTAGACCCCGAGCGGTTTCCTGAGAGGATGCCGCAGATGAAACGAGACCCCCTCGTCCGGTTGCCCGGCGCGCTGACGCACCCCAAGCGCGCCTCCGCGGACGCGCGCTACCTGCTCGGCGTCGACGGCGGCGCCACGAAGACGCTCGCGGCCGTTCTCGACATGGACGCCGGCCGGCTCCACATCGGCCACGGTGGTCCCAGCAACCAGGACGCAGTCGGCGCCGTCGCCGCGGTGCGCGCGCTCCTGGAAGCCGCCGACGAGGCGATCACCGATGCCGGCATCTCCGCCGATCGCCTCGCAGCGGCGGTGCTCGCCATCGCCGGGACCGACACCGAGGCGATCGTGCGCAACGTGCGTGCGATCCGCGCCGACGACTGGCTTGTCGTCAACGATGTGGTCGCCGCCTGGGCCAGCGCCACCGGCGCCGGCCCTGGATTGGCCGTGATCGCCGGCACCGGCTCGAACGTCTTCGGCGTCGGCCCGGGAGACGTGCCGTGGCGAGCCGGCGGCTGGGGCCACCTGCTCGGCGACGAGGGCTCCGGCTACTGGCTGGGCATCCACTCGATCAAAGCCGCCCTCAGCGATCGTGAGGCGACGGGCCCCGAAACCGCCCTCAGCGAGAGGGCCCCCGCATTCTTCGGTCTGGAGACCGTCGAGCAGCTCGCCACCCACGTCTACTCGAAGCCGCTCACCAAGGGCGAGATCTCGGCGTTCGCCATCGAAACCGCCAAGCTCGCGCAGGCCGGCGACGCCGTCGCCCGCGAGCTCTACCTTCGCGGCGCCCGCAAGTTGGGCCGGCAGATCGTGGCGGTCATAGAGCAGACCGGCCTTCACGGCAGCTTCCCCGTCGGTCTGATCGGCGGGGCCTTCAAGGCTGGCGCCGTCTACGTCGGGCCGCTCACGGAGGTCATCCACGAGCGCGCCCCCGAGGCAGGCGTCGCGCGGGTGCAGCTGCCGCCCGTCGGCGGCAGTCTGCTGCTCGCCGCCCGCGCCTGCGGCTGCCCCGAGCGCCTGCGGCCGGAGGAGCTCGCGCGCCTCATCGACGAGGCCCTCGCCGTCAAGCCGCTCTAGCCTCCCGGCAGCGCGGCGGAGCGGACCCGCGACTCGATCGCGCTCCTCTCGGCGATCCCGCCCGTGCCGTGGGTGGCGATCCTGAGCGCGGCCGCCGCGCCGGCGAACGCCGCAGCCGCATGCGGCGGAATCCCGTCACGCAGCGCGACGAAGAACGCCGCGGCGAACACGTCTCCGGCACCCATGTCCTCGCCGGGCTCCTCGGTCGGCGGTGTGGCCACACGCAGCATCCCGCCGCCCGGAAGCAGGATCGTGGTTGGGCGATGGCCCGCCGTCACCGCGGCGACCGTACCCGCGCTGCTCGCCCGGGCCAGCAGCGCGGCGCAGCTGGCCCGCTCCACCTCGCTGATCACGATCGCGTCGCACCTCGGCTCGAGCGCGCCGGCGTCGATGGCGATCAGCGAGATCTCGCCGCCGTCGGCGGACCACCGCCTCACGAGGCCCTGCGGGGTCAACCCCACGAAGTCGACCTCGCCACGCCAGCGCTGCGGGCTCTCGCGCGCCACCGGCGCCAGGTGGAGGATCGCGCTGTCGACGACGGGCTCCCCCTCGATCGGCCCGGCCCACGCGAGCACGCGCTGTGAGCGCGTCGCCCCCGAGCCCGACGTTTGGAGCGTCGTTGTCTGCGCCGCCGGCTGGATGTCGAGGTCGAGCTCGTCGCGATAGGGCTCGAGCAGCGGCACGATCTCATCGGGGCGGCCACGCGTGAGGATCAGGGCACGAAGCCCGAGGCGGCTTGCCTGGAGCGCGCTGTAGAACGCCGACCCTCCGGGGCGGCGCGTGCCATCGGCCATCACGTCGATCGTCACATGGCCGACGGTCGTGTAGTCGAATCGTCCGCCCGGATTCGTCCTCTGCACCGGCCCTGTGGCACGATGACGCGGGTCCTGCCCGGCGGGCGCGCGGCGGTGAGTCGCGTGCACCGGCTATGCGTATACCAAATCGGATCGCCCCGCCGACTGTTCTCCTTGCCTGGACCGCGATGATCGCCCGCTCCCCGAACAATCGCCTCGCCGGCGTATGCCCGGCGCTCGTGGCGCTCGCTCTGTGCCTCGGGCTCGCGAGCCCGGCGCACGCCGCGCCGCGCACGCGGTCCCCGTATCCTGCCGGCGCCAGCCGCCCGTCGATCCTCGCGCGTCCGTCTGACTTCGCGCGTCCTGCCAGCAGCAAGCGAGCGCCGGGGCGCGCGTCCGCGAGACGCTCGCCACGGCGCAAGTCTCGCAAGCCGGTCCTCCACGGCGACGCCGCCCGTGCGCTCGTCGCCTTCCAGGCGATGCAGAAGCACTACTACCTCCAGGGCTCCGGCCTGTACAGCGGCGAACCATTCTCCTACCTGTGGCCGTTCTCCCAGGCCTTCGCCGTCACCGTCAGCATGGCGCACGTACCGCGCGTTCCGGTCTCGTTCGCGCGCGAGCTGAAGGCGCGCCTGGTCGGCCTGGACTCCTACCTCGACCGCAACAACTCGGGTGCGCCCGAAGGCATGTACACGAGCACGCTCGCCGCCTTCGACGGGACCGTCGCACCGCCCGCCGGTCCCGGAGGGACCAAGTACTACGACGACAACGACTGGATCGGCATCGAGCTCGTGCGCGCGTACGAGCTCACGCACGATCCGACCGTGCTCGCCAGCGCCGAGGCGGTGATGGCCTTCGAGATGGCCGGTTGGGACACTAACCAGGAACACGCCTGCCCGGGCGGCATCCCGTTCTCCAACGCAGCCGAAAACAACGACCGCAACACCGTCACCACCGCGCCGGCGGCAGAGCTCGGCGCACAGCTTTACCGCATCACCGCCAACGCCCAGTACCTCCAGTTCGCGCTGAAAGCCTACGAATGGGTGCGTCGCTGCCTGCTTGCCCCGACTGGCCTCTACGCCGACCACATCAGCCCCAAGGGCGTCGTCGAACCGATGCTCTGGAGCTACAACCAGGGCACCATGATCGGCGCCGGGGCGCTGCTCTATCAGGCGACGGGCAACAGTGGCTACCTCTACGAGGCCCGCCAGAGCGCCCGCGCCGCGCTCGCCTACTTCACCCCCGAACGGCTCGGGTCGGAGATCCCGTTCTTCCCGTCCGTCTACTTTCGCAACCTGCTCTACCTCGACTCGATCACCCGCGATCCGCCCGGGAAGGGGCTGGCGCAGTCCTACGTCGACTATGCCTGGCAGCACCTTCGGCTCGCCGACAACCTGTTCGTCGCCGGCTCGCCTCCATCGGCGCAGCTCCTGGTGCAGGCCGCGATCGCGCAGATCTATGCGCTGCTCGCCTCGCCGGCGAGCACCTACTTCTGACCGCGGCGACGGGCGGGCGGGCCGGACTCGATAGGCTCGCTGCATGAGCGACGGCGCGAACCTGACCACCGCCGAGGGGCTGCAGGCCCTTCAGGACGAGCTGGCGGCCCTGGAGCGCGACGGGCGCCGCGAGATCGCGGAGCGGATCAAGACCGCGCGCGACTGGGGCGATCTCAAGGAGAACAGCGAGTATCACGACGCCAAGAACGACCAGGCGCATCTCGAGACGAAGATCGCCCGGCTGCGCGAGAAGATCGCCGATGCCGTGATCGTCGAGGAAGAGACGGCCGGGCCGGCTGGCGTCGTCGGCTTCGGCTCCACGGTGCTCGTCCGCGACGACGAGGGCTCCGAGCAGAGCTGGCGGATCGTCAGCTCGCACGAAGCGAACGCCAAGGAGGGACGACTGTCGGCCGAATCCCCCGTCGCCGTTGCGCTCCTCGGTCGCCAGCCGGGCGAGCAGATCTCGGTCTCCCTGCCCAAGGGAAGCCGCACGCTCACGGTCGTGAGCGTCGGCTGAGAGCAGGCCGACGGGATGGCGGCCCGCACGCAGCCCGTGTGCCCGCGGGTGCTCGGGCTGTTCACGCCCGCGTAGCGCGAAATGTGCTTAGCTTCCTGATCGCCGGGGGGTCGGCGCCAGTTCTGCGGTCCGCGATCGGGATCGGCCCTCGGCAGAGAGGGGGCAGCAAGCGAGGCTCACCCGATTCCTCACGGCAAGCTCGCCGGATGCACCGGCGAGCTCCCAAGGTCGACACCGGTCGACGCCGCGGTGAGGCCGGTGGACCAAACCGACGCGCCTGCTTGCCAGAAACGAGGGAGCAGCGCAGGCGAGCGGCCCCGAAGCATCCTCTCCGTCCAGGTGGGGGCGCACCGGAGCCGAGCGAAAAAAGACCCCGGCTCTTCCCGGGGTCAGTCCCGAAAGGGGTAGCCCATGAAGAAGAAGCTTCTCATCGGTCTCCTATCCGTATTGAGCGCTGGTGCGATGTCGGCGGCTGCGGCCTCCGCGGCGCCCTTTCCCCAGTTCTGGACCACCTCCGCCAAGACGACGCTTCTGCGCAGCGTGACAAGCCTGCCGAAAAATCAGCCGGATGCGATGCAGTTCTCAAACGAAGGCCCTGTGGTCTTCATATTGTCGAGCAGAGAAAAGGCGATCGTGTGCAACGAGGTCGAGCTCGGCACCACCGTGCTCGTGAACAGCGGGGAACTAGAAACCAAGCTCGCGCTGCCGTTCGGCGTCGCCGAGGGCGATAACTGCGTTCAGGAAGTCGCCAGCGGCGGCACGATCGACGTGCCGACCTATTTCGACACGCTGGCGACGGGCGCGGTTCCGGCGACCATCACGGTGACGGGCGGTCCGCCGTTCATCGCCACCGTTCACAAATTGAAGCTCTCGCACAACAAAGCCGGGACGTTCTGCACCTCGAATCTCGAAGGGATAAAAGGCGAAATCAAGAACGTGGCCGAAGGGTTCGTCGAGGAGAGCCCTCCCAATCTCAACTTGAGCTTCGAAGGGGTCCCGATAGCGGTCACCTGCGGGAGTGTCAAAACAGGCGGCGTTCTCATCGCCCACTTCTTCCTGGACACGATGAGCACCACCACCGACACGACGTTCATCGGCTGAGCAGCGGCGAACGGCTGTCATAGTCCGACGACGACGCTCGCCACCGAGGGGGGCGGGATCAGCCCGCCCTCCCCGGTGGCCGCATCTTCATGAGGCAGCGAGCACCAGCAATCTCTCGGGATCGGGGTCACCCCGACGCAGCCCGGACGTGCGGCCGCCTAAAGGCGTCGCTGATCCCGGCATTCGCGGCGATCGCGCTCGGCGGGTGCGGCTCGACGACGAGCGCTCCCCTGGCGGCCAGCGTGCAGGGGAGCCCGATCGGCCAGTCGCAGCTCGCGCACTGGGTGGCAGTCAAGCGCGCCGAACAGGCAGGCTCGTCAAATCCCGAATCGAGCTCGTCTGCTCAGCTCACGCAGAATGCGTTGCGTTTTCTGATCACCGCACAGTGGCTGGAAAAGGAGGCCGCCGCACAGGGCGTGAGCGTCGCACCCTCCGAAGTGCAAGACACCTACCAGCGCCTGCTGACGGGCCCCTCGGGCCAGGCCTTCGCCGCGAGCCTCAAGCGCAGGGGCCTCTCGAGCGCGGATGAGCTGCTGGTGCTGCGACTGGGAGCGCTCGCGCAGAAGCTGCGAGCGAAGATCGCCTCCGCCCATCCCGGCCTGTCCGCAGCCCAGATCCGGGGGCTCCTCGGCGCGTTCATTGTCGCCTACCGCGAACGCTGGAGGCAACGCACCACGTGCCAACCGCATTACCTGATCGCGGAGTGTCGCAACGGTCCGCCGTTGCCCTCGCCCGGCGGCGCGCCCTAGCGCCGCTACCTACCCGCGGGCGCCGCGAGCGTAGGCGGCGCGCACGCGAGCCACGAACGCCTTCGGTCCTCGCCGGTAGATGCGCTCGCCGCGGCGAAGCGCCCGGCGGCGCAGCTCACGGCGGCGGCGGGAGATCAGCCGCAGCAGCGCCCTGCGCGTGCCGCGGCCGAGCTGGACGCCGGGGTCGCCGCGTATGCGCTCGGCGAACACCGCCAGGTCGTGGTCCTCTCCGAGTATTTCGCCGAGCGCGTCCGCCCGCCGCGCGAGCCGGCGGATGCGGGCCGCTTCCCTGCGCTTGCGTTGCGCGCCGCGCGAGCGGCGACGCCTGCCGTGGCGGACGGGCTCGCCGTCGGGGTCACGGCGGTCGAGCATTTCCGCGGCGTACCGGAGGTCCTTGACGCGTTTGCGCCATTCGTGCATCGCGCGCGTGCGATCGCCGCCGCCCCTCGCCGCGCGCCGGTGGCGCCGTCGGCCCTGCCGGTAGATGCGCGCGAGGCCGGCTGCGGCCAGCTCCATGCCCTCGCGCTCGGGCAGCCTCCACTGCAGCACCCGCGAGCGCATCGCCCGAAGCTCGCCGATCACCTCTCGGCGCGCGGCGGCCTCGCCCAGCAGCGCGGCCGACGCGGCCCGGTCGCGCTCTGCGACGAGCCGCTCGCGCAGCCTGGCAAGGCTGCGGCGGCGCCCGAGCTTGCGCGGATGGCGCTCCAGCAGCTGCTCGAGCGTGCCCACCATCACCTCGCCTTCGCGGGCGCCCGCCAGCCGGCGACCCATCTCGCGCAGCGCGGCGTTCTCAGCACCGAACTCACCCGCGGGAAGCTCGTCCTCGAGCAGCCTCACGAGCGCGCGCAGCCGCTTGAGCGCCTTGCGCGTCTCGTGCACCGCACGGGCGGCACGCTCACGGTTGATCTCACCCTCCAGCTGCTCGAGGGCGAGATCAAGCTGCCCCAGCGCGATCCGCCGCAGGCCCTCCGCCGGACGCTCGCCCGGCAGCAGCGCGAACTGGCGCAGGCGCTCGCGCTGTGCGCGCGAGCGACGGTCGCGCTCGGCCCTGGCAAGCGCCGTACCGGCCCGCACCAGGGCGGTGGCGGCAATCGTGGCCGCGACCGTTGCCGCCAGCGGCGCGACAATGGAGCCGTGCTTGGCCTTCCGACCGCGCCATGGTGGACGGTACGGCGTGCGGCGAACCGCAAGCCCGCGACGTATAGCTGTCCGATATGTGGTCATCCCCTGCCCGCTCTAAGCGAGCATATGCTGATCGCCCCCGAAGGGGACACCCGCCGCCGCCGCCACGCGCACACGCAGTGCGTGCTCAAGGCACGCTCGCGCGGGCAGATCGTCTTGCGCGAGGAGTGGCTGCGCACCCAGCCCCGCGCGCCCTCGCTATGGAGGCGCCTGCTGCGCCGCTGATGCGCCCGCTCAGCCGCCCATCACCTTCACGTAGTCGGGCTCCACGCGGATGATCACGCGCTGTTCGCCGGGCTGGCGGTAGGGGTACTGATCGACGCCGAGGTACTTCTTCGCGAGCGCATCGATGTTCTCGTCGGCGCCCTCGTGGGAGCGCTCGGCGACCTGCCCGCGGATCTCGACGTACTCGTAGGGGTTCTCCGTGTTCTGCACCTCGAGCGTGATCCTCGCGTCGCGTTCCAGGTTGCGCGGCCACGTCCGGCCCTCCGCCGTGTTGATGACCGGCTGGCCGTCCTGCACGTCCACCCAGGTCGGCGACACCTGCACGGACCCGTCGGCTCGCAGCGTCCCAATGTGCGCGAAGTTCTTGCCGCTGAGCAGCTCCTGCGCCCGGCCTTCGACCCTGGTACTCATCGGAGAGGCCCCCTTTGTTGGCGGATGGTCATATCCGCATCACCTTAGGGCCTCTGGCGCCGCGTGCGAGGCGCCCGAGTCGGGGCCCGGGCGCCGGCGGGCTAGTACCTGCTCAGCCCGTTCGACCGTTCGACCGGCGGAATCGGATCGAGCGCGGTCAGCCTGCCGTTGTTGAGCTGGAAGTGCACGGTCCTCTGCCCCCCGCCAGGGCAGCAGAGAGGATCGCTCTTGCGATACAGGGGATAGGCGAGCGCCACTTCGGTGTCGCTCTGGGAGACGACACGCAGGGTGGCGCTGGGTTGCCTGGCGTCCGTCCCGATGTAGCGGCCGTTGACGAAGAAGAAGGCCTGCTGGCCATAGCCGTCGCCCGAGCCCGTCCTGGTGGCGAGCAGCACGCGCAGCGCCTGGTTTGAGTGGTACTCGGAGCTGTCGCTGGGCGTGAATCCCTTCGAACGGACGACCGCGGCGGCCGCGGCCTCGCTTTCGGAAGCGGGCTTTTCCTGGGTGAAAGCCGGCTCCGGCGCGCGGCGGGTCGTGCCCGTCGGCGTGGTTTCCACCCCCGTCGGCGTCTTCGCAGTGCTCGTCGGCGTCTTGACGGGGGCGCTCGCGGTGCTCGCCGGCTGCGTGACGGCCGGGGCGCTCGAGACGGTCACGGTCTTCGTCCCGCTGCCGCAGCCGATCAGAAGCGCGCCGGCGGACAGGATGATGAGGGGCACAATCGCCCTGGAGGTGGCTGTTCTCATCGCACGCATGGTATTCGCCGCATGCAACGGCCCTCCTCGATATCGCACCACAGCCTGCGACGAACACGACTTTCACCTGAGGGCTCCCAGCGGCTAACATCGCACGTGGCGATGTCGGCAGCCACAGAAGACCACGACAGCACCAGACCGGTGGCGGAGCCGGCGAAGGGCGCCGGGAACCGCAAACGCGATCAGGCGCGTACGGCCGCGCTCGTGATCCTCGCCGTCGTGATCACGCTGTTCGCGGTGCTCAACACGGGAAAAGTCGAAGTCAACTGGATCGTCGGCTCCGGCCACGCGCCGCTGATCATCGTGATCGTCGTCTCCCTGCTGGTGGGGATCATCCTCACCCACTGCGCGGACCGCCGCGCCGCGAAACGCCGCTAGCCGCGCGGCAGGCGATCCTCGCTGAGCACCTCGACAGCGGCCTGCGCCCCGATGAAGGGCGCCAGCACGACGTAGGAGAGGTAGTCCGACAGCGCCGGCAGCAACTGCACACGCCCGCTGGCCACCTGACAGCGAACCGTGTTCCAGATCGCTCCGCCGACCCCCTCAACCGTCAGCCTGCCGGTCGGCTCCCCCGGGGCGCCCTCGGTGAGCAGCGTGGCGAGTTCCCTCGCGAGCTCCGTGTTGCGCTGCACGGCGGCCGGGCCCGCCGCGAACGCCTCGGCGGCGATCGTGCGCGCGTAGTGCGGACGATCGGCCAGGTAGACCATCAGCTCTCCGATCGCCCGGCGCACCGCGCGCGGCCAGTCGGCCGAGGCCAGCCCCTCGTCGGCGGTGACGCGCAACAGCTCGCCCGCCAGCATGTCGAGCGCGGCGAGGTAGCACTCGTCCTTGCTCTCGAAGAGCTCGAAGAACGCGTCGATCGACACGTTCGCCTCATCGGCGATCCGTGGCGCGCTCAGCTCGCGAAGATCCTCGACGGTGGCGAGCCTCAGCGCGTTCTGCATCAGCCGCTCGCGCTCGCCGACAGCGGCTGCCGCCCGCCGCTCGCGATGCCGCGGCGGTCCGTTCGCCATGCTCCTCCTCACCCGCTCGGCGATCAGCTCGGCCATGCGCGCCGCGGCCGGTGTCTGGAAGCGCAGCGTCCAGCCGAGCATCTCCTCGGTCAGCTCCGCGGCCCGCATCCTGCGCTCGCCCCGCACGCACGCCGACATGGCCGCGTGCAGCCCGCCGGCGATCCCCCTCACGACCGGAACCGGCAGCGGGCTCGCCCCGCGCGCGTAGCTTCTGCACAGCATCCGCTCGCACCTCGCCGTCGCCTGGCGCAGGCGCAGCAGGCCCGGCACGCCGGCCGTCTGCGTCTCCACGATCACCAGTCCGGCGGCCTTGCGGTTCCTCGCGATCGCCTGCGCGAACTCGCCGAGCGCCGCACGCAGGCTCTCTTCCAGCGGTCCGCCGCTCGCGAGATACGCCTCGCCCGCGCGCCGCACGGCGTTGCCCGCGAGCAGGTCGAACGTAGCCAGCAGGCACTCCTGCTTGTTGGCGAACTGCTCGTAGAACGATCTCCGCGAGACGCCCGCCAGGGCGATCACCTGCCTGACGCTCGTGCGTTGGAAGCCGCTCGTGGCCACCGCCTCGACCATCGCCCCGTGCAAGCGGATGCGCTGATGGCGCATCACCTCCTCCCGCTCGAGCCGATGCGGTCCCGAGGGCAGTCGCTTGTACAGCGGCGCGACCCGCCCGTCGGTCACGTACGACCACCATCGCGCGCTACCGTCTGCAACTTTTTGTCTACGGACATGCAATGTCAATATACAGTCCAACTTCTAGGATTTGCCCACTGACCGGTTTCCTGGCGCGGATACGTCAGTGGAGGACGATCTGGAGCGCGAGCACTCCGAGGCCCATCGTCACGCCCACCCCGACCTCGAGCGCGAGCTCGGCCCGCGTCGCCCGCGACAGGATCCCGGCCATCAGCTCGAAGGCGATCAGGCTCGCCACGACGGTGTAGAGCGCCGCTTCCACCGCCGTCTGCTGCGCGGCTCCCGTGACCCAGGCGACGAGTAGCGCGAGCAATGGGATCGCAGCGCCTCGGACCAGCGCCCAATCGTGCACGAGACCGCGCGTGAGCCCCCTCGGGGTGAGCGGCTCCCGCGTGCTGACGCGCCGCCCGAGGACCGTCGCGTAGGCGTGGGCCAGCCAGTACAGGCAGGCGGCGATGGCCGCCGAGGCGAACGTCTCGATGTAGGTCTCCTTGCGTCCGCTCTCGGCCGCCAGCAGGGCCCCCATCATGATCGTCCCGTACACCACCCCCGATGGGTTCTCCACGGGCAGGACCCATTCGGCGATGCGGCGAGCCCGCCCGCGTGGACCGCTCGTGGCCGCCCGTGGAGGCGAAGGGGAGTCAGCGCTCGACTCGATCGACCGATTATCGCCCCGGGCGCGGTCGCTGCGCCGGGACGCCGAAGCGCGTCAGCCGGAGCGGGTCAGAGGTCCGGCTCGGCGGTGAAGCCCCCGGCTTGACGGCGGCCAGCAACGCGGGCAGCCGCGCCCGGCTCGAGGGTCGGCAATGGCGTCGGTCGAACGCTCTCAGTTCACGCGGTGACGCCCGCCTCGAACGAGGGATCTGCGGCGTCGTGCCGCAGCGAATGCATCACCCAGCCGAGCGCGAACGTCGCCACCCCGTTGGCGATGAACGAGATTCCGACGAGCAGCGCCAGCGTCGCGAATCCGATCGGCGGACTCGACACGATCACGATCCCGGCGGCGATCTCGATGAGCGCCACGATGATGTTCCATGCGCGATGCTCGCGGTCGAACGCCGCGACCATCCGCACGACGCCCACGGCGATCAGCCAGATCCCGATGAGCAGGGCGATCGCCAGCACGCCACCGATCGGGTGACGGATGAGCAGAACGCCGATGACGACGTCAAGCACGCCGACGATTGCGGCGAGGCCGCGATTCGCGGTGCGCCCACTGAACGATGCGAACAGGTCGAAGAAACCGTCGACGAGTATGAATATTCCCGCGATGACGGCCAGCGTCGCAAGGCTGTTGCTGGGCTTGGCGAGCACGATCACCCCTGCGGCGATGCTCAACAACCCCACCACCAGAAACAGCCACCAGGCCCACGTGGACTCATGCAAGTCCTCATCGGTGAAAGCCCGACTTGACATTATTAACCTCCTCGTCTTGCAGATGTGTCAAACACCCGCGTCACCCGTGCGACCAGACTGATCGTGCGCGGTCGCGCAGCGGACGCAGTCCAAGCAGAATTGTCCCACCAGATCGGGCAAATGCAATGGTGCAGGCACGAGTGTGCGATGGTCGGGCGGCTCGCCGTGGACTACCGCCCCGGGGCGCCGCCGATCGCGTCGCGCACGCGGTGCCGGCGCTGGCGCATCCGCTCAAAGCGCGCCTGCGAACGCGCCATCTTCGGCCCGGTGTCGCTGTAGCGCCAGCGAGCCCACGGCGAGGAGGGCGAGGCGAGGCGCAGGGACCCGATCAGTGACGCCAGCGGCACGAACACGCCCGTCAGGCCGAGGATCGGCTTGCCCTTGAGAATCGTCACGACGCACAGCAGCAGGTCGATCGCGACGGCGATCGCCAGGGCGGTCACCGCGGAGGTCTGGTTCGCCAGTTCGAAGGGCGACAGGCCCAGGACGATGAGGCCCGCGAGCAGCGTCGCAACGAGGACCGCGTCGAGCGAGGCCCGTCCTTCGTCCTCCCAGTAGACGTCCTCCAGGTGAACCCAGAGCGCGAACTCGTCGAGGGTGAGTCCGGCGCCCACGCCGAAGAGCGCGGCCAGGATCTCGAGCCATGGGCTCGCCGGGGCAACGGCGAACTCCAGGAAGCCCGCGATCAGGATCAGCAGGATGCCCCACACGAGGTGGTGAATGTGCAGCCCTCCCTTCGTTTCCACGTTCCCAGGCCACCATGTCACCTTCGGGTTGCGGATCAGGCGTGCACTGGTGCGAATGAAGAGGAACGACAAGAGGAAGGCCCCCAGCAGAACGAACCCGGCGCGCGGCCCCGGTTCGCCGAGAAAGTCCGCCGCGATTTCAAAATGCATACGCCACCGACGTTGGACGCTGCTCCCGTTTGCGCGTTCCGCCGATTCTCGCGGCAGCGCCAGCGGCGCCACCCCATCGGCGTGGAGTGACCCGCCGAGTATATGCCGCGATCAGCGACCGGTCGTCCACACGCGCCCCCCGAGTAACCTTGCCGGCCGTGGGAGAGGATCGATCGAGGGTGCGCCTGCGCCAGGCGGTGATCGCCGCCGACGAGCTGGGACCGGTGACCGACGCCCTGCGCTCCACGCTCGACCTCGGCGAGCCGTTTCGCGACCCGGGCGTCGGCGAGTTCGGCCTGGAGAACGTCGTCTTCGCGCTCGGCGACTGCTTCCTGGAGGTGATCTCGCCGACCCGGCTCGACACGGCAGCCGGCCGCTGGCTCACCCGCCACGGCGGCGACGGTGGCTACATGGCGCTCTTCGACATCGAGGACCTCGACGGCGCCAGGCGGCGGGCCGAGGCGCTCGGCGTGCGCGTCGTCTGGCGGATCGACCTGCCGGACATCTCAGGGACGCACCTGCACCCCGCCGACATGCGCGGCGCGATCGTCTCACTCGACTCCTCCGATCCGTACGGGTCGTGGCGTTGGGGCGGCCCGAACTGGACCGGGCAGAGCGGCGAGGGCGCGGCAGGGCGTCTCGCGGGCATCAGCGTCGCCGTCGAGGATCCCTCGGCAGTCGCCGCGAGGTGGGGCGAGGTGCTCGGCGTTCCCGTCTCGGGCGGCCGGCGCCCGGCGCTGGCGCTCGACGGTGGCGAGGTGGCGTTCGAGCTCGTCGCGGACGATCGCGGGGAGCGGATCGTCGAGTTCGCGGTCGAGGTCCCGCCGCAGCTGCGCCGCGAGCGCGAGATGGTCGACGTCGGCGGCGTGCGCCTGCGGCTGCTCGAGCCCGCGCGGACCTAGGAGGCTCGCGCGCGAACCCGCCGGCGCGGGGCTCCCGCCCGCGCGAGACGCCTGCGCTGGGAGGGCCGTGTCGAGGGCGCCCGCGCATCCCGCAGTTTGCGAGAAGTTCGGACGACGAGCCTCGCACGGTGCGGATTAGGGAGTAGAACGTAACTGGGGCACGGGAGCCGTGAGGCGGGGGCGTTGGCTCCGCACGAGAGAGGAATGACTATGCGCATAACCGTGACCATCGATCGCGTCGGCGACGGGGATGTCAAGCCGCCGATTCTGCTCGACGAGGAAGTCGAGCCCGAGCACCTGCAGGACCGCCACTCGGCCGAGCAGCTGATGCAGCGTCTCGGCTGGGCCGTCGCGAGCGGCGCGGAGCGCGAGCGCATCTCGGCCGCGATGTAGCCCGATAGGACCCGTCAGCCCGCCAGCGCCGCGAAGCGCGGGTCGCGACGCTCGAGGAAGCTCGTGACGCCCTCGGCGAAGTCGGGCGCCGCGAACGATTCGAGCATCAGCCCGTCGGCCTCGGCGAGCGCCTGCGAGAGCCCCTGCTCGAGCGCCGAGTACACCTGCCGCTTGATCGTCGCCATGCTCGCGGGCGAGCAGTTGATGGCCAGATCGCGCGCGTAGGCGATGGTCTCCTCGAGCAACAGCTCCGGCGCCAGCACGCGGTTGACGAGGCCGAGCTCGCGGGCCTCCTCGGCGAGCAGCACCCGTCCGGAGAGCAGCAGGTCGAGCGCGTCGGCCGGCCCGACGAGCCGCGGCAGGATCCACGAGATGCCGTGCTCGGCGATCAGCCCGCGGCGCGCGAAGGCCGTCGTCAGCTTCGCCCCCTCGGCGGCGAAGCGCATGTCGCACATCAGCGCCTGCACGAGGCCGAGGCCCGCGCACGGCCCGTTGATCGCGGCGATGATCGGCTTGGGGATCGAGAGGGGGAAGGTCTGCGGGCGGCGGTCATGGGCGTTGGCCGCGGAGTCCACGTCGACGCCGCCGTTGCCGATCGCCTGCAGCTCCTGCATGTCCGCGCCCGCGCAGAAGCCCCGCCCGGCGCCCGTCACGACGACCACGCGGACGTCCTCGGAGGACGCGCAGTCCTCAAGCGCATCGAAGTAGGCACGCTCCATCTCACCCGTCCACGCGTTCAGGCGCTCCGGCCTGTTCAGCGTGAGGAGCGCGACGCGGTCCTCAACCTCGTACTGCACCACTTCGCTCATCTTTCCTCCCTCGAGAGCTTGCGCTCCGAGCCTACCCCTCGGGCGCGATCGGCGTTCCGCCGGCAGCCGCGTCGGGCAACGCCCGGACTCCTTCTGAAGTATGGTCGCGCGCGTGTGGTCCGATCTCGACGATGAGGTCATCGGCGGCGACCTCACGGCCGCCCTCGCATACGCGACTCCGGCGGCGGGCGCGGTGGTGACACCCGTCGCGCCGGTCGGCCTGCGCGACCGCCCCGCCGCGACCGTCGGCTTCACGACCTCGCTCGGATTCGGTCGAAAGCTGGACCGCATCAGGGGCAACCCCCGCGTCGCTCTCGCCTACCACGCGCGCGAGCACGGCTTCGCGACGGGCTCCCGCTTCGTGCTCGTGCAGGGCACGGCCAGCTACGACACCAAGCCCGACCCGGAGATGCTCGAGAAGCGCGTCGGGCCGGCCTCGGTCCGCTTCATGGGAGAGCCGCGTAGGGGCCTCTTCTGGGACCGCTGGCTCAGCGCCTACTACGGCGACCGCGTCGTCGTGACCGTGCACGTCGAGCGCGTGCTCTCCTGGCACGACCTCGCCTGCGCGGGAGAGCCGACCGTCCTCGGAACGCCGCGACCACACGGGGATCCCGCATCCCAGGCGCCCCCGAAGAATGGATCCGGGCCGCGCATCGACGTCACTCGCGCAGCGCAGCGCATAAGCGCGCTCCCCCACGTGTTGCTGGGCTATCTGGGCAGCGACGGCTTTCCGATGATCGTGCCGGTGAAGGTCGGCGCGGCCGGCGCGTCCGGTATTGAGCTCGAGGGGCGCTTGCCCGGCGGCGGCCGCCGCGCCGGGATGCTGGGCCATCGCTATGAGGCGCAGCTGATCGGGCTCGAGACCCGCCAGCACACGGGCTGGCTGCAGGACGGCGTCTACGCGCCCCACACCGACGGCGGCTTCCGTGCGCCGGCGAACAAGACGATCCTGCTGCTGGCCAACGGCTACATGGCGCGGCGGGGCCTCAAGAAGGCGCGCGCGATGGGCCGCGGCTGACGGTGGACCAGCAGGTCGACCGCCTGGCGGCTGGAGAACCGTGGCGTAGACTCACGGCGTGGCTTCTGTTGAGCCAGAGCACGTCGACGTGCTCATCGTGGGGGCGGGCCTCTCGGGAATCGGCGCCGGCTACCACCTGCAGACCAACTGCCCGGCCCGCAGCTACGCGATCCTCGAGGCGCGCGACTGCATCGGCGGCACCTGGGACCTGTTCCGCTACCCGGGCATCCGCTCGGACTCTGACATGTACACGCTCGGCTACTCCTTCCGTCCGTGGAGGGAGGCCAAGGCGATCGCCGACGGCCCCTCGATTCTGAACTACGTCCGCGAGACGGCACGCGAGAACGGGATCGACGAGAAGATCCGCTTTCACCACCGCGTGGTGCGGGCCGAGTGGTCGAGCGAGGATGCGCTCTGGACGGTGCAGGCGCGGCGCAGCGACACGCAGGAGACGGTGCGGATGACCTGCAACTTCCTGCTGATGTGCAGCGGCTACTACCGCTACGACAAGGGCTACACGCCCGAACTGGCCGGAATCGAGCGCTTCGAGGGACAGGTCGTTCATCCGCAGCAGTGGAGCGACGAGGTCGACTACGCGGGCAAGCGCGCGATCGTGATCGGCAGCGGAGCCACCGCCGTCACGCTCGTGCCTGCGATGGCCGAGAGCGCTCAGCACGTGACGATGCTGCAGCGGTCTCCCAGCTACTTCGTGTCGCTGCCGGCCGAAGACGCGATCGCCAACTTCCTGCGGCGCGTGCTGCCCGCGAAGCTCGCCTACTCGATCGTGCGCTGGAAGAACGTGCTGCTGACGATGCTCAGCTTCCAGCTCAGCCGGCGCCGGCCGAAGCTCGCCAAGGCGCTGCTGCGCAGAGGCGTCGAAAGACGGCTCCCGGCCGGTTTCGACATCGACACGCACTTCAAGCCCAAGTACGGCCCCTGGGACCAGCGCCTGTGCCTCGTGCCCGACGGCGACCTCTTCGAGGCGATCAACGAGGGCCGCGCGTCGATCGTCACCGACCAGATCGAGACGTTCACCGAGAAGGGGATCCGGCTCGCCTCCGGCGCCGAGCTCGAGGCTGACGTGATCGTCACCGCGACCGGCCTGAACCTGCTTGCGCTCGGCGGCGTGGAGCTCGCCGTGGACGGCCGCGAGGTCGACATCTCGCAGACCATGAGCTACAAGGGCATGATGCTCAGCGGGGTGCCCAACCTCGCCGTCGCGTTCGGCTACACGAACGCCTCCTGGACGCTCAAGGCGGATCTGACGTGCGAGTACGTCTGCCGCCTACTCAACCACATGGATGCGAACGGCTACCGGGAGTCGAGGCCGCGCGAACGCGACCCATCGATGCCCGAGCAGCCGTTCATCGACTTCTCCTCGAGCTACGTGCTGCGCTCGATCGACCACTTTCCCAAGCAGGGCTCCAAGGCTCCGTGGCGGCTCTACCAGAACTACGCGCTGGACATCCTCAGCCTGCGCTTCGGCTCGCTCGAGGACGAGGCGATGGAGTTCTCGCTGGGCGGGCCGCAGCCGGTGCCGGCGGCCGAGGAGGAGCTCGTTGCCTGAGCTCGTGCGGGACCTCACGAGGCTGACCGGCGCTCGCGAGGACGTGATCGAACGGTTACGGCCGGCCCACGGGTCCAGGTGAACTGTTAGATTTCCGGCGGTGCATCGCACCGCGTCGAACGGATTCGGGGTGGCGATGAGAGGGGTCGTGACAACGCAAGCCGGAGCACCGGGCCGGACGGGGCACCGCCGTGCGCCGGGCGCGGGCGAACCCCCGACATCGCCGTATCGCCGCCTGGCAGCGCGCGTGGCGATCCTCGCCGCGACCTTGCTCGTCTGCCTGGGCGGCGCCTCGCGGGCGCAGGCGGCGCCGATCGACGGCATTCACAACATCCAGCACGTCGTGATGATCATGCAGGAGAACCGCTCGTTCGACTCGTACTTCGGCACCTACCCGGGCGCGAACGGAATCCCGGCGAGCGCCTGCAACCCGGATCCGCTCAACGGCGGCTGCCAGAAGCCCTACCACAGCCCAAACGACGTCAACTTCGGCGGACCCCACGGGATGGGCGCGCAGCGGACCGCCATCAACGGCGGCAAGATGAACGGCTTCGTCGAAGCTGTCGAGGAAAAAAACAAATGCACCACCAACGCCGCGGGCTGCCTCCCATGCACCGACCCGAAAGCGTCGCAGAGCGAATGTATCGACGTCATGGGCTACCACGACGCGCGCGAGATTCCCAACTACTGGAGCTATGCGCAGAACTTCACGCTCCAGGACAACATGTTCGAGTCGGCCGCATCGTGGAGCCTGCCCGAGCATCTCTTCCTGGTGTCCGGCTGGTCGGCCTCCTGCCCCAGCGGGGACCCGAACCCGATGGACTGCACGAGCTCGTTGGACCCTACCGGCGTGGCCCAGGGGCCCCGAACGTTCACCGACCTCACATATCTGCTTTACAAGGCGAAAGTCAGCTGGCGCTACTACATCTTCGAAGGCACCGAGCCCGACTGCCAGGTCGACGAATCTCTCACGTGCGCGCCGGTCAAGTTCGGGCCGAAGACGCAGAGCATCTGGAACCAGCTTCCGTATTTCAGTGACGTGCAGCAGGACGGGCAGGTGGGGAACGTGCAGACGCTCTCGAACCTCTACTCGGCGGTTCATGAAACGGGCACCTGCGGGCTTCCGAACGTCTCGTGGGTCGTTCCCAACCAGTCGGTTTCCGAGCATCCACCCAGCGCCGTCTCGAAAGGGCAGACCTACGTCACGACGCTCGTCAACTCGATCATGCGCAGCCCCTGCTGGGGCAGCACCGCGATCTTCCTCTCCTGGGATGACTTCGGCGGCTTCTACGACCACGTGCTGCCGCCGTCGGTCGACGTGAACGGCTACGGCATTCGCGTCCCGAGTCTCGTGATAAGCCCCTACTCGAAGAAGGGCTACATCGACCACCAGCGGCTCAGCCACGACGCCTACCTGAAGTTCATCGAGGATGACTTCCTCGGCAAAGCCCGCCTGAACCCGGCGACCGACGGCCGGCCGGACGCCCGCCCCACGGTCCGCGAAGAAGCCCCCGGCCTCGGCGACCTGGCGAGCGAGTTCGACTTCAGCCAGCAGCCGCGGCCCGCGGTGCTGCTCAACCCGCACCCCGAACCGGGACCGGCGTCCAACCCGCCGGGCTCCAGCCCGCCGATCGTCGAAACGGGCACTGCCACCGCCGTGAAGCAGACGGCCGCGACGTTGAACGGGAGCGTCAACCCCAACGGCGTCGCCGTCAGCGACTGCCACTTCGAATACGGCAGCTCGAGCAGCTACGGCTCGAGCGCTCCCTGCTCGCCATCTCCCGGCTCCGGCTCGAGCCCTGTCGCCGTATCCGCGGCGCTCGCGGGCCTGAAGGCGAACACCACCTATCACTTCCGGATCAGCGCGACGAGCGCCGGCGGGACGACCGTCGGCGCCGATCAGACGGTCACCACGCTGCCGATCGCTCCGACCGCCGAAACCGGCGCTGCGTCCGCCGTCGGCCAGACGTCGGCCACGCTCAACGCCACGGTCAACCCGAACGGCGGCGAAGTGAGCGACTGCCACTTCGAATACGGCACGTCGAGCGGCTACGGCTCGAGCGTTCCCTGCTCCTCCTCGCCCGGTTCGGGCTCGAGCCCGGTGGCAGTGGCCGCCCAGCTCAGCGGGCTGAGCCCGAGGAGCAGCTACCACTTCCGCATCGTGGCGGTGAGCGCCGCGGGCACGGGCCTCGGCGGCGACCAGGCCCTCACGACGCTGTCGAGCGCCCCCGTGGTGCAGACCGGATCGGCCTCCGCGTTGAAGCAGACCGCGGCGACGCTGAACGCGACGGTGAACCCGAACGGCGGGTCCGTGAGCGACTGCCACTTCGACTACGGCACCAGCGAAGCCTACGGCTCGAGCGTGCCGTGCAGCTCGCTACCCGGGGGCGGCACCAGCCCGGTCGCCGTGTCGGCGAGCGTGACGGGCCTCAGCCCGAACACGACCTACCACTTCCGGATCGTCGCGACGAACCCCGGCGGAACGAGCATGGACGGCGACCGGACCTTCAAAACGCTGACCAACCAGCCGGCGGTCACGACCAAGCCGGCGTCGTCGCTCACGCAGACCTCGGCCACGCTGAACGCGACTGTGAACCCGAACGGCGGCGAAGTGAGCGACTGCCACTTCGAATACGGAGCGGGCGAATCGTACGGCTCGAGCGCTCCCTGCTCCGCGCTTCCGGGGTCGACCAACGCCGAAGTCGCGGTCTCCGCGGTGGTCACGGGCCTGACACCGGTCACCGGCTACCACTTCCGGATAGTCGCGACGAACCCCGGCGGGACGAGCACCGACGGCTCACTGGCCTTCACGACGCTGCCGAACGCCCCCGCGGTGGAAACGGCCGCGGCCTCGACGGTCAAGCAGACGACGGCGACGCTGAACGCGACCGTGAACGCGAACGGCGGCGAAGTGAGCGACTGCCACTTCGACTACGGGACGACCGAATCCTACGGCTCAAGCGTGCCGTGCTCGTCGATGCCGGGCGCCGGCACGACTCCCGTTGCGGTGTCGGCGACGCCCGCGAGCCTGACGCCGAACACCACCTACCACTTCCGGCTGGTCGCGGTCAACGCAGGCGGCTCGGGCGTGGGCAAGGACCGCACGCTCGCCACCCTGCCGAACGCGCCCACCCTGGAAACGACGGTCGCGACTGCGCTCACACAGACGGCGGCGACGCTGAGCGCCAGCGTGAACCCCAACGGCGGCGAAGTGAGCGACTGCCACTTCGAGTACGGCCCCACCGAAAGCTACGGCTCCAGCGTGAAATGCGCCTCGCTGCCCGGGTCCGGCAGCTCGGCGGTGGCCATATCGGCACAGTCGAGCGGCCTCACGCCGAACACGGGCTACCACTTCCGCATCGTCGCCACCAACGCCGGCGGCACGAGCTTCGGCAACGATCAGACGTTCAGGACGCTGCCCAACGCCCCGAAGGTGGAAACCGCGAGCGCGGGATCCGTCACGCAGACCGCGGCGAAGCTGAGCGCCACGGTCAACCCGAACGGGGGAGAAGTGAGCGACTGTCACTTCGACTACGGCACATCGACCGCCTACGGTTCGAGTGCCCCCTGCTCCGCCTCGCCAGGATCGGGCTCGAGCCCGGTCGCCGTGTCAGCGGCGCTGGCGGCCCTGAAACCGAATACCGCCTACCACTTCCGGATCGTCGCGACGAACCCCGGCGGGACGAGCCAGGACTCCGACAGGTCGTTCTCCACGCTGCCCAACCCGCCGACGGTCGAAACTGGTGCCGCGTCGGCGGTGAAGCAGACCACGGCTGCGCTGAACGCGATGGTGAACCCGAACGGGGGAGCGGTCGGCGACTGCCACTTCGAATACGGAACCTCGACGGCCTACGGGTCGAGCGTTCCCTGCACGCCGGCTCCGGGCTCGGCGACGACCCCCGTCGGCGTCTCTGCCCAGCTGAGCGCGCTGAAGGTGAACACCGGCTACCACTACCGCGTCGTCGCAACGAACGCGGGTGGCGTGAGCGAAGGCGCCGACCAGGCGTTCACGACCGAAGGCGCCCCCGAATACGGGCGCTGTGTGTACCTGCCGCGCGGAGGGAAGGGCAAGTTCTCGACGGGCAGCTGCACCTCGCCGGCCACGGCGGAAAGCTTCTCCTACGAATGGCTCCCGGGACCCGGCCCGAACCGTGCGTTCACAACCGTGGCTCGACTGGAAACGGTGCCTACGCTCGAAACCGTCGGCAGGGTGAAAGTGAAGTGCGCCAGCGAGTCGGGCTCGGGTGAATACACGGGGCTGCGCACCGTCGGCAACGTCGTGATCCACTTCACCGGCTGCAAAGCGCTGTCGGCGCCGTGCAGCAGCATGGGGGCGGCCGAAGGCGAAATAGTCACGAAGACGCTGCAGGGCGTCCTCGGATGGGAAAACAAGGCCGAACACTCGGTGGCTCAGGACATCTTCCCGGCCGAAGCCGGCGGCCCGCTCGCGGAAGCGACGTGCGGCGTGGCGTCGCTCACGGTGCGGGGCTCGGTGCTGGCCCCCATCTCCGAGGGCCGCATGACGACGGCGTTGATCGTGAAATACACGCAGCTGGCCGGAGTGCAGCGCCCGGAACACTTCGAAGGCGAACCCAATGACGTGCTTGAAACGTCGATCGCGGGCGGACCGTTCGAACAGTCCGCCCTGAGCCTCATGGTGACGCAGACGAGCGCTGAATCGATCGAGGTCAACTGGTTCGTGTAGGCCCGCCGGCCGGGCTGTCCCGTGCATGGGGGTTCCTCGCCGCGGGAGGGTGATTACCCGGTGGGTAATCGCGCCGGCGCACCCTGCGGAGTAGCTTAGGCCGATGGCAGTCGCGGCCTCCCAGTCTCCCGTCGGCGAGATGCTCTGCTCGTGGCGGCGCCGGCGCAGCCTCAGCCAGCTGCAGCTGTCGCTGAACGCCGGCGTGTCCTCGCGCCATCTGAGCTTCCTCGAGACGGGGCGCGCGCGGCCGAGCCGCGAGATGGTCCTGCGCCTCGCCGAGGAGCTGCAGGTCCCGCCGCGCGAGCGAAACACGCTGCTGCTCGCGGCTGGCTTCGCGCCGCTCTACACCGAGCGCTCGCTCGAGGAGCCAGAGATGGAGCTCGTGCGCGACGCGATCGATCGCTTCCTGCGAGCGCACGAGCCCTATCCGGCCCTGGTGATCGACCGCTATCACGACCTGCTCGCCTCCAATGACGCCCTCGGCACGCTGCTCGAGGGCGTCTCGCCCGAGCTGCTCGCGCCGCCGGCCAACTCGCTTCGCATTGCGCTGCACCCCGAGGGCATGGCCTCGCGCACCGTGAACTTCGGGGAATGGAGCGCCCACCTGATGCAGCGGCTTCACCGCGAGATGCTCCTCACCGCCGATCCGCGTCTCGAGCGCCTGCATGACGAGCTCGCCGGCTACCCCGGCGTCGAGCTCAGCTCACCCCAGGGCCAGCTGCAGGCGCAGGACATCGTGCTGCCGGTGCGGCTGCGCGACGGCGATCGCGAGCTGGTCTTCTTCAGCACGCTCTCGACGTTCGGCACGGCGGTCGACATCACGCTGGCCGAGCTCTCGATCGAGGCGTTCTACCCCGCCAACGCGCACACCGCCAACCGTCTGCTGAGCGACGTCGGCGCCGATCCCGCCGCTGGCGCCTAGAGGTCGATGGCGCCGATGGCCTCGAGGTCCGTGTCCAACGCGGCCTCGATGTCGAGCGCGATCTCGATCACGTTGGCGCCGATGATCTCGCCGCCGCCGCCCGAGGGGTTCTCCTGGAGCATGCCGAAGGCGCTCGGGTTGATACGGCCCTCGGCCCTGAGGCCCATGCGAGTCGCCGTGCCCTTGTTCTCGCCATCCCGCCAGAAGGGCGCCTTCCACTCGCCGAGGTAGGTCACGTCCATGATCACGAGGCGGGTAACCCCGCGGAGCGTCAGCAGGACCTCGGCTGTGAAGTCCGTGTCGATCGTGCCGCCAGCGAGACGCGCGGCGAAGGTGATCTTGCGGTGATCCTCAACATCGAGGAAGTCCGCGGTGCGAAGCTGCGTGTTCAGGTAGGGCTCTCCGGCGTAGAGCTTCGCCACGTCGATTTCACCGAAACAGCTGCTGGTCCGCGGAGCGTCGATGTCGAGGTAGAACTTGCCATGCACGTCCTTGAAGCGGCCGTTCACCCACGTTCTACCCATGCGACGCGCGCAGAAGCTCGCTTCGGTTCGGCGCGAGTCGAACGTCCAACTGGGCAGCTCCTCTGAACTTGTGAGACCGCCCGGCTGCGCTTCGTAAACGGCCATCGGGACCTCCCTGCACGCGACTTTCGGGGACTCTCACAACGTACCCCCACCGTCGGTCGGTGAATGTGACTATGCGCACACGGTCAGGTGACGCTTGAGGCTGGGGCGGGCGAGGCGTGTGGATGTCCGCGCGCGCTGGCCGTCAGGACGTGTACTGGCCACGTTCGGCGATCAGGCCGCCGGGCACGCCCGCGTCGAAGACCCGCTCGACGACGGCCTCCGCCGGGACGGGCGCGCCCATGAACGGTCCCTGCGCGAGCGAGAAGCCCAGCATCTGGAGGGTGATCATCTCCTCCTGCGTGCCGATTCCCTTGGCTATGACCGTCAGCGAGAGGTCCTTGGCAAGGACGACGATCGTCTGCAGCATCCAGCTGCGGTACTCCTCGTCGTTCGTGGCCGCCACGGATGTCCGGTCGACCACGAGGAAGTCGAGTGGCAGCCGCCGCAGGTCTGAGTGCTGCGCGTAGCCGCTGCCGAAGTCGTGGATTGCGATACGCACGCCGAGCTGCTTCACCTCCTGCAGGCGCGCCGCGACCACCTCGACGTCCTGGAGAACGGTGCTCTCGGAGATCTCGAGCGTGAGCAGCGACGGCTCGATCCCAGACTGTTGCAGAGCGCGGCGGACATCCGTCGCGAAGCCGTCGCGGCCGAGCTGGGTGGCGGTGACGGGGACCGACACGCTGACGTGATGGCCGGCGACGTTCCATGCGGCGGCCCTGGTGGCGGCCTCCTCGAGCATCCAGCGCCCCAGCGGCACGCTCAACCCGGTTTCCTCCGCGAGCGCCATGAAGTTCTCGGGCGGCAGGACGCCCTGCGCGGGATGGCGCCAGCGAAGCAGCGCCTCGAGGCCCACCACCGTGCGGTTCGTAAGCTCGCAGATGGGCTCGTACAACAGGAAGAACTGTTTGTTCTGCACCGCTGCGTTCAGCTCGACCTCCAGCACCCCGCGTCCCTCGATGACCGAGCGCATGTTGGCGTTGAAGAGGGTGTAGCGATCCTTACCCGCGGCCTTCGACGCCTCGAGCGCCAGGCGGGCGTCACGCAGCAGCTCATCCGGAGTCCCGTAGCGGCCGAAGGCGACCCCGATGCTCGCCGTCAGGAAGATGCTCGGCCCGAAGCCGGCAATGTTCACCGGCTCGTGCAGCGCCTCGATAACGCGCCGGGCGAGTGCGTCCAGCCGCGCGCCGCGGGCCGCCGACTCGACGAGCACAACGAACTCGTCGCCTCCGAGGCGGCCGACGGTGTCATGTGCGCGGATGACCGTCTCGAGCCGTTCGGCGACGGTCCTCAGCAGTTCATCTCCCGCCGTGTTTCCGAGTTTGTCGTTGACGTTCTCGAACCAGTCGATGTCGATGAACAGCGCGCCCGCGAGCAGCCCCGACTCGCGGCTCGCGCGGGCGAGCATGCGCTGGGCACGATCCATCATCAGGGCGCGGTTGGGGAGCCCGGTCAGCGGGTCGTAGAGGTCCTCGTGCGGCACCTCGCGGGGTTTCACCGCGGGCGCCGCGGCGGGCCGGCGCCCGGCTCCGAGGACGACCATCAGCACGGCGAGCATCACGCTGAGGAGGATTCCGGCGATCAGCAGGACCAGCGCGTGCCAGTCCGCGAGCACCCGTGCGTCGACGGGACCGCCGAAGGTGCGGGCGCTCCATCCGCCATGCAGGTTGGTCTTGGTGCTCTGCGCGCCGGGCCCGGGCGTGCCCGCATTGAAGACGACGTTCGAGGAGCCCGTCCGGTGGCGCAGGCGGACGGCGCCCTCCGGGTGGCCCTGAAGCGCCTGGCGGAGCACGACGGTCGGCAGGAGCACCTCACGCAGCCATCCGACGAACGCATCCCGGCGGGGGCTGAAGCCGGAGGGCGGCACGCCGCCCTTGTAGACGGGCCTCGCGATCCCCAGTGCCGGCGTGTGTCCGGTGGAGGCGCTCGTGTACAGGCTCTGAGCGGAGTCTCTGGAGGAGAGCAGCCCGGGTGTCACGGCGCAGAGGTCGAGACCCGCAGGCGTGTACCTCGCGGAGCTCCTCGGAAGTCCGGCGATCGCGAAGCAGTAGACGGGCCGCTTGCCGGAGGGCACGATCCGCAGGCTCGAGCCGGTGGATGGCGTGCTCTGCACACGCAGTCCTTTGATCGTGCGGCGCGTCGGGAGCGGCAGTTTCAGCGGGCGCCCCGTGAGCTTCGCTTCGAAGGCCGGGAGTTCCGCGGCCCGGACGAGCGTGACGAGGCTGAGCTTCGCGAGTTCGGGGTAGCGGTGGAATCCGTCGCCGTACCTGGCCCAAGCTTCGAATTCGGCCGGCGACGCTTTCGGGTTGCCGGCGAAGAAGGTCGTCGCGCCGATGGCGAAGTCTTCCTGGTGCTGGACGGAGAGCTTCAAGGTGGAGGCGACGTCGGCGGAGGTCTGCTGGGAGGCCTGTCGCGCCTTGTTCGCGTCTTTGTGCGCCACGGTCTGGGCACCGAGGATCGAGCCGACGGTTCCGCCGGCGACGCAGAGCAGGGCGACGGCGCCCCACACCAGCCTGCGGCTCCGGGTCAGACGCCTCAGTCGCGCGAGCCGCTCGACGGCCGGAGCGTCCTGAGCTGTCTCCGGGGCGCCGGCATCGCCGTCCTCGAGGTCGGCCGCCGGCTGGGCCGGAGGCTCCGGCGGGCCGCTCGCGGGCACGGCCTCGGGCGCGGCGGGGTCAGGCGCGGGGTTGTCGTGTTGGGGCGTTTCGCTATCGGGCATGGCGATTTTCGGTGCTCCCAACCTGCGCGCACCTGCGTATCTCTCTTGATCGAGCCTGAATGCGGGCGTCCATGTGCATCGTGCTCTCATCTCGACAAATGGCTGACGCGCCTTTACGGCTGCAAAACCGGCTGCGCCGTGGGCGATCCCACGCTTCTCAGAGCACGATCTGCGTGCACACGAAGTTGGCGGCGAGCCGCTCGCCGCCGCGGAACACGCGGACCTGCCAGACCTGCGTTCGCGAGCCGATGTGCAGCGGCTCACCGAGAGCCGTGAGCTCGTCGCCGTCGCCGGCCGAGGCGAGCACGTTGACCTTCAGCTCGACGGTCGTGAAGCCGCGCCCGTCGGGCAGGTGGCGGAGCGTTCCCCACGCTGCGACGGTGTCCGCGAACGCGGTCCACGCCCCGGCATGCACGTAGCCCATGGGGTGCAGGTGACGCCTGTCTACGGCCATACGCGCGCGGACGTGCTCATCGGTGATCTCGGTGACCTCGATCCCCAGGTCACCGGGAAAGGTGCCCGTCAGGCGCTCCATGCTCAGCGCCGGGGTGATCGCCGGGTTCGTCTGCCCCATCGCGACGGGCTATGCGACCCCGTCGCCGGTGCGGCGTCTGGCGGAGATCATGCGCACCGGCGTGGCCGGCGTGAAGCTCTGGAGGTCCCGCTCTACCAGCTTGCCGTCGATGATCGCGATGGGCGTCTTCTCGGCGTCGAACAGCAGCGACTTGGCGAGCTGCCAGAACTCGTCCCACTCGTCGTCCCCGTCGGAGTCCCAATCGCCGCGGCCGGGGTCCGCGAAGTCGAGGACGGCGGCGAGCCGGCTGGCGAAACGCTGGCGTTCCTGCAGGGTCCCCTCACGGTCCAGTCGCCGCGCCATCGCCCGCACGGCAGGCTTCCAGCGCGGATCCTCAACGTCCTCCAGATGAAGCGGCAGGGGCCGAATCTGCCAGATGCTGCTCGGCGTCACGCCGAGCGCTCGCGCTATGCGCAGCTTCGTGGCCGGATGCGGGTTCTCCGTGAAGCCGGACTCGACCATGCTCCACGTGGCAGGCGGCAGGCCCCCTCGCTGGCAGGCCTCCGCCTGTGTCAGGCCGCGCGTGGCGCGTAGCTGTTCGATGACTGCAGCGGGGCGTTCCATGCCGATCGAGCGCCATCATGGCGCGCCCCTCGGACGTCAAGATCCGCTACCTTGACGCGGAGGGATGAGCGGTGGGCCGGCTTGGAGGCGGGCGCATCTCGGCGGTAGAGCATCGTCAATGGACTGGAAGGGTGGTGCAGGATGCCGAGGAGGGGTGGACGGAGCGGACTGTTGAGCCTGGATCGCGGAGCGCTGGCAGGCGGCGGCGTCAGCCTGGACGTCGGGCGCCTGCAGCTGCCGGCCCTGATCGCAGCAGCGGCGCTCGCCTGCATCGCGGCCCTCGTCGTGGCGCTGCACTCTGGAACTCCAGCCGTACGCCCGGCGAGCGCCCACGGCGCGCCCGCCAGCCTCGCGCCCGTTGCCTCGGCAAGCATCGGGCGATCCGATCCTCGCTACTGGGCGGTGCGCCACGGCGCGTCGCTGCAGACCGCGGGAGGCGGGATCCACACCAGCTTCGCCGCGTCCGGCGCGCACGTGCGGGTCGCGGCCGGCACGATCGACCTCTCGCTCGCGTCCCTGGGCCGCGGCGCGCAGCCGCAGCCGGTGGGCGCGGCCGCGCCGTCCGCCAGCGGGAGCGAGGTTCGCTACAGCCGCGGATCGATCGATGAGCTCTACCGCAACGGCCCCTACGGCCTCGAGCAGGCATTCAGGGTGCGCACGCGCCCACAGGGCGGAGGCGCGGCGCTCGTGCTTGCGCTCGGGACTGGGGGAACGCTGACAGGGGAGAAGGCGGGATCACAGATCCTCTTCAGGACGCGCTCCGGCTCCACGGCCCTCACCTACGGCCAGCTCTCCGCGCACGACGCGACCGGCAGGCAGCTGCCGGCGACGATGCAGCTCGCCCGCGGGTCCCTCCAGCTGAGGATCGACGACCGCAATGCGCGCTACCCGATCTCGATCGACCCGTTCCTGCAGCAGGGCTCGAAGCTCAGCGGGAGCGAAGAGATCGAAAAGGGCAAGTTCGGCGGGAGCGTGGCGCTGTCGGCTGACGGGAACACGGCGCTGATCGGCGGTAGCGAAGACAACACCGGAGTCGGCGCGGCATGGGTGTTCACGCGCTCGGGGACCACGTGGACGCAGCAGGGCCCCAAGCTCACCGGTGGCGTTGAAGAGGTCCTCGAAGGCCACTTCGGCTTCAGCGTGGCGCTGTCCTCAGATGGCAACACGGCCCTGATCGGCGGCGGGGGCGACAACAAAGGCGTCGGTGCGGCGTGGGTGTTCACGCGGACGGCGGAAGCCTGGACCCAGCAGGGTAAAAAGCTGCTCGGAGGAACCGAAGAGAAAGGCATGGGCCATCTCGGCTTCCGGGTGGCCCTGTCGGCGGACGGGAACACCGCACTTGTGGGCGCCCCGGGCGACAACTTCAAAGTCGGGGCGGCGTGGGTGTTCACCCGGACGGCGGAAACCTGGACGCAGCAGGGCCCGAAGCTCCTGGGAGCCGGCGAGATCGGCGCAGGTGAAGTCGGGGGTGAATTCGGCGTCGGTGTCGCGCTGTCCGCGGACGGGAACACGGCGCTGATCGGCGGCGGCGGTGACAATGAAGCGGTCGGCGCGGTATGGCCGTTCGTCCGCTCGGGCACGACGTGGGAAGCGCAGGGCGCCAAGCTCACCGGCACCGGCGAGACCGGCAAAGCGCATTTCGGTTTCAACGTCGCGCTTTCGGAAAACGGGAACACGGCGCTTGTCGGCGGCGGCAGCGACAACACCGAAGTCGGCGCAGCCTGGGTGTTCATACGCTCCGGGACCACCTGGGAACAGCAGGGCGCCAAGCTCACCGCCACCGGCGAGACCGGGATGGGCCATTTCGGCGTCAGCGTGCGCCTGTCTGCTGACGGGAACACGGGGCTGATCGGCGGGGTCACCGACAACAGCGAAGTCGGCGCGGCCTGGGTGTTCACGCGCTCGGGGACGACGTGGAGTCAGCAGGGCTCGAAGCTGCTCGGCGGTGGCGAGAACGGCAAGGGCCTGTTCGGAAACAGCGTCGCGCTGTCGGCCGACGCCTCGACGGCGCTCGTCGGGGGCCCAAACGACAACCTCGAAAAAGGGGCGGTGTGGGTGTTCGTGAGCCCGACGCCGACCGCGCCGACGGCCGTCACGGGAGCCGCATCCACGATCAAGGCGACGGCGGCGACGCTGAACGCAACCGTGAACCCGAACAACTCGTCCGTGACCGACTGTCACTTCGAATACGGCCTCACGCCTTCGTACGGCACCAGCGTCCCCTGCACATCCCTGCCAGGGACGGGGGTCGCCCCGGTGCCGGTGTCGGCAATCGCGGAACCACTTACCTCGGGCACGACCTACCACTTCCGGATCGTGGCGACCAACGGGATCGGCACCGGCGAAGGGGCCGATCAGACGTTCACGACGCTCCAGCCCCCGGAAGTCGGGAGATGCATCAAACTCGCCAAAGGCGTCAAAGGGGCATATGCCACAGCGTCATGCACCTCGCCCGCGACCGCCGAAAAATTCGGCTTCGAATGGGCGCCCGGTCCCGGCTCGAAACCGAAGTTCACGACGAAATTCAAAGAACTGACCACGATCACGTTCGAAACCATCAAAAAAACGCTCGTCACGTGTCATGGCGAGAGCGGCAAAGGCGAATTCACAGGGCCGAAAAGCGTGGGCGGCGTGGTCATCACGCTGACCGGCTGCGAATCACAGGCGACCAAATGCACGACGACGGGCGCGGCGACCGAAGGCGAAGTCTCGACGACCACGCTCGAAGGCGTGCTCGGATGGGAAAGCAAACCCCTGAAACACGTCGCCACGGATCTGTTCCCGGTCGGGCACACCGGTACGTTCGCTGAATTCACCTGCGGCACCACCGCCGTGCAGGTGGTGGGCTCGGTGCTCGTGAAAGACACGACGGGCAAGATGGTGATCTCCGAAATCCTGAAATTCACGCAGAAAGCCGGCAAGGAGAAACCGGAACGCTTCGAAGGCGGACCGCTGCAGGTGCTCGAAGCGAAATTCGGCGAAGGAGCAGTCGAACAGACGGGCCTGAACCTGACGGTCACGCAGACCGACGAAGAACTGCTCGAGATCAACTGGTTCGTCTAGCCGGGCCGCCCGGTCAGGCGATCGCAGGCGCCTCAGGCAGCCGTGCTAGCGCGGCGTCCATGTCCTGCTCGGAGAACTCGGGATCCTCCAGCTCGCCGGCCAGGTAGGCGTCGTAGGCCGACAGGTCGAAGTGGCCGTGGCCGCACAGGCCGAAGAGGATCACCCGCTGCTCGCCGGCCTCGCGAGCCGCCTCCGCCTCCTCGATCACCGCGCGGATCGCGTGGGCCGGCTCCGGCGCCGGGATGATGCCCTCGGTGCGGGCGAAGCGGACGGCCGCGGCGAACGTCTCGTTCTGGCTGTAGGCACGCGCCTCCACGGCGCCCGCGCGCACGAGACCGCAGAGCATCGGGGCGTCGCCGTGGTAGCGCAGCCCGCCTGCGTGCACCGGCGGGGGCACGAAGTCGTGGCCGAGCGTGAACATGGCCATCAGCGGCGTCAGGCCTGCCGTGTCGCCGAAGTCGTAGCGGTAGACGCCGCGCGTGAGCGTGGGGCAGGCTGACGGCTCGGCCGCGAGGAAGCGCATCTGTGCCTCCCCTCGCAGCACCTGCCGCAGGAAGGGGAAGGCGAGCCCGGCGAAGTTCGAGCCGCCTCCGACGCAGCCGATCACCACGTCGGGCCGCTCGCCCGCCATCTCCATCTGCGCGGCGGCCTCCTGGCCGATCACCGTCTGATGCAGGAGCACGTGGTTGAGCACGGAGCCTAGCGCGTAGTTGGTGTCCTCGCGCGAGGCCGCCACCTCGACCGCCTCGGATATGGCGATCCCCAGCGAGCCGGTCGGGTGCTCCTGCTGCGCGCGCCCGGACTCGGTCAGCGTGCTGGGCGAGCGGTGAACCGTGGCGCCCCAGGTCTGCATCATCGAGCGCCGGTAGGGCTTCTGGTCATAGGAGGAGCCGACCATGAAGACCTCGCACTCCAGGCCGAAGAGCGTGCAGGCAAAGGCCAGCGCCGAGCCCCACTGCCCGGCTCCCGTCTCGGTGGTGAGCCGTCTGATGCCCGCGCGAAGGTTCTCGTACGCCTGGGGCACGGCGGTGTTCGGCTTGTGCGAGCCGGCCGGCGAGACTCCCTCGTACTTGTAGTAGATGTGCGCGGGCGTGTCGAGCTCACGCTCCAGTCGGCGCGCGCGGAAGAGCGGTGTGGGCCGCCACAGCCGGTACGCGTCGCGGACCTCGTCGGGCATCTCCACGAGCGGCTCGGCTGAGACCTCCTGTTCGATCAGGCCGATCGGGAAGATCGGAGTGAGGTCGGGCGGGCCGGCAGGTTCGAGCGTCTGTGGGTTCAGCGGCGGCAGCGGCTCGCCCGGCAGTTCCGGCAGCAGGTTCACCCAGTGCGTGGGAATATCACGCTCGCTCAGCAGGAACTTCACGGGCTGCTCCGCCATGACCTCTCCTCTCGTACGTGAGTACGCGAGAGCCTACATCGGCATGGTCCGCTCGGGAACGCAGTCCGGTGCTGGACGACGACCAGGCTGGGTGTCTTCCAGCGTACGGAGCAGGGGCCTGCACCGTGATTCTTGAGCGCTACTACCTTGTCTACCGTGGGGGACGGGTTTGCCTTACATGAACGCGGCGCAGGCGCGGACGCTCACACGCGACCCATCCGCCAACTGCGCGCGTCGGTGAACTTGAGGAGTTGGGCGACTGCGCCGAGCTGCAGAGCGATCGCCTCGAGGGAGACCATCAGCTCAGCGTTCGGCGCAGTGGCCGTCCGAGACAGCAACTCGAGCATCGCGATCGTCTCGCCGCCGTCGCTGATCGGCACGAGTAGCGCTGAGCCCATGCCCTCCTCTGCGGCGGCCCTGAGCAGCGGGTCCTCGGCTGACTGCAACTCGAGCAAGCAGGTCGCCGCCATGCGGTTGCGCGCACGACCCAACTCTGCGGTCGACGCATCCCGTCGGTGCTTCAAGGTCCGGGTCTCGAGCGTCGCCAGGGCTGCGGGGTCGCGCAACCAGATCGCGCCGCAGATCATCGATCCGGGCGGATAGTCGCGGCACCACGCGATGGTCGCATCCCATCCTCCCTCCGAGCCGAGCGTGCCAACCGCCTTGTTGAGTACCGATGGCCACTCGGTCAGGCCCGCGAGCGCGGCCGAGAGGGCGCGCTGGGAGCCTGCACCCCACCTGAGGCCATCGCTCTCCGGCGCGGGCGCGGCGGCCTCGAGCGCCTCCGCACCCAGCAGGTGCTCCTCGAGTTCCGCTCGGACGGCCGTCAGCTCGGCTTCCAGCTCGCCGATACGGGCCTCGGAGCGAACGAGCGACTGCTCGAGCTCGTCGGATCGCGCCCGCTCGGCCGCAACGGCGCCATCCAGCTCGTTGGCGCGGTTGGCGGCGCGTTCGGAGTCGGCGCGTAGCCTGTCCCGCTGCTCGCGCTCCTTCAGCAGCTCCCCCTCAAGCCGCGCGGCTGTCGCGAGCGCCTCGTCTCGCTCGACGAGGGCCGCCGCGACGCGGTCGTCACGGTCGAGAGGTGGACCCGAGCTGCCGTCGGCCAGCGTGAGCCCCCACTCGTCGAGCAGCTCCTGACGGATCGCGAACGCGTCGAGCCGTCCCCAGCGATCGATCCTCATCAGCCGCTCGCACTCCGAACGGGCCAGAGACGCTTCGGCGAGCGGTGCCGCCACGCTGCAGGTGGCCGTCGGCTGTCCGTCGCCGTCGCGCAGCGCAAAGCGCAGAGCGGCAAACGCGGGGCGCTCTTCAAACGCGTCGATCCGGTACTCGAGCTCAAGCGGCTCCCGCCCGACGGTGTCCGTTTGGTCCAGTCGCAGTCCCTCTATCGACCATGCGGCGGTGAGCTCGGCATCGGTCTGGCCGCACACGCGGTCGGCGTCGGTCCCGAGCTGCTCGACGTAGCGGCGGTTCACGCGCAGATAGCGGCCATCCAGGTCCTTCAGCCAGACGATCGCGGCGCTCTCGTCCAGCGGCTCCTCGAGCACCGGACTTACCGGCTCGATGTCCGCCGCGTCGCCGGCGGTGGGGATCGTGAGCACGGCCGCGCGCCGGCCGTCTCCGTCGACCACCGCGACAAGGTCCGCCTCGACACCGTCGAGCAGCACCGTCAGGCGGTCAGCCTCGCCCCCGGTGATCAGCTCGACCTCGTCTGGACACGAGGCCAACGAACCGTCGCGCACGTCGAAGCGCTCCATGAAGGCTCTCGTGGCACGCTCGACCGACCCGTCCTGGCCCAGCACGGCGAGCGCAGCCGGCACCCCTTCGCAGACTGCGACATCACTATTCGCTACGGTCCGGCTAGAGCCCACACTGGACAGATTGACGCCTGAAATGGGGAGCCTCGGTCGCCGAACCCCGAATTGGACGAACGTTCAGTCGGCGCGGTGTGTTCGATCTATCTGGCAATCGTCCGTCGCCTGGCTCACCAAGCCAGCATCGTGGCCGTAGCGTGAAGCTCCGCGTCGGGCCAGGCCAGCGGGCTGTTATGGTTCCGGCGTCTTGTGGCGCGCATCGGAAGCGCCCCGGGTAGAGGGAGGGATTCGTCATGCGCCGGTTGGGTGTCGCACTCGTATGCGTACTGATGCTTTCGGCTCTGGGTGCCGGGAACGCTCTGGCAACGATCAAGCTGGAACTCTCACGTGACTCGTTCAAGCTGCAGCCGCGGGAAGAATTCCGCTCCTTCATCTCCGAAGGAGGCGGGCCCTACAGTCCGCATGGGGGCGTGATGACGATCGAAACAAGCCCAGGCACGGTTAGCTGTTCGGGCGAAGCACCCTTCAGCGGGCTATTTGGCGAAGTGGAAACAAACGGCAGGGTGACCGACAAGATCAAGATGAAGGGGGCGTTCGGGACTCTCAACGCCGAAGAAGCAGAATCTTTCGGCGGCGCATGCTCCAACAACACTTCACTGGGCACATCGGCACTGGTGCACCTGCGGCCGCGCGAAGGGTTCCTGCTGCTCAATGGAGAAAAAGGGACTGCCAAACTGAAAGGACCCTCCTCGACCGTCCCGCTACTGCTCGAAATCGACTACTCGGGCGGGACCACCTGCACGTACACCGCGGCGAGTTTCAACGGAACGTTGACGCTGGAACCGCCCCCGTACAAATCGTATGAAGCGGAAGGCCGCAAGGACTTGAACATCCAGTTCCAAAAACAGAAAGTCAAACCGGCGAGCGGTTCTGCGGCCGCATGCTCGAAAGTCGTGACCGTCACTGCGCCGTTCGGCATCCAAGCCCACAAAACGGGCGGAGGGGGATACGAATACCTCTTCGGGCGCCTGATCTGAACGGTCGCGTGGAGCTCAGACTGCCGCGACCGTCAGCGGAACCTCGTGTGCAGGTGGCGCAGGACTGCGATGCGCTGAGCTAGACCGCTGCCGCCGGCGACGACGAGCCAGGCGTTGCCGCGTCTTGCCGCGGTGATTTCCCCGTGCCAGTCACCGGGGGCGGCGAACAGGCCGGCAGCCGCGCGCACGGACTTCATACCCGGGATCGGGGCTGGGGTGCTGCCAGGGTGCTGGGCGTCGAGCAGAATCGCCGTCTCCAGCGGCCATCCGTGCAGGTAGTACTCGGTGTCGACGCACGACAAGAAGGCCCGCCCGATGATCTTCACGGGGTAGGGTCGGATCGCCTCGGCGACGTGCCCCCACTGGGGTTCCAGCGAAGGCAGGCCCCGGGCGCGGAGCGAGCACGGGCCGGCCGGCGGTGGCCATGGCTTTTCCCACCAGCGGATGCGCTGGTTGAACCCGCGTGCTTCGAGCCCCAGGTAGCCGAGTGGCCGGCGGTCTGCGCTCGTGGCGAGGAGCGTCGGGGTGCTGGCAGTCGGCGGTGCGGGCGCCGGGATGGTGCTCGCGGCTCGAGCGACCGGCATGGGAGGAGCGAGGGGACGCGGGAAGGCGATCTGCGCGAGTCGCAGTCCGTAGGGCAGCTGCGCCTGGATGAGCAGCCTCGTGGGGTGGCCGTTGGCGAGGACGCCGGCGACGCTCGAGGTCAGCAGCGCGCCGATTCTTTCTTCGGCTTTGAAGATGTTCAAGCCGGTGATCGCGCCGATCGCGACGCTGTGATGGCCCGGACCGGCGGTCACGGTGGGCAAGCTCGCGCAGGTCCCGCCACCGCGTTCGATCACGCACCAGCCGTAGCTGCCGCCTTCCAACGCAGGCGAGATATGCGGGACGATCAGCGCACGTTCGCGCTTGAGACGCTGAAACGCACGCAACTCCGCCGGCGAGCCATGCCGGCCCGCCGAGCCGGCCCCGCCTTCGCCGACGAGCCACGCGGCCAGCCCCACCAGCATCAGGGCCGCGCCGGCCGCCGCCAACCGCCGGCGCCGCAGCGCGTGACGGCGGCGCGCGTCACGGACAACCCCGGCGTCGGGTGGAGCCGACGGGGCGCAGTCTGGCGGGAGCTCGACAACTGGCGACATAGAAGCTATGGTGACTAGCACCATGCGCGAAGTCAAGCTCGACCGCACCGACCCGACGTCGCTGCATGAGCAGGTGGCCGCACAGATCCGGCGCTCGATCGCCGAAGGGGACGCGGCCCCCGGCGAGCGGCTGCCGCCGGCGAAGGACCTGGCCGCCGTGATGAATGTCAACACGAACACCGTTCTTCGGGCGTTGCGGACGCTGCGGGAGGAACGGCTTCTGGAGTTTCGCCGCGGTATGGGGGTGCGCGTCAGCGGCAGCCCGCAGCGCGGCGCAGTCTCCGCGCGTGCCCGTGAGCTGCTGAAGTACGCCCGTCAGCAGGGCTACCGGCGCGAGGAGCTGATCGCGATGATCGAGCGTCTCGGCTGAGGAGATGTTGCTCGCCGAGCACGAGAACCGCGGCGACGCCTGCCCCGAGGACGGCGTGATCGAGGAGACCCGCCGCGACGACGAGACAGAGCAGGGCGTCATCGAGGAGGCTCGCCGGCGACGCCACGCGGGCCGCTGGGGGGCTTCTTTGAGAGCCCAGCATCGGACTCGAACCGATGACCCCTTCCTTACCATGGGCGCGCGAGAGCGGACGTCTGCGGGTGGTTTGCGGGTCTCTGCCGGTAGGGCGGGGGTTTTGGGCTCGTCCTACGGGTGGCTGTGGGTCGGGTCCGGGCGACTGAGGCTTCCATAAAGCTTCCACAACGACAAGGGCCTGTCGGCGTGGTTCGTGCTTCTGCTGCTCGTGCAAAGTGTGCAAAGCGACAGCGCGCCGAGTAGCGACCGAAACGTCCGCTCGTCGTCCAGAGGGAGCGTCTGCCGGTTGGACGCAGGGACGCCCGCAAGCACGCGAAAGGGGGCGCCAGACGCAGCTCGAAATGGCGGAGAGACGCTGCCGCAAAGATCAAGGAGCAGCGGGCCCGTCGGGGCGTGCGAGATACTCAGCAGATCATGTCGCAGGCTACGAACGTCGAGCTTGTGCGCGAGATGTACGCAGCGTTCAATCGCGGAGATTTCAAGCGCGCGACCGACCTTTTGCATCCCGAAGCTGAGCTGCACCAGAATGAGGAGATGCCTGACCCAGACTCCTACTATGGGCGGGAGGAGTTCCAGAAGGGGCTCGCGGCTTTCAACCGCGAGTGGGAAGAGATTCGCTTCGTGCCCGAGTCGATCAGAGGCCTGCCCGACGGACGGGTGCTGATGGAGATCACTGTGCAAGCACGCGGGAAGCGCAGCGGGGCTGAAATCGAGGCGGGGAGCCTGTTTCACCTTTGGAGCGTCGAGGACCGAAAGGGTCGGCGCTGCGAGGTCTACCTGGGCCGTGAGAAGGCCCTCAAAGCCGCTGGGCTCGAGGCTTAGACCACTCTCGCTCGGGTGGGATCGGAGGAGCGACCCGCGCCCTGCTCCTTTGCGCGATTAGCGAGCGCCTCGCCCCGGACGCGGACGCTGCTGCTCCGGACGACCTGCGAGCGCTTGGGGAAGTCCCGGATGGAGGTGGGCAGACGACCGCTCGCGTGTAGCAAAACAGCAGTCCGCGCCCGAGCGCTAGCACCGAGATCGGGTGCTCGCGCCCTGGCTTCCGGATGCTTCAGAACTGAAGGCCGGCCGTCGCGGACATCATGGGCGCTCGGCGCTCGTGCACCGTCAAGATGATCTCCTCGATGTCGATGCCCTGCAGATAGATGCTCGTGGTGCCGAGGTTGGCGTGTCCGAGTTGGCGCTGGATGACGTTCAGCGAGACCCCCTCGCGTCTCGTGGCGCTCCGCCATCGCCGCAGTGAATCTCAAAGCGAGTCGAAGGGGCTGCGTCGAGGCGTCGTCGCTCAACTAGGTAGGGGTGGGGACGACCCTACCCGGAGGTCGGGTTCGTCGAGGTGGTATCTCGGGAGAAGGGGCATGGTCGCGACTCCGGTCTACCGCGAGGCTGTGGTGACTATTCGCACGCTCGCCTCGACGGCGAACGCTCGACGGAGTCAAAAGGGAGGTACGGCATGATTTCCACAGCAATCGACGGGAGCGGTCGCTCGAGGCTTGCTCGCGCCGCGAGCGATGCGTATCGAGCCTGGCGCATGGAGTGCGCTGCCGCGTCAGATGCGTATCGCTGCTGGGCGGATGCGTTTGAGGCCAACTCCCACGTGGCCTGGCAGTCGTATGAGGCCGCGCTCGTTCGCGAGCAGCGGGCCTCATCACTGTACGCGGACCTGGCTCAGCAGGTGGAGGACCTCGCCAGCGGCGACTTCGAGCCGGGCGCAGACCTCGCCGCCTAGGAAGAGGCACGTGCCCGGAGCCGCTGCGGGTGGGTGAGCGCGCGCTGCGATCCGCGCCGAAACAGCTGCCGCTCGTCGACGTGATCAGGCGCCGCAGCCGTGGTATTGGCGAATCTCAGGACTGGCCCGCTGCCTCACGCCAGCGAGCCGCACGCGCGCCACGGATCAAGCGGCGGGTGCTCAGGCCGCCTGGGAGCCCAGCGCGGCGAGCGCGCCGTCGAGCGCGGCACGCAGCGGCTCGATGGATTGCATTGTCTGCGTCAGCAGCAGGCCGCCGTGGAGCGCGGCGAAGATCGCGAGGGCGAGCTGTTCGGGGTCGGTGTCATCGCGGAGGGCGCCCGCGGCGCGCATCCGTTCGATGCCGGCGCGCAGGTAGCCCCGCCAGCGGTCCATGTGGGCGGAGACTTCGGCTGCGTGAGACGGGTCGCGACCGGCGAGCTCGCTTGCGAGGGCGCCGATCGGGCAGCCCCAGTGGGGTTGAGATCCGTAGTGGGCGAGCACCGAGTCGCGCCAGCGCTCCCACGCGTCCCAGCTGTCGAGCGTGTCGAGCCATGGTCGCTGAGCGTCGAGCACACGCTCGGCCTGGAAGTCGGCGAGCGCGCTCACTAGCTCACCCTTCCCGCCGGGGAAGTAGTGGAAGAGCTGGCCCTTGCCGGTCCCGGTGCTAGCCCCGATGTCGTCCAGGCTCGTGCCGCCGACGCCGCGAGCGAGCACTAAGTCTGCTGCCTCCGCAACGATCCGGGCACGTGTCGCAGCGCCCTTCGGGGTGAGGCTTGTCGATGGGGTCATCGTCGCCACAGGATAGCGAATGTACTGACGGGTACAGAAAGCTGCTATCAATCCTGGGTCAGGAGACCTACTGCGCGAACCGGGATCGGAGAACCAATGCGACTGCACGGCAAGACCGCCCTCGTCACGGGCTCAACCAGCAACATCGGCCGGGCCATCGCGGTCGCGTTCGGACGGGAGGGCGCCGACGTCGTGGTCAGCGGCCGGAGCGCCCAGCGCGGCGCCGAGGTCGTCGAGGAGATCCGCGCCGCGGGCGGCAGCGCTGACTTCGTCGCCGCAGACCTCGACGGGTCGCCGGCAGCGTCGGTGGCGCTTGCCGATGACGCCACCCGCGCCCTCGGCGGGCGCATCGAGGTGCTCGTCAACAACGCCGGCATCTACCCCGGGGCGTCGACTGCCGAGACCGACGAGGAGACGTTCGACCGCGTCTATGCCGTCAACGTCAAGGCCCCATTCTTCCTGACCGCTGCGGTCGCGCCGGCGATGGTCGCGCGCGGCGAGGGCGCGATCATCAACCTCGGGTCGTGGATCGCGCGCCTCGGAATCCCGGTGGCCGGGCTCTACAGCTCGACAAAGGGGGCTGTCGAGACGCTGACGCGCGCCTGGGCTGCGGAGTTCGGGCCGCGCGGAGTCCGCGTGAACGCGATCTCACCCGGGGTCGTGCGCCCCGAGCGTCCAGAGGGCGCCGACCTCGCCGAGGTGATGATGCGGGGAACGCCAGCGGGCGCAAGCGGGACGCCGGATGCGGTCGCGCACGCGGCGGTCTACCTCGCCAGCGACGAGGCCACGTTCGTGCACGGCACGGTGATCGACGTCGACGGCGGACGCGTCGGGGTCGCCGTGATCGCACGCTGAGGACACGTGAGCCCGGCGAGCATGACGAACTCCTTGCTCTTGACCGACAGCTCGCCGACCAGCGCCTCGAGCTCGTGAGGTTCGGTCAGTCCCGCACATCGAGCAGCTTGTCGACGATTTCCAGCTCCAGCCTCAGCGCGTCAGGGCGACTCGGGACGTAGCAGGGC
>DATMQX010000078.1:0-77413 GCA_035567055.1 Solirubrobacteraceae bacterium
CGCGCCCATGACGGTCATGAGTCGGTTCATCGGTGGCGCCCGTTCGTGCTCGAAACGGTCCAGGACCTTGACGCGCTTGATGAACTCCGCCTGCTTCTTGAGCCGCAGCACGGCCGGGGGTGTCCCAAGCGGATCAGAGCAGCGACGCACGCGGCAGTTCACGTAGGCGGTCTGGAGGGCAGCTTCAACCATGCGCTCCATCCCCACTGGGCAGGTCGCGGCGAGCCACACCGCCGGGGAGTGCCCGCCCGGCCGCGCCGCTCGGGCGGGCATCGACCGGGTGCACGTGTGGTGGACCTCGAGCGAGACCGACGGCTGACCGAGCGCCAACCGCCGCCACCAGCGACGAAGCAGGCGCTTGTGCAGCGCGTCGAACATCCTCACGAGGGATTCAGGGCTCGCGGTGTCCGTGCGGTAGGGCTCGATGCGCAGGCGCACATATCTACGCCCGTGTCTGGACCGCCAGCGGGTGGCCGCGAGAAGAGCCAGCGAGGCCACACCAAGCGCGACGGGCGGCAGGACACTCAAAACGCGATCGGATGCGAACGCCCACGATGCGAAACGCGGAAGCGCCTCAGCGAAGAGGCTCCACAGAGCCGGAGTCGCGTGACGCACCCCACCGCCGGAGCTCGACCCTCGCAACACCATGCCCGGTCCACCGCGAAGAAACCATGCGATGAGCACAAGGCCGAAAGGGATTGCGATCAGGCCGAGCAGTCGCCACAGCAGGAAGCGGAGCACCTCATCGCCTACTCCGACGACCCACACCCGCGGGGACGGCCAGCGCCCATCGGGAGCCCGATCGGCCGATCAGAGAAACCGGGTGGCTCGCTCGACCTCGACGCCACGTCGCGTGAGGCGCCACGGGTTCGGTGCTCCATGCTCCTGACCGCCGCCGGTGTTCTTGACGAGCTTCAGACCCGCGAGGCGGCTCAGTAGCTTTGAGATCTGGCCCTGGTCGACGATCCCGGAAGCCTCGGCGATCTCACGGTTGCTCGCGCCGCGGTGCTCGGCGATTACTGTGAGCACCCTGGACGTTCGGTAGGTCAGGCGTATGTTCAGGCCTGACAGTGGATCCGGGGTTCTCGAGGCCGGCCGCGACCGACGGATGGTGTCAGTCGCCGGCGGCGTCCTCGTCAGCTCTCGGCTCGCCGCTCGCGCGCCGAGGAACGGGAGCACCACCATGCTCATCAAGGGTCCCATCAGCTCGGTTAGGGGCTCGCTCCCACCCTGGAGCGGCCGCGTGTGGAGCACGGCGAACACGGCGCCCAGGACCCCTTCTGCGGTGACCTGCGGCAGTTGGCCGCTCGCGTTCGTAGCACGGCGCCCACGGTCGACCACAGCGACGAGTTCCTCGAGCACCTCTGCTCGCCGCTCGAGCACCCGATCACCGGCCCCCAGCGCATCGACCACCCACAGCCTCGCGAGCGCCGGCTCTTCCTCCATCAGGACCAGCAGTCGCTCGAGAGCCGAACGCATACCGTCACGCCATCCGGACTCTCCGGCGTAGACCGGGCCAAGGAGCTCGTGGGCCTGGTTGACCGCATGGTCGAACGCCGCCAGGAAGCAGTCCTCACGATCGGCGAAGACGTCCTAGAACGTCTTCCGCGACACACGCGCCCGCGCGATGATCCGCGCGACCGTCAAGCGTTCGTAGCCGACTTCCTCGACCACATCGACGGCGGCCGCCAGCATGCGCCTGCGCTGAATCTCGCCGACCCGTCCGCGTCCTGGCGCGCCCGGATGCGGACGCACACGGGCGGCCAGGGTGCGCGCGTCCTGCTCGAGAGCCGCGTCTTCCCGAATGCGACCCATGTCCTCCGCCCGTTCGCCAAGTTCGACAGTGATGAGGGGCACAACGGCCCGCCCGCCCCACTCCGCGAGCCGCGCGGAGACTGAGTCGGGCCCAGGCGGCCCGGCGCAGCGCGCCGCCCCCGGCCCAATGGAGGTTCACGGGTCGGCCCAACTCAGTCGTCAGATGTCTCTAACTCTCGCCTGCGAGCCGGAGCCGCCTGAGTCAATCCGCGCCGCGGAGCGCTGTCGGGGTTATGAGTCCCAGACCTCCGGGGTATTGCGCAATTTGGGAACATTCGTCCGTTTCGACGTGCATAACCGGTGACCAGGTGTTTGGGTATGCGGGCCCTGGGTAGAGGTCCCACGCCTAAGGAGAAGGCGATTCGATCCACGAGATGAGGAGAGGATCCATGGCACGAGTGATCGTGACGCCCGACGAGGAGACCGATGTCGTCTTGCTCGACGAGCGCGTGTACCCGGTGCACCTCGAAAACAAGCTGTCGTCCCTGCAGGTCATCGAGCGGCTCGCCTGGGCAGTCGATGATGCGGAGGCGAGTGGACAGCAGCAATCGCAGCGCCGAACCCACGTGGCCGTCGAGGGCTGACGGCGTTACCGCGCGCCGACCACAAGGGACCCGGCCGAAGAAGGTGGCCGGCGCGTGGTGATGGCCGGCAGGCCGGACGAGGCAAACGATGTCGCTGGGCCGCTCGCCGGGTGGCTAGCGCCGGCTTTCCCGGACGATCCGGTAGGCGAGCCAGATCACGAACACCAAGACGAGAATCACCACCACGAGTTCGCGCGCGGCCAGGACGATCAGTTCATGCTCGACCATTCGGCTTGTGCCCCGTTAGCTGTAGGCGAACGCCAGAAGTGCCTCCTCCGATGCTAGGACGTTGGCTTCGGGCTTGCCAGCCGGTCACGCGCAAGAGCTGCCGGCTTGCCTGATGCTGCGCTCCACCCCTCGAGCGGGGGTTGGCTCCGTCGTATAACCGTCGAGCCGCGATAGCCAAGCGCAGAGAGCGGGCAACCGGTTCGAGAATGGGAAGATATTCGTGCCCAATCTGCAGCAAGGACGTTCCGCCTGTGCGGCTGGGTCAAGGCTCGGACGGCAGGATCATCGGCCCGAGCGCCGACGGCGTACTGATCGAAAGAAAGGTGTGCCCGACCTGCGGCGCGCGCCTCGAACGCACGCCGCTCAGTAGCTGGAGCACCACCGGTACCCGAGTCTCCGCTCTGCCGCCTGCCGTCGCGTCCTAGTTACGCCGTCGGGGCGCAGAGCACGTGCGGCCCACGCGGCTGCGTCGAACTTGCGCCCACCGGCGTAGTCGTCTGCTAGGGGATACTCACCGGGTGAAGTCTGAGGAGTCCGCGACCCCCGACCTGGTCGAGCTGACTCGCCGCCTCTCGCGGGCGGACATGGACGAAACCACGACCTTCGACGATGGCGACATCGACGAGGATCGCGCTGCCGCCGAACGCCTAGCCGAGGAACGGGAATAGGCGATGTCGGAGAACCTGGACCTCGTGCGCTCGATCTACGCGGCCTGGCAGGGAGGCGACTTCGGCTCGACGGATTGGGCGTGTCCCGATATCGAGTTCGAGATCGTCGGCGGACCCGATCCCGGCAGGTGGACCGGCTTGGCTGGAATGGCAGACGGCTGGCGGCAGTGGCTCGCGGCATGGGATGGCTACCACGCCAAGGCCGAAGAGCTCCGCGAACTCGACTCCGAGCGTGTACTCGTTCTTGGACGCATGAGCGGGAGCGGAAAGACCAGCGGCGTGGTCGTTGAGACGGAGTTCGCGAACCTCCTTCATGTCCGCGACCACAAGATCTCGCGTCTGTGCCTCTACTCGAACCGCGACCGAGCTCTCGCCGATCTCGGCCAGGAGGAGTAGGCGATGTCGCAGGAAACCGTAAGGACTTACGGGCCGACCGATCCGCTCGGGCCGCCGCGGCTTACGATCTACAACACTGCCGAGCGTTGGCTGACACTCAAGAACTACGACCTGGTCTTCTACGAGAACGCCGTGCTCATCGTGCTCGGGCTCACCGCGCGCAACCTGCGCCGGGAGATGCGACGGCGACGGGAAGTGCGACGGGCTGGCTTCCGCCGCCCGCTTTCGCATGTCCCTGCGGGCAACGCCGAGCGTTCCGCCTACATTGCGGCCACGCCGGTGCCGGCCACTCTCGCGGAAGACCGGGGCAACCGGCTCGTGCCCCTCGACGAGATCGAATCGGCAGGGCTGTCGAGACGACTTGGCATGTGCAAGCTCAAACTGCGCCTAACGGACGAGACACACGCCACGTTCATCTGGGCCAACTTGTCGGTCAACGCGAACTACGACCACGTGACAGAGACGCTCACGGACCTCCTGCCGGAACGATTCCGCGCTTCTTGAGCCGAGACCGTCTGGACCGTCCAAAGGCGAGAAGTTCGCCTTCGCGCGAGCTCCCGCTGGCGCAGTCCAGCGACGCTCCCGGAGCATGACTCAGAGGCTGTCGAGGGGCACGCCGATGATGTTCAGCCGGCGGGTCAGCCCGTCGAGTGCGAAGGCGCGCAGATCGGCGGCCGACGCGCCCAGGACCGACGTGTCGGCTCCTGTCGGTGGCGTCAGTGACTCGGCGACGGCGGGAAGTAGGTCGCGCAGCGTCTCGCGTACGACATCACCCATGCCAGCGGCTTCGGAGACGGCTCGGCGCAGGAGCCAGATGCCATAGGCGATATGGCGGTGCTCGTCGTGGTGGATTTTGGTGTAGCCCGCCACGAATCCCGGCAGCAGGTTCTCGCGCTCCATGAAGCGTGTCGTGAACTCGAACGTGGTCAGTCCGAGCGTGGCCTCGAGGATCAGGTGGTAGGTCGTCACGAATGCGACCTTCGCGGCGATGTCGCCTGGATTCGCAAGGAGCCGGTCGTGGGCTGCGACGAGCTTGTCGTCGAAGATCGTCCGAAACGCGGGAGAGACCTGCTCGCGGGCGCGCTTGACGTGCGCGGCAATGAGCGCGGGCTCTGAGACGACCTCGTCCTGAAAGCGGGCGTAGAACTGCATGTGCCTTGCCTCGTCGACCTGCTGAGTAGAGAGAAAGGCGACCTCCTCCTCACTGCCGTCCGCCCCGACCAGCCCGGAGAACTTCGTGGTGATCCGCTCCTCAGCGACCATCAGCGAGGCGAGGACGAATGACACGAGCGAGTGGTCATCCATCGCCTCCCACTGCTCGCGGTCGGTGGACAGGTCGACGTTCCAGGGGCTCCACTGGCTCTCCTCCCAACGGCGGTAGAGCGTCTGCGGGTCGTGAAGATCGACCTCGTGCGCGACTTCGGTCATGCCGTCTGCTGACCCGGCTTGCGGGCGCGTACGATCGCGTCGGCGCTCTTGCCGGCGTAGCACTCACAGTTCTCGCCGTGGCTCGGGCCACAGCACTCGGCCTTGGCGCGTGGGTCGCAGCAGGTCGCCTGCGCCTCGGGTGCGCAACACGAGCTCCCCGTCGTTTCAGCGGTGGTGTTCAGCTCAGCCATGCCGACAGTCCCTCCAGGGCGTCGGGGATCACGTAGTAGTAGGCCCACAGCCCTTGGCGCTCGGAGTCCACGATCCCCGCATCGCGGAGCTTCTTCAGATGGTGGGAGAGCGTGGGCTGAGAGATGTCGAATAGCGGCACCAGCTCGCAGACACAGACCTTGCCGGCGTGCTTGCGCAGCACGTCCACGAGCTGCAGCCGGATTGGGTCCCCGAGGGCCTTGGCGACCTCGGCCATCCGCAGCGCCTCCTCGCGTTGCACATCCGGATAGACGACGGGCTCGCAGCAAGGCGAACCGTTGGCGCGCTTGTGCTTGGGGGATAGCTCCAAATCGACAGGCATCAATCTACTTATATCAATAAGACTCACGACTGTCGATGTAATACGATCGGCGCGATGAACACGCCTCCGATTGCTCGCCGTCTTCTCGCCGAGCTGTTGGGCTCAGCATTCCTTGCCGCGCTCGTGATCGGCTCGGGCATCGCTGCGCAGACGCTCTCACCGAACGACGTTGGCCTGGAGCTGTTCGAGAACGCCGCCGCCACGGCCGCAGGGCTTTACACGATCATCCTCATGTTCGGCCCTGTGTCCGGCGGACACTTCAACCCGGTTGTCTCGCTCGCCGACGCGAGCTTCGGCGGCATCCGCTGGCGCGACGCGATCTTCTACATCCCCGCTCAGGTAGCCGGTTGCGTGCTCGGCGCCGTCGTGGCGAACGGCATGTTCTCCCTGGCCGCCATCAGCATCTCCACGGATCACCGCGCCTCGCCTGCGCACCTGTTCTCCGAGGTGATCGCCACCGCCGGGCTGCTACTCGTCATCTTCTCGCTCGCACGCACCAAACGCACAAACACCATTCCCGCCGCGGTCGGCGCATACATCGGCGCCGCCTACTTCTTCACCAGCTCAGCCAGCTTCGCCAACCCCGCGATCACCGTCGGGCGCATGTTCTCCAACACGTTCGCCGGCATCGGCCCCGCATCCGTGCCCGGGTACGTGATCGCACAGCTCGTCGGGGGCCTGGCGGCGCTCGCGCTTCTGCGAGTCCTCTACCCCGACGTGACAGCGGCCGAGGCAGAAGAGATCCTGCTGCCACACCACCAGGAGCTCACGGGCTGATGGCGACCGTCCTGTTCGTGTGCCTGCACAACGCCGGCCGTTCGCAGATGAGTCAAGCGCTGTTCGAGCGCGCGGCGGATGGACGCCACACCGCGCTCTCCGCCGGCACCACCCCGGCCGAACGTGTCCATCCCGAGGTCATCGAGGTTATGCGTGAGCTTGGCATCGACTTGTCCGGCCGGCGCCCGCAGCTGCTCACCCACGAGCTCGTCGAGCAGGCCGATGTGGTCGTGACGATGGGCTGCGGCGATGCCTGCCCGTACATCCCCGGCAAGCACTACGTCGACTGGGACCTACCCGATCCCAGCGGCCGCCCAATCTCCGAGGTGAGGGACACCCGCGACGACATCGAGCAGCGGGTCACAGCACTAGCGGCAACGCTTGACACAGAGTCGTAGTCCGCGCATCCGTGCAAACGGCCCTGCCCGGCAAAGACTGACCTGACGATCCTCGCCAAGCTGTCGTGTGCGCTCTCGCGGGCGCCAGGCCGTGAAGGTTGCCGCGTAGCTATCCTGCCGAGTCGGCGGTTGCACCCAAGTCGAAGGCGACTCCGCTCAACCACTGGTTATCGTTTCTCCATGCGCGTCGAGCTCTGAACGCCGGTTCGCTGCTCGGATGGGATGTTCGGCGAGCTCGCGGATCTGGTGATCGATCCCACGAAGCGCCGTGTCACTCACCTGGTCGTTCAACCTCACCGAGAGCAGGCGCTGGCGGGCTCGCGGCTGGTGCCGGTGGAGCTTGCCGACTCCACCGGAGATCAATTGCAGATCACGCTGCACTGCACCCTCCACGAGGTCAGCAAGCTCGAGCCGGTGCAGGAGGTCGCCTTCCTGCGACTCGGCGGCTTCCCTGTGGACGACCCCGACTGGGACGTGGGGGTCTCGAACGTGCTTGCGGAGCCGTACTACGGAGCAGGGGAATTCGCCGGCGGGAGCGACCCGACCGATGTTGAGATGTTCTACGACCGGATCCCCAAGGGCCAGGTCGAGATCCGCCGAGCGAGCCTCGTGACTTCCTCAGACGGGCACAGCCTCGGGCGTGTCGAGGCCTTCATCCTCGACGACGAGGACAAGGTCACGCACCTCGTTCTCGAGCGCGGGCACCTCTGGGGGCGCCGTGACGTCACGATCCCAATTAGCGCCGTGGAGAAGATCGAAACCGACCAGGTCACCCTCGGCCTGACGAAGCACGAGGTTGGGGAGTTATCCGCGGTTCGCGTGCATCGCTGGTAGCGGCGGAGTCCGACAGCGGCCGGTACTCATCGTGTCCGAGCTCTATCAGCACCTGCGCCGAACGCCGTGATTAGTCAGCGTCTCGCTGACCGCTGAGAGATGGCTGCTTGTTAGCGTAGGAGCCGGTCTCGGGCCTTCGTGCATACCGCTACCGGGATTCGAACCCGGGTTTCCGCCATGAGAGGGCGGCGTCCTAGTCCCCTGGACGATAGCGGCGCGAACTCGTGCGTCGAGGCTACCAAAGCCCCTGACGCGCTTGCCATCAGAGGCACCAGTCTAGCCACTCGCTCCGTCAGCGAGACCCATCGCAGCCCACGCTTGGCCCGAGCGTGCGTGCGATATCTTGGCTGCCCTACCCCACGCGGATGTGGCGGAATTGGTAGACGCGCACGGTTCAGGTCCGTGTCCAGGCAACTGGGTGGAGGTTCGAGTCCTCTCATCCGCATTACGCATTTATGGCTTTGTAGAGCCGAAACTCGAGTAGACGCGCCATAACATCATGCCGCGAGGCTTCCGATTTCCGGGTTTGACGCGATCTCCTCGGTCGGTGCGATGGAGCACGTCAGCACCGATCAGCTCGGCTCGCACTTCAAGAGCGGCCGTCCCGTGAGTCGTAACGAGTCGATCCCGACGGGAAGGGTCCGGCGGACTGCCGAGGTTGGCGGGCTGGTTGGCGGTCAGGCGGTCCGCGCCTACGCAACGAGAGCCGCCAACTTGACGCGTTCGGCGGACGCTCGCCAGACTGCCGTCGAGCGACGTCAGATCGAGGCGGCAGAACAGATCGTCGATGTCCTCGGACACATGAAGGGTGTCGCGATGAAGGTCGGGCAGGTCGCTTCGTTCATCGACCTCGAGGGCCTGCCGCCCGACGTGCGTGATCGCTTTCAGGCGAAGCTCGCATCCCTGCGCGACTCGGCGCCGCGCGTCGAGTTCAAGCAGATGCGCAAGGTAATCGAGGACGACCTCGAACAGCGCCTGGAGGATGTGTTCGACGAGTTCGAGCCCGAGGCCGTCGCTGCCGCTTCGATCGGTCAGGTCTATCGCGCTCGCCTGGCTGACGGCCGGCTGGTCGCCGTCAAGGTCCAGTATCCGCGAGTAGCGGCGGCCGTTCGCGCCGACCTGCAGAACATCGGGCTGCTCCTGCGGGCGGCGAAGCGAATCGCGCCCGCGCTCGACGTCAAGGCGGTCGGCGCCGAGCTTCGCGAGAGACTCACCGAGGAGCTCGACTACGAGCACGAGGCGCAGGAACAACGCACGTTCGCGCGGCGGTTCGACGGCCATCCTTTCATCGTGGTTCCACACGTCATGACCGAGTTCTCCGGTGAACGGGTGCTCGTCAGCGAATGGGTTGACGGCGTCGGGTTCGATGAGGTGAAGCGCCTCGACCAGGCAGCGCGCGACCATTTCGGAGAGATCGTCTTCCGCTTCTTCTTCGGATCGCTCTACCGCGACGGACACTTCTCCGGCGACCCGCACCCAGGCAACTACGAGCTGCTCCACGACGGACGCGTCGCGTTCATGGACTTCGGCATGACCAAGCGCATCAAGCACGAGCGGCTCGAGCGCGAGAAGGCGGCGATCCGCTCAAGCCTCGAAGGCGACGCCGAGGGCGTGCGCACCGAGCTCGCGGCGCTCGGGTTCTTCGCGCTCGATGACCCCAACATCGACTCGCAGCAGTTGCTGGCGTACGTCCGCTCATTCCACGACTGGCACGCTGACGATCGCCCGTTCACGATCACACGCGGCTACGTAGCCGAGCTGATCGCGGGCGCCGCGCCAGGATCGCGCAACTGGGACCTCGAGAAGCGACTGAGCGTGCCGCCCGACGCGCTGTTCTCGCGGCGCCTTGAGACGCTCACGCTCGGCGTGCTGGGCCAGCTCGAGGCGACGGCCAACTGGCATCGGATCATGGGCGAGCTGTTGGAGGGACTCGAGCCGTCCAGCGACCTTGGAAAGCAGGAGGCGGCGTTCTTCACGTCGGACGGAACTATTTAGCAGCATCCTGGCGGGCGGCTCGAGGTCGTCTCGGAAACCCCTACGCGACTGCTTTGACGTCGAAGCAGTAGACGGACACCGGCTGGGTCCGACGACTGCTTCTCGTCCTGAGCAGGAGCGTGAGCCGCGTCAGTCGACGCGCTCGCATCCAGGCGGAAGCAGGCGCGCCAGCAGATACTGGGCGCTCGCCGACCGGTCAGGGCGCCGCCGGCCACGTCACGCATCGAGGAATGCGTGGATGTCCTCGATCACGCTCTCCGGCTCGTCGATCAGGAACAGGTGGCCGCCTCCCTTCACGACGCGGAGCTTCGCGGCGGGCATCATCTTGGCCATCAGCCGCGGGTTGGCGAGCGGGATGATGGGGTCATCGTCGCCGGCGATTATGAGCGTCGCCTGGGTCACGCGCCACAGCCACGGAACGCTCGTCCAGCCCGACGCGGCGTACAGCTGATAGGCGTATCCGAGCAGCTGCGGTGGCCGCGCGAGCCGCGCGGCGGCCTGGCTTTCGAGCTGGGCTGGGTCCCTGCGCGTGCGCCCGCCGGCGATGTGCGGGACGATCAGCCGGAAGAGCCGTGGGTGGTAGTAGCGAGCGGGCGTCAGGAGCATCAGCGCCGGGATCGGGTTCGGTGGGACGACCGGCAGCCCCTGAGCGGTTGCGCAGAGGATCAGCCGTCTGACCCGCTCCGGCGCGCGGTGCGCGAGTTCCTGCGCCAGGAGGCCGCCGAAGGAGTAGCCGAGGACGTCGGCCTGCTCGACCTCGAGCTCGTCGAGCAACGCGAGCATGACGCGAGCGAGACCCCGCATCCGCAGGGGGTAGTGCGGCCGGTCTGAGAGACCTGTTCCGGGCGCGTCGACGGCGATCACCTCGCGTCCGCGCACGAGGCGCTCGAACGGCCGCCACATGTCGAGATTCGCGCCGATGCCCGTCAAGAGCAGGAGCGGCTGTCCGGTACCCCGACGGCAGACCCGCAGGTTCATGCCGTCGGCGCGGATGCGTTCGATGCGTCGGCGCGTGGCCGGCGCGCCCGGGCTCATGGCATCTCGGCCAGCAGCCGCACGGCGCCAGCCAGGGCGCGGCGAATCGCACGCGTACGACAGCAGCCGAATGCATGCCGCGGCGCCGGCCGGGTCATCGCTCAGGCGGCGCGGACGTAGGACCCGGGCGCCTTGGCGGTCGCCCTGTGAGCGCGACTGCCGAGGGCCCTGGGCGCGGCCTTCAGCGCGCCAGATCGCTCCCCGAGCCATGCCACGTAGTCCGGCCACCAGCTGCCCTGCTTCATGTCGGCCTCCGCGAGCCAGGCCTCGGGATCCTCGGGGGCGCCATCGACGGCGCGATAGGTGGAGCGGCTCGCCGGACCCGGGGGGTTCACGAGCGCCTGGATGTGTCCGCTCGTCGAGAGCACGAACCGCGAGGAGCCGCCCAGCAGCTGCGTGCTGCGGTAGGCGTTCTCCCAGGGCACGATGTGGTCTTTGACACCCGCGACGATGTAGCTGTCGACGTCGATCGCCGAGAGGTCGATCGGGGTTCCGAGCACCTCCGTCGCGCCTGGGCGGGTCAGTGAGTTCTCAAGCGCCAGGTGAATGAAGTCGCGGTGCAGTCCGGCGGCCAGTCGGACCGAGTCCTGGTTCCAGTAGAGGATGTCGAACGCCGGCGGATCCTTGCCGAGCAAGTAGTTGTTGACGACGTAGTTCCAGATCAGGTCGTTCGGACGAAGCCAGGCGAACACCCCGGCGAGCGCGCGACCGTCGAGGTAGCCCTTGCGCGCCGACTCCCCGACGGCGGCCGCAGCGAGCTCTCGGCTGGCGAGGGCCGCCGTCGTGCCCGCGCGGGTGTTGTCGAGCGCGCACACCCAGAGCGTCAGGCTCGCGGCGTCCTCGAGGTCTCCGGCCGCCGCCAGATGTGCGAGGGCGGCGGAGGTGATGATCCCTCCCGAGCATGCGGCGTTGAGGTGAACGGCCCGCTGCTTGGCGATCTCGGTGACTGCGTCTCGGGCTTCGAGGACCGCCCGCGCGTAGGTGTCGAGGTCGAAATGCCCCGCCTCGGCGCCGGGGTTGCACCAGGAGATCATGAAGACCTGCTGGCCGGCTGCGACGAGGTATTCGACGACGCTTCGCCCCGGCGCGATGTCGAGGATGTAGAAGCGGTTGATCGTCGGCGGGACAAACAGCAGCGGGACCTCGAGCACCTTCTCGGTGCTCGGCCGATAGTGGATCAGCTCGAACACGTCGGTGCGCAGCACGATCGACCCAGGCGAGAGCGCGAGGTTGCCGCCGAGCTCGAACTTGCTCGTGTCGACGCTCGCCGGCAGGCGCGGAGCTTTGGACATGTCCTGCACGAAGCGCCGCCCGCCGGCCATAAGGTTGGCGCCGCCCTTGTCGACGGTCTCACGCAGCACAGCGGGATTGGACCAGGGGAAGTTCGTCGGCGCGAGGCCGTCGAGGATGTTCCCCGCCGCAAAGCGAGCCTGGCGCTCGGTCCGCCAGTCGAGCTCGGCGTCGTCGATGACCTCGTCGACCACCTCGACCGTCGCCAGATAGGCCTGCAAGAGACGCCGCAGCAGCCAGTTCTCGTTCCACGCCGGGTCGGTGAAACGCCTGTCTCCCTTCGCCGGCGCCTGCTCGGAGCGTCCCGCGGCCGCGCGCGCAAGCTCCCTACCGAGCCAGCCCACCCGGCTCGCCAGCCGGTCGGGATGACGGGCGAGCGCGGCGGCGAGCCTCACGGCGGCCGTGGGCTTGATGAATCTCCGTACGCCTCCGTCGTCGATCGCCGCATCGGTGAGCATCACGTCCAGCGCGGAGCGGGCCGCGGCCCGCTGGCCAACGGAGTGCCCGCGCTGTGCGCCGGGTGCCTCCGCGGCGCCGCTGCCGGATGTCGAAGTCGACCGGCCCATCGCAAGTAGAGGCTATCGCCCGTGGCCTGCCCGCTCACCAGCGACGACCTTCGAGCAATAGTCGGAGCCGCAGCGGTTGAACCTGCGATTCGCTGTCGCCGCACCGGGAGGTCGTATCCCTGGGTCTTTGCGGTGCCGCTATCACGCGAAAGCAGCAGCGTTGCGTGCTCCGCCGGAGTGCCGCTCCTCGTCCATGGCAGGCGTCTGGCGCGCCGGCCCGGTCCCTGCTGCTCTCGGCCCAGAGCAGCGGTGATCGGGGTCGGCTGGAGATGGCCGCGGTAGTCGTCTACCGGGAGCCTGCGAGCGACGCGGGCCGCTGTGCGAGATAGAAGTTGAAGACGAAGCGCCATGCGAGGTCAGTGCGAGCGACGGCCGCGCGGGCCTCCATAGTCAAGGCACCGCGGTCCGCGGGGTCGACCTGCGCGAGCCGCGCCGCTGCACAGGGCCAAGAGAGCGCCCACTCGAGCGCCTCCTCGGCGTCGGCGAAGCTCCCGCTGAAGCGCTCCGTCTGCGCGCAGACGGCCGCGAACCCAGCCCGGCGCAACACCTCACTGCCCTTCTCGACGTCGAACCAGGTCTCCTCGTCCAGCCTGTAGCCGGTCTGGCTCGCGCCGTAGCGCTTGAGCAGATCGATGACCGCTGCGCAGGAGGGAGTCGAGTTACCGCCTCCCCATGCGGACGCTGCGAAGCGTCCGTCCTCGCACAGCACGCGCAGCGCCTCGCGCAGTGCATCGTAGGGTGCACCGAAATGACTTACTGACAGACCACACGTCACCGCGTCGAATTCGCCGGCCTCAAACGGAAGGGCGTGCGCGTCCGCGACTCGCAGGTCGAGATCGGGCGAGAGCTCGCGCGCCACCGCGAGCATCCCCGGCGAGAGGTCGACCCCAACGACCTCGGCGCCCAAGCGTGCGGCCGCGCGGGCCGCGGCCCCGGTACCGGTCGCCAGGTCGAGTAGCCGCACGCCACGACGCGCACCGGCGAGTTCAACTAGTCGCTCGACCGCCGGCGCGAGCGTGGGATCCAGATGCCGCGCATACCCGGCGGCGTTCGCGTCATAGGACGCCTGACACACCCTCAGCGACGACACTCGCTCGATCAAGCGGAGCCTAGTCCTCTCGCCGCCACGACCCCGCTTCCAGCACCGATCCACCGTGGCGTGACCTGCTGCTCCCGCTGCCGCTGGCGGGAAAGAGTCGGTGCGCGCCAGAGCGCTCTCTCTGGACGCAGCGGGCTCCTGCCCAAGGCCGTTCGGGGGGCGCGCGAAAGTCTTGGCCGTCTTGGGTAGCGCAAGCGAATCGCCGCGTATGCAGGCGCTAATGGCGGGTCGAGGTTAGGGGATAATGGCCTCGCTGTGGGGCAAGACAACGTCGAACTGTTGCGCAGGCTCTATCAGCAGTGGGAGCAAGGCGACCTGCTCACGGTGGATGCCTTCCACCCCCAGGTGGAGTTCGTCCGCATCGGCAGCGACTACCGCGGCCTTGCCGGGCAGTGGCGCGGCGTGGACGAGATGTGGACGGCGATCGTCGAGTGGCTGCGCTCGTGGGAGCACCTACACGTCGAGGCCGAACGCTTCTACGGACTCGACGATCGCGTGCTCGTTCTCTCGCGCGAGATCGCACGAGGCAAACGGAGCGGTGAACAGGTCGACCATGAAATCGGCGACCTGTTCACCGTGCGCGATGGCAAGATCGTGCGCTGGGAGAACTACTGGGACCGCACGGAAGCGATCCGCGCCGCTGGCTTGAGAGAGTAGGCGCCGAAAGACCCGACCTAGCGCCCGGCGCCCGGCCGGCGCGCTGCCCGGACCACACCGGCCCGTCGCGCTAAGGCATCACGTCGCCAGGGCGCTTTGCGCGACGATCGCTCAGATGACTGCGCCGGGGCATCGAGCGGCGGCCTGCTGCTTCGTCGTCGAAGCGGCCCTCCCCGGCAAGGCCCGCCGCGCGCCCGCCTAGGACGACAAGCAACAGCAGAGATCGCGAACACCGACGCGATCGCATTGGGCCGGAAGCGATCGTCGGAAGGCCGCCCGGGCACATCCGCTGCAGACCGTCAGCACTGTTGTCGTCGGACGGAACTATTTAGCGGCATCCTGGCGGGCCGCTCGGCGACCGCTTCGACGCAAAAGCAGGAGCGCGATAGGGGCCCGACGCGACGCCTCCTTCTCGTCCAAAGCAGCGACGTGATCGGTGTCGACGGTGGCTACCGCTCGCCGAGGGAAAGCAGGCGTAGCCTGACCGCCGCGGAAGCAGGGCGCCAGTCGCGAGCACGGAGACGGGGTCGGCGGTGCCCAAAGAGGTCTCCGCTCGAGCGGCGGACCAGCACGGATTACGCTTCGCCTGAGGCGTGGGCCGTTTCCAGCCCGTGGTTCGTCGCTGCCCAGCTTGCTAGGAGGTTGAGGGCCTGCTCGGAACGTGAGCCCGGTTCGGCGGTGTAGGCGAAGATCCTGAGACCTGGGTCGGCCGGTAGCTCCATGCGGTCGTAGGTCAGGCTGAGGTCGCCAACGACGGGGTGGTGGACCTGCTTGACGCCCGTGATGTTGAAGCGGACATTGTGCGCGGCCCAGCGTGAGCGGAACTCGTTGCTGTGGGTAGCGAGCTCGCCGATTAGGTCTGAGAGTCCGCGGTCGTACGGGTCGCGTCCGGCCTCCGAGCGCAGGACCGCCACGACCTCGCTGGCTACGCGGTCCCAGTCGAGGTAGAAGTCGCGGGCGCGGGGGTCCAGGAAAATGAACCGGGGGAGGTTGGCCGGCCGGAGTGGGTTGATGAACATCTCTGAGTGGAGGGCGTAGCCGAGATGGTTGGCAGCGACGATGTCCAGACACCCGTTGCTCACGACCGCTGCGGCGCCATTGATTGCGTCGAGGATCCAGTGCACGCTGGGCCGGATGCATTGATTGGTCTGGCGCCGGCGGGGTGATGGGCTGCTCGGCTGCGCCGCGCGGGCCAGGTCGAAGAGATGCGAGCGTTCGGCGTCGTCGAGTTGTAGCGCGAGCGCGAGCGCGTTCAGCACGCTTTCGGAGACGCCGTTCGTGTCGCCGCGCTCCAGGCGTGTGTAGTACGGAACGCTCACGCCCGCCAGGACGGCAACCTCCTCGCGGCGCAGCCCGGGAACGCGGCGAGGGCCGTAGGTTGGCAACCCAACTTGGTCTGGGGTGATCCTGGCCCGTCGGGACGTCAGGAACTCACGGATCTCGCTCTTGGTGTCCACAACAGGAGGATAGAGCCGCCCAGCGGCGCCTGAGAGACCCTGCCAGTACCCCTAACAACAGGGACTCTCACTTCCCCCGATTCCGTGCTTTCTTGGATCTAGCAAGAGGCCGCGACGAGATCGCCGCCCCTCGTGGCGCCGTTGATGCGCGCGCCTCGGCCGACTCCGTCCCCGACGACAAGGAGCCAACTGTCATGAAGCACATTTCGCTCAGCGGACTTGACGTTTCGCGCATCGGACTCGGCACGACCGCCGCTAGTCAACTCGGGGACCTCACCTCAATGCTTGAAGGGAAGGTCGTGCTCCCCGAGGACGCACGCTTCGACGAGGCACGAGAGGCGTGGAACCTCGCGATCGACCAGCGACCCTCCTGCGTCGTGTTTCCCGAGTCACCGCAGGATGTTGCTGCCGCAGTGCTGTTCGCAGCCGAATCCGGCCAGCGAATCGCAGCACAGGGAACCGGACACAACGCCGCGCCGCTCGGCTCGCTCGAGGACACGATTCTGCTCAAGACGGAGCGCATGCGCGGCATCACGATCGATCCTGTCGCTCGGACTGTTCGCGTCGAGTCAGGAGCTCGCTGGCTCGAGGTCGTCGAAGCCGCGGCGCCCCACGGCCTGGCCGCGCTCGCGGGCTCCTCGCCCGACGTGGGCGTGACCGGCTACACGCTCGGCGGCGGAATGAGCTTCCTTGCACGCAAGTACGGTCTGTCCGCCAACCACGTTCGCTCGATTGACCTCGTTACCGCCGATGGCCGGCTCGTGCGCGCCGACCGCGACAACGAGCGCGACCTGTTCTGGGCGTTGCGCGGCGGCGGTGGGAGCTTCGGTGTGGTCATTGCGATCGAGATCGAACTCCTGCCGATCAATCGGGCGTACGCGGGAATCCTGTGGTATCCCCTCGAGCGCAGCGCAGAGGTCCTGGGGGCCTGGCGGGAGCTGACAGACAATGAGCAGCTTCCGGACGAGCTGACGACCATCGCCAGGTTCCTGAATCTCCCGCCGATCCCCGACTTCCCCGAGGAGATCCGCGGCAAGTCGTTTGTGACCGTCGAGGCCTACCACGTCGGTGACTCGGCGCAGGCTGATGGGCTGCTCGCCCCGCTGCGCGCGCTTGGGCCGATCGACGACACGATCGCGAGCGTCCCTATGCCGGCGCTCAGCCACCTCCACATGGACCCCGAGCAGCCCGTTCCCGTCCTGGCCGACGGCCTGATGCTCAACCAGCTGCCGGCGGAGGCGCTCGACGCTTTCGTGGCCGTCGCTGGAGGCGGTGCGGAGTCCCCGCTGCTCTCGGTGGAGCTGCGCCACCTCGGCGGTGAGCTCGGCCGAGCGCAACCCCAGAATGGAGCACTGTCGTCGATCCAGGCGCAGTACGCGCTGTTGGCGGTGGGGCTGGTACCGGCGCCCGAGCTCGAATCCCGCGCGCGCGCGCAGGTCGCTGCCGTCAAGGAGGCGCTCGCCCCGTGGGCGTCGAGGCACATGTACCTGAACTTCGCCGAGACGCGGCGCGACCCGCGGAGCTTCTGGACCGAGCAGGCCTATAGGCGCCTGCGGCGCATCAAGGCCAGAGTCGACCCCGGGAACATCATCCGCGCGAATCACCCAATCCCACCGGCCCGCTGAGGAACCGCGAAATCTCAAATTCAGGAGGTAACCGACATGAGCATCAACTTACTGAAAGGGAACCGCATGTCCAAGACCATTGCCGTGTTCGGGGCCGGCCCGGGCATGGGCCGCTCGGTCGCCCGCCGGTTCGGCCGGGAGGGGTTCCAGGTGGCCCTGGTGGCCCGCAACCAGACACGACTGGACGCCTACACCGGGGAACTAGCCGCGGACGGCATCAAGGCCGCCGGGTTCGCCGGCGACCTCGCCGACCGCGACGCGCTGCCCGGCATGATCAAGGCGATCACCGCGCGATTCGGCCCGATCGACGTGCTGGAGTACGCACCCTCGGGGCTCGACTTGCTCAATGCCGCGACCGCTGTACGCGACGCGGACGCCGCATCCTTCGAGTTCCCCCTCGACCTGCTGCTCCGCACCCCGGTCACGCTGACCCGCCAGGTACTGCCCGGCATGCTCGAGCGCGGCGACGGCGCGGTCCTGTTCGGCCTGCCAGTCAACGCCAGCATGCCGGCTCCGCCGTTCGGCAACATCGGCACCGCAGCCGCCGCCGCCCGCCACTACCTGCACACCCTGCACTGCGACCTTGCCGGCACCGGCGTATACGCGGGCCTCTTGCAGATCACGGGCCCGGTGGGCGACAGCGACGCCGGCAACTTCGTCCTCGAGAACTATGACCCGGCCCTCCTGCCGGAGCCGCAAAACCCCGCCGACCTCGCCGACGCCATGTGGGATCTCTACCTCACGCGCGACAGGTTCGACCAAGTCTTCGACTTACAGGCCGCATGACCTCGGCACACAGACGTCCGGGCACCTCCCGCAAGCTCCGCTGGGTCGAGCGACCACAGCGACTACCGAGCGACCAGAGTCGTATCGTCGCTACCCCTAAGAAGACAAGGAGATTTCGATGGCCAGCCGCCTCGAAGGTAAGGTCGCCCTAGTAACTGGATCGACCAGCAATATTGGTAAGGGAGTGGCGATCGCCATGGCCGCGGAGGGAGCGAGCGTGGTGGTGAGCGGCCGAGATGCGGCACGCGGGGCTGATGTGGTGAATGTCATCGAGGCCGCCGGCGGGCATGCCGCCTTCGTGGCTGCCGATCTCGACGGGTCCGCCGCGAGGTCGGCGCAACTCGCCGCCGATGCGGCTGCAGCCTTTGGACCCGTCACCGTTCTCGTCAACAACGCAGGCATCTACCCACCCGACGGCACGCTCGCAACCAATGAGGAGATTTTCGACCAGGTCTTCGCGGTCAACGTCAAGGCGCCGTTCTTTCTCACCGCCGCCTTGGTCCCCGGAATGGTCGAAGCCGGCGCAGGCGCCATCATCAATCTGGGCTCCTGGATCGCTCGCCTCGGAATCCCCGCAGGTGCTGTCTACGGTGCAACGAAGGGTGCCCTCGAGACCCTCACCCGGACCTGGGCTGCCGAGTTCGGCGCGCAAGGCATCCGAGTGAATGCCATCTCTCCAGGGGTGGTGTTTGACGACCCCAGCGATGTTCCCGCTCAAGCTGGGGCCGCGATGGCCACGACGCCAGCGGGCAAGCCGGGTGCCCCGGCGGACATCGCCGCGGCCGCGGTCTATCTCGCCACCGACGACGCAGCATTCGTCCACGGCGCCGTCTTCGACATCGACGGGGGCCGCGGCAACGTCTTTCTGACGGCCCGCTAACCACGATGCAGCGCCCGAACAAACCCGCACACGAAGAAACCTGCACACGAACAAACCCGCGTCACACACGCACCCTGGGCCCCGAGCGTCACGAGATGACTCCTCTGCTCCCACGACCGCGTCTTGAGGCAGCGGGAACCGATCCGACTATGCACGCGCTCGATGCAAGCTCGCTGCCGCGTCACCTAGACCGCCTCTATCGCGCCGCGTGGGCGCTGTGTGGCGATCGCGAGGACGCGGAGGACCTCGTGCAGGAGACGTTTGCTCGCATCCTCGCTCGACCGCGCTTGCTGCGCGGCGGCCAGGAGATGCCGTATCTGATGGGCGCGATGCACAACACCTTTCGAAACCGGTACCGCGACGCCGCCCGGCGGCCTGCGATAGCAGCGACGCTCGACGACATCGTGGACGAGGACAGGACCCCGACCACCCGCCCGGAGTGGGCGCTGGAGATCAAAGAGGTTTACGCCACGATCGCCGCGCTGCCGGATCGCTACCGCACAGCCATCGTCGCCGTGGACGTCATGGGTTTGTCCTATCGCGAAGCGTTGAACGCGCTGAAGATCCCAGAAGCCACCATCACGACAAGGCTGCACCGAGCCCGCAGGTATCTTCTGGCCCGGCTATCGGCCCCACAAGGCCCGGCTCAAGAACCGCGCAATCTGACACGCGACTCGGTGCCGAGTCGCGATTCACTTCTTCACACCTCCCATATTTTGGAGCGAGCAAGAAACGGCTTGGGAACATGACTGTTACCAGCAGCCCAACTCTCATCACTACACCGTTCGGGGTCCACGGCCACGGCGATGGAGGTCATCGACGACGTCGAACTCTCCGGGAGGCGCGCCCTTGTCACAGACGGGTCCTCAGGTATCGGCATCCAGACCGCGCGCGCGCTAGCCACCGCCGGCCCCGAGGTGACCATCATCGCGCGCAATGTCACGGCCGGTCAGGAGGGCCTCGCCGCGATCGTGGCCTCAACGGGCAGTGCCAAAGTCCACGTCGCGCCACTCGAGCTTGCCGACCGATCGGCCTGTTCCACTTCCCGCGTCTGGGTGAACCAGTTGCGCGCCCGCAAATCACGGTATCAGGATGGCGCTCAAAGGCGTACACACCGATGAAAGGATCACCGACATGCCAGATGCAGACGAGCTGCTTTACATGAACCGCGAGGTCTTTTCCGAGCGGGACCCTGAGAAGCGCCGGGCGGCCATCGAGCGGACGTATGCCGAAGATGTGAGGTTCATCGATCCAGACGACGAGGTCGTGGGGCGGCAAGCGCTCAACGACCGCGCCCAGAAGATTCTCGACGACGCTCCGGCGGACTTCGTGTTGGAGGAGGACGGCCTGGGGTACGTCAGTCCCGACACCGCCGTCCAGGCGTGGCGCTTCGGCCCGCCGGGCAGTCCCGTGGTCCGCGGGATCGACATACTCACGGTGAGTGATGGCCGTGTGAGCGTCCTGCGTACGCTCATCGCCCAAAGGGATGCGTGAGTGTGCGCGGTGTAGGTCGGCGGGTGTCGTGCGCCGCCGGGAGTATGAACACGGTCGGTCTCTGAGAAGTTCATCTCGCGGGCCAGCCGTTCTGGACCTTCGTGAACGGAGCAGTCCAGTGCCCGCGCCGCAACCCGGCCAGCAGCGGCTCGGTGGGGAATCGCTCGCCGACGACGCGCAAAGCAAGTGCCGCTTCGGCGACGGATGAAGCCCTCATCCGCACGGAAAGCAGGTGCCGCCCGCGTAGCCAGCGAGACGCCTGAGTTGGACGATACGCGAGCGCGTCGCCGGGTTGCTCCGCATACGCCTCCTTCGCCATGGCTGAGCGAGCGTCTGGCGCGTAGCTGCAATGTCGGCATCGGACGGAACTATTTAGCTTGCATCGGATTTGGCTTGTTAGAGGTGCTTCTACGAAGTGAAGTGCACCTCGGGGTCGGACGCCAGCCGGCGACGGTCCGCCGTCGCTGACGCCTGGGTCATTCGTGGTATCCGCGCGGCGTGCCCGGCCGGAAGTCGCGCTGTGCGACGATGCGCGCGCCGGCGAAGTACGTCATGCTCACCGGCTCGCTGTCCAACACTTGGCTGTAACCGTTGTCAGCGTGGAGGACCATTGCTGCGGTGCTCCCGCTGGCGAATCCGAACTGGACTCCCGTGACGCCATCCGGAACGACACCTTGGACCAGCGTGGTGTTCCCGATTGTCCCCACAATGCCGAAACCGCCATTCGTGGATGCGAAGCCAGACGGGATGCAGGAGGTGACGGCGCCGAGCAAACTCGTATCGGAGACGAAGCAGATGTGGCCGTCCCCCGGGATTAACGCTGCGGCTCCCTCGGGCCCTGTGACCACCACTCGGGCTGCGTTGACGTCCAGTTCGTGGTCGGCGATCGGCTTTGAGATCTTCGGCGCAACCGACCCACCGAACTGTTGATCGAGCGTTGTCGGGGCTCGGCGCAACGCCACGAACCATGCCGAGTCGTCCCCCGCAGTGCTATGAGATGAGGGCACCCGGTCGACTCCTTTCGCCGAGAGTTTAGCTCGATCCATTCGCTCGGTTGGCCCGCTGGTACTCACTCTGTGAGCCGAGCCTGAAGCGGCGCGGAGTGCGCCCGAAAAGGCGAGGACAGTGACATGTCAGCCAGGCGCTCGCAACGCCTACCGCAGCGGCCGGAAAGCCTCTCGCAGCTCCGTGGAGAACAGCTCGGGCTCCTCCCAGGCAGCGAAATGCCCGCCCCTGTCGACCTCGTTGAAGTAGGAGACGTTGGGGTACGCCTTCTCGACCCAGCTGCGCGGAGCCGCGAAGATCTCTCCGGGGAACGTGCTGAAGCCGACTGGGAGCAAGACCTCCGGAGGAGCCTGACCGGCCGCAAGAGCTGCGGCTCGTCCGTTCTCCCAGTAGGACCGTGCAGCCGACGCCCCAGTGCCCGTCAGCCAGTACAGCATGATGTTGTCGACGATCCGGTCCCGGGTGAGCTGGCCCGCGGGCTGGCCGTCGAGAAAGGCGCGGGAGAACTTGTAGTAGCTGTCCGTGTCGTGATCGAGCATCCAGGCCGCCAGGGCGACGGGTGAATCCAGCAGCGCGTAGCCGATCGTCTGCGGCCGCGTGGCCTGCTCCAGGAAGTAGCCCCTGCCGCTCGTGTTGAACGTGGCGATCGCGTCGAGCGCCGCTCGCTCCTTCTCGGATTCCGACGGCCTGGGGCCGTCGCTGGCAAGCCCCGCCAGGAGCAGGTTGATGTGGATGCCGAGCAACCCCTCGGGTGCCTGGCGGCCCATCGCGTCGGTGACGGCGGAGCCCACGTCCCCGCCCTGGGCGACGTAACGGCTGTAGCCGAGGCGGCTCATCAGCTCCGCCCAGGCACGCGCGACGCGGCCGACGTCCCAGCCGACCTCCGTCGGCTCTCCCGAGAAGCCGTAGCCCGGTATGGACGGCAGCACCAGGTGGAACGCGTCCTCGGCGCGTCCACCGTGCGCGGTCGGGTCGGTGAGCGGGCCGACGACCTCGAGCAACTCGATGACCGAGCCAGGCCAGCCGTGCGTCATGATCAGCGGCAACGCGTCCTCGTGCGGAGACCGCACGTGGATGAAATGGATGTCCACCCCGTCGACGTCGGTGCTGAACTGCGGCAGCGCGTTCAATCTCGCCTCGCACGCGGGCCAGTCGTGCTCCGTCGCCCAGAAGCGGGCGAGCGCCTGGAGCATCGCCAGTTGCACGCCCTGCGACCGATCGGCGACGAGCTCCCTGGACGGCCAGCGCGTCGCGGTGATGCGGCGGCGCAGCTCGGCGAGCTGCTCTTCCGGCACCTCGATCCGAAAGGGGCGGATGGCTGTTGCTTCGGCTGTGGCGGACATAACGGCGCTCCTCGGTTCGCTGACGGCACGAAGCCTCGTCGTCTCCGCCGCGCATCGCGCCCGTGAGCGCCCTGGCCTGCTCCCTGGTCTCGCAGGTCCGATGACTGGCTCTCGCCGCCTCCCCGAACGCGCCGTTCGGGCTTACGGTCGCGGCCCTCGGCGTGAACCGGAACACGCCGGTAGGCCGAGAGGCCGCGGGGTCCTCAGGTCTCGCGCCGCCTACGGCCGTGCGGCCTTCAGCTTGCGCCAGCCTCCGGCACGGTTGTTGGCGATGATCTGCTTGAACATCGCTAACAGGGCCGCTGCGTTGATCGTCTCTTCCCGGCGGATGGCCACCGTGCGAGCGGTCTTGTTGTCGTGGCCGCCGGTGATGATCCCTTCTGGATCGGCCACGATCCCGCCGTCGTAGAGAAACACGTTGACGTGGTCCTTCGCGGCCAGCAGCGCGCAGACATTGCCCTGGAGCACAAAGTACGGGCGGTCGCGCCGCTTGATCGTCTCCTCAACCTCACGGTCGGCGGCGTGCACCAGATCACGGACCTCGCGACAGATGGCCTGCTGCCAGTCGGGCAGCACACCGATGTAAGCGTCGACGCGTGGGTCGGCCGTGTAAGTCACCTGTTCACGCGCACCGTTCCCGAGATGGCGGCTCGCTCCTCGCTCCGACACGACCGGCGGCACAGGACGAGCCGCACCGCGGCCAAGGGCGCCGTCGCCACCACGCCGCTTACGGCGCGGTTGCCGAGACGATCCACGTCGAGGACGGCGCGCGAACGCCCTCGCTGTCCTCGAAGTCGGCCATGCCTGCACGGAGCGCGTCGCGCACCTGGGCATGGAGGTGCGCGGCGCGGTCGCCGGCGAGCCGCAGGATCTCGCCGGCCGGGCCGAGCGCGGTGACCAACTCTATGGCCTCGTCGACGTCTCTGCCGATGAGGATCGGAACGTCGTGCCGTCGTAGACAGATCTCGGCGTAGCCGGCGTGCTCGAGCACCTCGCTGGTCGTGTCCGCGTCGGCCATCGAGAATGGTCCTGGCCCACATGTGGGCTCGTCGTACTCCTCGGGCCTGCTCACGATCGCCTCGACGATGGTCTGCGCACGGTAGAGCCAGTCGTTGTCGATCCGCCGGCGCCACACGACCATCACCAGCCGGCCGCCCGGCACGAGCGTACGGCGGACGTTGCGCAGGGCTGCCACGGGGTTGGCGAAGAACATCGTGCCGAAGCGCGAGAACGCCAGGTCGTAGGGTCCGCCGAGCTCGTCGGTCTGGACGTCTGCCACCGAGAATCGAACGTTGCCAATGGACGCCTCGCCGGCCTCGCGGCGGGCCGTCTCGATGAAGCGCGGTGCGACGTCAACCCCGGCCACCTCGCCGGTGGCGCCGACCATGCCAGCGATGCGCACCGTCGTATCCCCGAAGCCACAGCCGATGTCGAGCACGCGCTGTCCGGCGACGGGCGAAAACAGCTCCAGCGCGGCCTCGCCGTGAGCGCCCAGACCCGTTGTGACGAGCGGGCGAAACCGCTCGAACCGGTCGTACAGCGGCCCATCCCAGGCCTGAGTGGCCTCGGCATTCGGGCTCGTGGCCGCGGCCGAGCTGTCTGTGGTCGATGCCACTCGCCGGCTTCCGCTACGCGAGTGCGGCGGGTACCTCGTCTTTGAGCGCGCCGCGGAGCTGCTGGCGCAACTCGGGAGTGTCCTCGTGCTTGTGAGCGGTGACCGCGTGAATCATCGCCGCGTTGAGCACATGCTCTTCGCTGCCTGCCATCGCCAGATCGCAGTTGTTCTCGCTGGGCATCTCTCTGCAGTCGATGTACTTGCGAGCCATGTTTTCCCCCTTGACGCGTTCTCGTGAGATCCCTGGCGAGGGCCTCGCGTTCGGGTCAGTCTCCGCGTGGCCGCCACGCATTTGGGGATCCATCTGCTTCCTCCACGCGACTGTAGCGCTCCCCGGCGCGCAGGGCAAGCGCGCGCCGTCGGCCCTTCCGTCACGCCCGGGAGTGGGTTCACATCGCCCGTATATTGGGCATGTGCAGACCGCGACCGAGATGGAGATGACGCTCCTGCCAGGAGCCGACAGGCTCCTGCGCTCGCACGCGCAGGAGCTGCCCCAGCGCGACGATCTGTGCGGCGCGTTCTGCGCCGCGCTCGCGCTGCACGCCGCAGGCATCGAGGAGGGCCGTGGCGAGCCCGTCGACCAGGACGCGGTGGCGCGGGCGGCGGGGACGATCATCTCCGCACTGCCCAACGTCGAGATCCTTCCCTTCGGCGAGCAGGGCCGGCGCGACTATCGCCTCTCGCTGCCCACAGTCGAGGATTCAGCTGTCTCCGGTACGACCGCAGAAGGCCTGGTGCGCGCTCTCGATGAGCTGTCCGAGGGACGGCTTGTGGCGATGCCCTACAGCGGTCCGTGGACGGCGGCCACGCTCAGCGGCATCTATGAGGTGGTCTGCTCGCTTTCGCATCCGGTCACGCTGCTCGCGAACTTCGCCACCCGTCATCTGTGGGGCGCGCGGCCGAGCCTCACCCAGCTGCTCGACTACCTCCTTTGCGGAGCGCAGGAGGGACCCGAGCCCGACTGGGACGTCGGCCACTTCGCTTGCGTCGTCGGCCGCATCCGCGGGCCGCGCGGAAGCCTGTATTGCGTAGCGGACACGTATCGGTCGCTTGGCAACGACGGTGTGCACCTGCAACCCGAGGAGCGCCTTGCTAGCGCGATCGATCGGCGCGACATGCCCGCCGGCGGCATCGTCGTCGTCGCCGCGGCCGAGGATGCGCCGGCGGTGCGCTCGGGTGCCGCCGACGTCGGCCTGCTCGAGAGCCTCTGGGACAACGGCACGCCGGCGGCGGAGATGCTCGCTTGAGCGCAACCGAGCTGGCCGCGCTGGTGTGCTGCGACCTCGGCTCGATCGTGCGCGGACGGTCGCTGCCCACCGCTCAGCTCGGCGCGCGGCTGCAGGCGGGCGTCAGCTGGGTGCCGGCCAACATGTCGATCACGCCGCTAGGCACAGTCGCCGAGCACACGCCGTTTGGCTCGACGGGCGACCTGCGGCTGTTGCCGGACCCCGAAACTCAGGTTCGCGTCGAGGCACGATCCGGCGAAAGCGCCCTGGAGTTCGTGCTGTGCGACATCGTCGAGACGGACGGCACGCCATGGGAGTGCTGTCCACGCCGATTCCTGCGCGAGGCGCTGGATGAGCTCGCTCGCGAGTACGACGTTCGCGTCATGGCCAGCTTCGAGCACGAGTTTCAGCTCATGAGCGATGCGCCGCCCGCCCCGCCGTTCTCGCTGGAAGCCCAGCGGCAGGTCGATCCGCTCGGGCCCGAACTGATGCGGGCGCTGCTGCAGGCAGGCGTGCAGCCGGAGCTCTTCTTCGCCGAGTACGCCGCCCACCAGTTCGAGATCCCGGTGACGCCGGCCGAGGGTCTCGCGAGCGCGGATCGCAGTGTCGTGCTCAAGGAGATCGTGCGAGACATCAGTCGCCGCCACGGCGTGCGCGCGACTTTCGCGCCGCTGCTGGACCCCGCCGGCGCCGGCAATGGCGTGCACATCCACCTCAGCCTCATCGACGCCGACGGCCGGCCGTCGCTCTTCGACGCCGCGCGTCCCGGATGCCTCAGCGAGGTCGGGGAGCGCTTCGCCGCCGGGATCCTGAGACACGCCGGCGCCCTCAGCGCGCTGACCGCGCCAAGCCCCGTATCGGCGATGAGGCTCACGCCACACCGGTGGAGCGTCGGGGCGGTCTGCGTTGCGCAGGCCAACCGCGAGGCGCTGCTGCGCATCCCCTCGATCGTCCCGCTCGCCGGCACCGAGCCAGCCAGTCAGCTTCATCTCGAGTACCGCGGCGCCGATGCGACGGCAAACCCCTACCTCGCGCTCGGTTCGCTCGTGCGGGCGGGACTTGACGGTCTGCGCGCGCAGCTCCCGGCTCCCCCGATCCTCGACAGGGATCCGAGCGAGCTCGACGAGGGCGACGGTGTGCGCTACGGAGTGGGCGCGCTGCCCGACTCGCTGGCGGCCTCGTTGGAGGCCCTGGCGCGCGACGACACCGCGCGCGGCTGGCTGAAACCACTGCTCTACGACGCCTACGTGGGGGTCAAGCGCAGCGAGCTGGAGGCAGCGGAGACCCTCGACATCAGCGAGCTGTGCCGGCGGTATGCAGCGATCTATTGAGGCATTTCTCGGCGAGCTTCTCTCAGGCATCGAGCAGGAGCTCGAGCATGCGGTCGAGCTGCGCCACCGCCTGCACGCGCATCCGGAGCTCGCGCACGCGGAGGAGTGGACAGCTGCGACCGTCGCGCACGAGCTCCCCGTGGAGAGCCTCACAGCGGCGGGCACGGGTCGCCTTGTCCGCATCGGCTCCGCGGTTGGCCGGCCCATCGCGGTACGCGCCGAGCTCGACGGTCTCCCGATCGAGGAGCGCACCGATGTGCCCTATCGCGCCGCCGGGGGTGTCATGCACGCCTGCGGCCACGACGTCCACATGGCGGCGCTCGTCGCAGTCACGCGGGCGGCCCACGCTCTCGCGGACTCGCTGCCGGCTCCACTCGTCGCGATCTTCCAGCCGAGCGAGGAGGCCTACCCCTCGGGCGCGGAGCAGCTCGCGCGCGAGGAGCTGCCGAGAATCGTCCCCGCCGCGGTCCTCGCCGCCCACGTTCATCCCGAACTGCCGTGGGGTACGGTCGCGATTGACCCGGGAACGGTCAACGCCTCGAGCGACAACTTCGAGATCACGATCGAGGGGGAGCCATCGCACGGCGCGTATCCCCACCGCGGGCGCGACTCGATCCTGGCGATGGCCCATGTCATCGTCGCGCTGCACTCGCAGGCCGCTCGCCGGATCGACCCGCTGCGACCAGCCGTTCTCAACATCGGCGTTGTCGAGGGTGGCGCCGCCGAGAACGTGATCGCCGCCGAGGCCCGAGCACGCGGGTCGCTTCGCGCCCACCGGGCGGAGGATCGGATTGCGCTGCGCCGGATGGTCGAGGAGGTCGTGACTTCGATCGCCGCGGCCCACGGCTGTCGCGGAAGGACCGCGATCATCGCGGGCGAGCCCGCTCTGTGCAACGACCCGGCGATCGCGACTCGCGCTCGCGAGCTGCTCTCACGCGCGGGGCTCCAGGTGGCGGCGGAGTGGCGCTCATGCGGTTCCGATGACTTCGCCTTCTTCGGCGAGCTGGCACCGTTGGCGATGGGCTTCGTCGGTCTCGACGGCGCGCCCGGCTTCACGCCACGGCCGCTTCACCACCCCGAGCTGCTTCCGCCGGACGGCGCGGTGGCGGCGGTTGCACGGGTGCAGGCCATCCTCTATGCGGCCGCCGCGTCGTCGCTCGCGCAGCCGGATTAAGCGGCGGCGGAGCCTCGCATGGAACAGGACGAACGGCCGCCGACGCGGGCGGCCGTCCTGTCAAGTTGATCTGAGCGGTGAGTGTGTCAGCTGCCGTCGCGGCGGTGGCGGCGCTGCACCGTCACAATCGAAAGCCCGGCCCCGACGAGCAGCAGGCCCATGCCGATCGTCCAACGAAGATCGAAGCCAGTGAAGGGCAAGGTGCTGGCAGTCGCTTTTTCACTGGACGGAGCGGTGTTCGTGCTCGGTGTGGTGCTACTGCTGGTAGGCGCCGTTTCTTTGGGCGTGCTCGTTTCTTTCGAGGGCGAGGTCCCGCTTTTTTCTTCAGCTTTTTTTTCGTAGCCGGACAGGCCTTCTTTGTTGGTGGTCGTCGTCGCTGCGACGGCGCTCATCGGCGCCACGAGCGCGACGGCCAGCAGCACCATCACGGGCAGGACGATCAGCCGGCGCCAGCCGCTGGAAGATCCTCTGCTCACTCGCGCTGCGCCTTGCGCCTGTGGCCTGCTCGAGGCCATGACGTCGGTCCGAGTCATGCCAACCTCCCGGGGATGGTGTTGGGAACGGTGCGGCCCTTCCGTGGGGGCCTGTTTTCGTGTCCTTGATTGCAAGCGCATCGTGTTTGATTCGCCATTTCGAGACTGTAGCCTGCCTATCGACCTCAATGTCTATCAGCATAAGCGGTCGCTGCGAGCTTGCAAGCGGGCTCTACCCACGGAAATAGCGCGCGCAAACACTCAGGGCACGAGCACGCGGCCCTCCAGCGTCCCCTCCGTGAGCCTGCTCCGGAGGACCTTCTTGTCGAACTTCCCGACGCTTGTCTTCGGCACTTCCTCCACGAAGGCGAACTCGTCGGGCAGCCACCATTTGGCGACGCGGCCGCGCAGGTGGTCGAGGAGATCCTCGGCGGTGGTGCTCGCTCCGTCTCGCAGCACCACGCAACACAGCGGTCGCTCGGCCCAGCGCTCGTCGGGCTTGGCGATCACGGCTGCCTCGATCACGTCGGGGTGTGACATCACCTCGTTCTCCAGCTCGACCGAGGAGATCCACTCGCCGCCCGACTTGATCACGTCCTTGGCCCGATCGGTGATCTGCACGAAACCCTTCTCGTCGACGGCGGCTATGTCACCTGTGCGCAGCCAGCCGGAGTCGAACTTCTCGTCGCCGGAGTCATCGCGGAAGTAACGCGCGGCGACCCACGGTCCCCGTACCTCGATCTCGCCGGTCGACTCCCCGTCCCACGGAACCTCTTCGCCGTCGCCATCGATGAGGCGCAGCTCGACCCACGGAAGCGGTCGCCCCTGCTTGGCGCGATCGTCCCAGTAGGCGTCGTCGTGCTCGCGCTCGCGCGGCCGCGAGTAGGTCGCGACCGGACTTGTCTCCGTCATGCCCCAGGCCTGGAAGATGCGGACGCCGTGCCGCTCTTCGAAGTCCTTCATCAGCTGCTTCGGCACCGCAGAGCCGCCGCACGCGGCGTTGTTCAGCGACGAGAGATCCACGTCGGGATGCGCGTCGGCGTAGCGCAGCAGGTCGAGGAAGATCGTCGGCACGCAGCCCATCAACGTCGCACGCTCGTCTGCGATCAGCTTCGCCAGCGGCTCGGCTCCAAGGAAGCGGTCAGGGAGGATCAAATCGGCTCCGGCAAGCGCGGCGCCGTGCGGCAGGCCCCACGCGTTGGCGTGGAACATCGGTACGACCGCCAGCACGCGGTCGCTGGAGGAGAGGCCGGTGGAGTCCTTCATCAGCGTGGCCGTCGAATGCAGGCTGATCGATCGGTGCGAGTAGAGCACCCCCTTGGGGTTACCGGTCGTTCCGCTCGTGTAGCAGAGGGCCGCCGCCTGGCGCTCGTCCACCTCCGGGTAGTCGAACGCGCCAGGGCCGGCCTCCTCCAGCAGCTCCTCATAACGCAGGGCGTTCGGCAGCTCGCCCATGTCCCCGTCGCCCATGACGACGTACGTCGTGACGGTGTGAAAGCTCGGCACGAGCTTCTCCAGCACGGGGACGAGCGAATCGTCGACGAAGATCACCTTGTCCTCTGCGTGGTTGGCGATGTAAGTGAGCTGCTCCTCGAACAGGCGGATGTTGAGCGTGTGCAGAACCGCGCCCACGCACGGGATCGCGAAATACAGCTCGAAATGGCGCTGGTTGTTCCACGCGAACGTCCCCACCCGGTCACCCGGTTCAACGCCGAGCCGCGACAGGGCGCGCGCGAGCCGGTCGATCCGCTCGGACACCTCCGCGAAGCTCGCACGCTGCACCGATCCGCTCGGGGTCAGCGTCGCGACCTGGGCTCCCGGGCTGCACGAACGCATGCGTCGACGGATGTGATGCAGGGTCAGGGGAAAGTCATCCTGCATCAAACCTTGCAGCGTGCTGTTCATCCTCTCCTCGCTCCTTCCTCTCTTCGCGCCAGCTTACCCAGCTGACCGTAGATGCCGCGCGTCCGCTGCGCGATGTCATCCCAATCGAAGCGCAGCACGTGCTCGGAGGCCTCCATCACGAGCCGGTCGCGGAGATCCACGTCGATGAGCAGGCGCTCGATCATCACGCCGAGGTGCTCCGCGTCTCCTCCGTTGAAGCGCAGCCCGACGCGCTCGCCGGACGGGACGACCTCGCGCAGCCCGCCGGTGTCCGCGACGATGCACGGGCAGCCAGAGGCCATCGCCTCCAGCGCGACCAGCCCGAAGGGCTCGTAGATCGACGGCACCACGCACAGGTCGGCGATCCTGTAGAGGGAATGGAGAACGTCGTCGCCGATCCATCCCAGGAACATGCCGTGCCGGGCGAGACCCAGCCGCTCTGCCTGGGCTTTCAGCTCGCCCTCGTGCGTTCCGCTGCCCGCGACCAGGAAGCGGACGTTCTCAACCCGCTCGATCACCCCCGGAAGGGCGTCGAGAGCCAGTTGGAAGCCCTTCTCATAGACGAGCCTGCCGACGAGCAGCACAAGCTTCTCGTGCGGAGCCGCGAACTCGCGCCGCAGCGCCTCGAGGTCCTCGAGCGGACGCAGGTCGCTGGGATCGACGCCGTTGGGGATGACGGCGATGCGGCGCTCGTCGATATCGAATATGTCGGCCACGTGACCGCGCATGTAGTAGGAGCAGACGATCACGCCGTCCGCGCTGCGGGCCATCCAACGCTCGACTGAGTGAATGTGGGACTGCGGCTGGTCCTGCACCCAGCCCTGATGGCGCCCGTGCTCGGTGGCGTGGATCGTGGTGACGTACGGCAGGCCGAGGCGCTCGGCGAGCGCCATTGAGGCGGGCGCGACCAGCCAGTCGTGGCCGTGGATCAGGTCGTAGCTGTTCTCGTGTGCAAGCGCTTCGCCCGCGGCGAGCATGTCGTCGTTCATGCGCTCCACCCACGCCACGAAGCGGTCGAGGTCTCGCGGCCAGCTCGGCTCGCGCACGCGATGGACGTTCACACCTCCGGACTCGCCGTCGCGCGCACCCTCGCCGTTGGACGCCACGCCGACGCCGCGGGTCAGCACGTCGACCCGCACGCCCTGGCGCACGAGCGCCTCGGCGAGCTTGCGCACATGCCGAGCGAGCCCGCCCTCTATGACTGGGGGGTACTCCCAAGACAGGAGCAACACGCGACCGCTCACCCCCGAGACCCTATATCGCCGGGGTCGCGCGGTCGCCGCTCGGCAACCAGCCCCGGCGGGGCGGCCTCGCGCGCGACGCAGGCGCTGGATGCACAGAGACCGTGCCGGAACGCCGGCACGTGTGCACGATCGGAGATAATCGTGGCGGAATGCAGCCGCCCCGGTTCTTCTTCGGCGCGATGTCGCCTTACGCGTGGTTCGCCGCGGAGCGCATCGATGGACTTTTGCCGAACGCGGCCTGGCATTGCGTGTTCCTGGGCGCCATCTTCAAGGACAACGGCCGCGTCTCGTGGGGGATGACCGATCGCCGCGCCTCGGGAATGGAGGACTGCGAAGCGCGAGCGGCCGCGCACGGGCTCGGGCCGATCCGCTGGCCGCAGCCATGGCCGACGAACGACCTCCTGATCGGGCGCGCGATGGCCTTCGCCGAGGCGCGTGGAAAGTTGAAGCCGTTCGCGCTGGCGGCGATGCGGCTGTCGTTCCTTGAAGGGGCCGATCTCGCCGAGCTCGCGTCGGTGCTCGAGGCCGGGCGGAGGGTGGGTATCGGCGAGACGGAGATGCAGAGCGCGCTGGGCGATCGGGAGATCAAGGATGCGCTGCGCCGCACGACCGGGGAAGCACTCGCGCTGGGCGTCTTCGGCGTGCCGACAGTCGCGGTCGGCGGCGAGCTGTTCTGGGGAGATGACCGCCTCGGCGACGCGGCGGACGCGAGCTCACGGCTCATCGATCGGTAGCCGGCGCGCTCAGCTGCGGCTTCCGATCAAGCCGGCGGCGAGAGATCGATCTCCAGCTGACGCGGCGAGGGGCGCAGCCGCTCACCCGTCTCGCGCGGCCGGCCTCGCTTTGCCCAGTGGCCTACGACCTCGCGGCTGCGGCAGCTGTAGTGGTTGACGCGTCGATCGGTCGGCTGCAGGGCCAGACCGCCGGGAGCGGGACCGGTGACCACCGCGTGGAAGCGCCGGCCGTTGTGGTCGACCTCGACGATGTCGCCCGTCTGGATGCCCTCGAGCCGCACGCGGTAGCGAACTCCAGCAGAATCGGCCCTGTCGCGTGACCTCGCCGGCGAGCGCCTGCGCCAGCGGTTCGGTAAGACGTAGGGGTGCTCGCGGTGCGCTGGCTCATTGACGGGATGAACGTGATCGGGACCCGGCCGGATGCATGGTGGAACGATCGGCGGGGGGCGATGGTCCGGCTCGTCTACCTGCTCGAGAACTGGGCCGCCGCCAACGGCGAGGACGTTACGGTCGTATTCGAGCAGCCGCCGTCACCGCCCATCCGCTCGACGGTCATCGAGGTCACGCACGCCCCGCGGCCCCGTCGGGACTCGGCAGACGACGAGATCGTGCGCCGCCTCAAGGCCGACGGGGAGCCGGGGACCGTCCGCGTTGTCACCTCCGACCGCTGGCTCGCCGATCGGGTGCACGCCGTCGGAGCGACCGTGCAACCAGCTGATTCGTTCCGGACCTGGCTGGAATCGGGCTGATGGAGCCCGTCACACGATACGCGCGCAGCGGCGGGGCGAGCATCGCCTATCAGGTCGTCGGCGAGGGACCGCTGGACATGCTGTTCCTCCCCGGGTGGATATCCCAGATCGAGCAGCTGTGGGAGGCGCCCGCCAATCGGCGCTTTCTCGAGCGGCTCGCGGCGTTCAGCCGCCTGATCCTCTTTGACAGCCGTGGCACCGGGCTTTCTGAGCGCGTGCTCGACGCGTACACGCTCGAGCAGGAGGCGCGGGACGCCATCGCGGTGCTCGACGCGGCCGGCAGCGAACGCACGGCGGTCTTCACCTACTCGGTCGGCGGGCTCGTTGGAGCGCAGCTCGCTGCCGACTGTCCCGAACGGATCGGCGCGCTGATCATGTACGCGTCGGTGGCGCGAACGTCGTGAGCGCCCGACTACGACTGGGCCCTGACCAGCGAGGAGCGCGACGAGCTGACCGAGCTCAACGCGAGCATGTGGGGCGAAACGAACAGCACCGCGATGTCGCTGTTCGCGCCATCGATGGCGGACGACCCGGCGCTGGCCGCATGGTTCGCGCGTCTGCAGCGACTCGCCGCCAGCCCGGGCGAGATGCGGATCATCGCCAAGGCGCTAGTCGATCTCGACGTGCGCGAGGCGCTGCCGCGCATCCGCGTGCCGACACTGGTGATGCACCGGCCGCGCGAGCTGGTTTGGGACGTGCGCCACTCGAGATACCTCGCCGAGAACATTCCCGGCGCCCGCTACGTCGAGCTGGACGGCGTCGACTCGTTCCCCTTCGTGGGCGACAGCGATGCGATCATCGAGGAGATCGAGGAGTTCCTCACCGGCGTACGCACCGGCGGGGAGATTGAACGCGCGCTGCTGACGGTCATGTTCACCGACATCGTCGACGCGACGGCACGGGCGGCCAAGCTCGGCGACGGGCGCTGGCGCGACCTGCTGGCCGAACATGACGAGCAGGTGCGTCTGGAGCTCGCTCGCTTCGACGGGCGGGAGGTCAAGACCGTCGGCGACGGCTTCCTCGCGACGTTCGCCGGTCCCCCGTCGCGTGCGCTGCGCTGCGCGCTGGCCGTCACGCGCGCCGCGCGAGACCTCGGAGTGCCCGTCCGCATCGGCATGCACACCGGCGAGTGCGAGCTGATCGGCGATGACGTGGGCGGCATGGCGGTTCACATCGCGTCGCGTGTCGGTGGCCTGGCCGGCCCCAGCGAGGTGCTTGTCTCCGGAACGGTGTTCGGGACGGTGGTAGGCGGTCCGTTCACCTTCGAGGATCGCGGTTTTCACGAGTTGAAGGGCGTCCCGGGGCGGTGGCCGCTGTTCGCTCTGGGCGAGTGACGCTCTTGACAGCCCGCGTCCTCGGGCGCGGGCATTTAACTCGACGACGAGTCCCCACGGCCGGTCAGGCTCTCCTGCCGGCCGAAGAAGATGATCGTGAGTAAGTCACACGGACGTTCCCACGCCCGAGGACGCCTCGCGGCGAGCCGGGGATCGCCCGGCGCACCGTGAGACGTCACTGCCTTCTCCCATCGGCTCGGCCCCCCGGACGCCGGACGGGGCCGCGCCACACGGGATAGGCCAGCCGCTCCTACCCCTCGCCATCGGACTCGAAACCGGCGCGCCGGCGACCGTCGACGGCCATCGCCACCCGAGCTCGGGCGCACCTTGCGGCGCGCCCTGGACGCATGGGCCAGAGCGCGCCACAAGCCTTGTGCACTACCGCTGGTTCGCGCCCGGCCTGGCGCGTGCTACTTCGCCGTCGCGCGGTTGTGCTGCCGGCGCTCGACGTCGTATGCGTCGGTGACGGCCCAGCCGATCCGCTCGATCAACTCGGCGGCAGCCCGGTCGTCGCAAAGATGGTCCGGGTAGATCCACTCATCGAGCAGCACCTGCGTGTCTGGTCGCTCGCATTGCTCGGTCGTCACGGTGATTCTCGCCATTGAAAGCTCTCCCTCTCCTAGATCGCTGGGATTGGGCCCGCCTCCTGTCCCAGGTTCGCTCTCCGGCCGTTACCCCGGCAATGCAAATCGACACATAATTGACGGTGCAACCGTCTTGCCGACTTGCGAGACCCACCAAGCACGGGCATATCCGCACGTTGCCGACGCGGACCGTGCTCCCTTCCGCGACTGCGCCCAAGATTCGAACCACTATTTGGGCACGTGATCCAAACCTGCAAAGCCGCATTGCAATGCGGGTTTTAGTCGGGGCGGCCGGATTCGAACCGGCGAAACCTCCCGCCCCCAAAACGGGCGCTCTACCAGGCTGAGCTACGCCCCGCGACCGCTACGAGTCTACCCCCAGGACGCCCGCAGTCGATCCATCCACGCCTGCATGCGGGCTCGCAGCAGCGTGTCGTGTACACGGACGGTCAGCACACCGTAAACGGACCTCCACGTCCGGCCCGTCAGCTGGTTGCTGTTCGACTTGCGAATGAGACGAATGCTGTCGCCGTCGATCGAAAGCCTCTCGCCCCAGAATGCTCGCAGCGCGGTCAGGTCCTGATCCGCGTGGTACTGGATCGAATAGTGGAGCGGCCGCTCGGTCAGGTGTCGCAACCACCGTGTCGCGACGTCGATGACCGCCGGATCGGAGTTGCAGATCGAAGCGGTATGCCGACTTCGCTTGTACCCCTCCGCGATGTACAGGCACACGAAATCCCGAAACGTCGGGTCCCGTGCCAGCTCGTCGAAGCTCTCGACACCTTCCCGGTAAGCCGCCTCCCGTCGCAGCCGGTACGTCCGCTGCATCGCACGCGTCGCCCGACGACGCGCCGCCTTGCGCTTATCGCTGCGTGCAACCTCATCCGGAACCGGCAGATCCCGGATCCAGTAGTAGATCGTCGTGCGAGGCAGCGCCAGCCGTTCGGCGATCTCATCGAGCGTGAGCCGACGGTCGGTTCGCATCGAGCGCGCCTTCTCGCGTATGTAGGCGGGGTGTGTCATCGAACACATGTTCCCCTTCGCCTGGGACGAAACGCCCGGGCGGCGCTAGGGCGAGCGAGCGTCTCTCCCGCCACCCGAGCGCCCCGCTGCTAGCCTCCGCCACCGCCATGGCCGACGTGCAACCGCTGCGAGCGCTCCACTACGATCCCGCCGTCGTCGGCCCACTCTCCGACGTGGTCGCGCCTCCGTACGACGTCATCGACGCCGGCCAGCGGGCCGAGCTGATCACCCGCTCGCCCTTCAACGTCGTCGCGATCGACCTGCCCCAGGGCGAGCCGGACCCCTATCAGGCCGCGCGCGAGCAGTTCGAGAGCTGGCAGCTGCAGGGCGCCCTCGTTCGCGACTCGGAGCCGGCCGTGTGGGCCCACACGCAGGATTACACCGGGCCCGACGGGCGCACGCTCACGCGACGCGGCTTCTTCTGCCGCGTGCGGATCGAGGACTACGGTCCCGGGCGGGTGCGGCCCCACGAGCGCACGCACCCCGGTCCGAAGGAGGACCGGCTGCGCCTCACGCGCGCCACGCGCGCGAACATATCCCCCATCTTCTCGCTCTACTCCGACCCCACAGAGGCCGCCTGGGAGGCGCTGGCGCCCGCGACCGAGACAGCGCCCTGGGCTGAGGTCACCGACGGCGACGGCACCACCCACCGCATCTGGCGCGTCGCCGACCCCGGCGCGATCGCCGCGGTACAGCGGGCGACCACCGACGCCGAGCTGCTTATCGCCGACGGCCATCACCGCTACGAGACGATGCAGGCCTATGCCGAGGAGATCGGCGGCGACGGCGAGCACCGCTACATCCTCATGTGCCTCGTCGCGCTCGAGGATCCGGGGCTGACGGTGTTTCCGACCCATCGCCTCGTCAACCGCCTCGACTCCCGTCGGCAGGAGGCGCTGGCCGAGGCCCTGCGGCGCGACTTCGAGATCGCCGAGGTGCCACTCGAGCAGATCGCCCCGACGCCCGGGACCGGTCCCCTGCAGCTTGGATACATCGACTCCCACTCGCAGCGTCCGCTGCGCCTCACGCTGAGGGACCAGGCGATCGCCGACGCCGCGCTTCCCGGCCGCTCGCAGGCCTACCGTGAACTCGACACGGGCGTGCTGGAGGCCCTGGTGCTGAAGGGGGCCCTCGGGCTCAGCGACGAGGACATCTCCCATTTCAACGGGCTCTTCTACGCCCGCGACACCGCCGAGGCGCTGGCGATGGTTCGCTCGGGCGAGTACGACGCCGCCTTCCTGATGCGTCCCACGCCGGTGCAACAGGTCCGCGAAGTGGCGGCCGCCGGCGAGAACATGCCGCCCAAGTCGACGTATTTCTTCCCCAAGCTGCTCACCGGGCTGCTGTTCAACCCCCTTTCGTAGTCCGACCGCGGAGTATCATTGGATCAAGGAGCACACCAATTGAAGGGACTGATATGGGCGGATCTGTAGAGCTGACAAGGATGAAAGCGACCGCGCGACGTGACGGCGGGTCGTTCAAGCACACGGTCCAGGTGCGCGAGCACCAGCTGACGGTCGATGAGCCGGTGGACGCCGGCGGAGAGGACATGGGCCCGGACCCGCGAGAGCTGCTCGCGGTGAGCCTCGCCTCGTGTACGGCGATCACGATGGAGATGTATGCCGCCCGCAAGGGCTGGGATATCGGGCACGTCGAGGTCGACGTCGAGTACAGCCCCGCCGAGCGCGGCTGCCCGACCAAGTTCGAGCTCGTCATGCGGATGCCCGACGACCTTCCAGAGGAGCAGGTGGAACGTCTGCGAATCATCGCCGCGAAGTGCCCCGTCCATCGCGCGCTCGACGGCGAGGTCATGTTCCAGGAGCGCATTGAGCGCGTTCACCTGGCCGCCTGACCCGTCCGCGCTCGGCGCCACAGATCGTCCCGCCGCGGCCGACGAGATCCCGGCCGCCGTACTCGTTCCGCTGTTCCTCGCCGGCGCCCGGCAGGAGCCCCACGTCGTGCTCACGCGGCGGCGAGCCGACCTCAAGCGCCACGCGGGCGAGATCTCCTTCCCCGGCGGCCGTCGCGACGCTGAGGATGCGGACCTGTCGGAGACCGCGCTGCGCGAGGCCGAGGAGGAGATCGGGCTCCCGCCTGCAGAGGTCACGCTGCTTGGTCAGCTGCCACCCACCCCGACGTTCGCGACCAACTACGTGATCCACCCGTTCGTCGGCCTGATTCCCGCGGGCCTCGCCTGGCGCCCGTCGGCGCGCGAGGTCGACGCGGTGTTGGAGCTGGCGCTGCAGGACCTGCGCGAGGGCCGGACGCGCACCAGGCTGGAACGGCGGGGGATCTCCTTCGAGACCGACGCCTTCGTCGTCGGCGAGCACATCATCTGGGGCGCCACGGCGCGCATCCTCCAGGACCTGCTCGAGCAGCTCGACTCCCCGACCGCCCGGGGAGCTGGCGAGCTCGACCTGCGTGCGCTGGCTCGCCGCGGCGGTGCGTGAGCCGTCGAAGCGCAGACCGCGAGCGAGGGCTGCCGCTGCCTACGCGCCCTTCTCCACGGGCACGGCCACCATGTTCCCCCACTCGGTCCACGATCCGTCGTAGTTCTTGACCCGGTCGTGGCCGAGGAGCTCGTGCAGCACGAACCACGTGTGAGCCGAGCGCTCGCCGATGCGGCAGTAGGCGATGATGTCGTCGCCGTTCAGCACGCCCTTCCCGCCGTACAGATCGCGTAGTTCGTCTGCGGACTTGAACGTGCCGTCCTCGCGCACAGCCTGCGCCCAGGGGATCGAGGCGGCTCCGGGAATGTGTCCCCCGCGCTGCGCTCCCTCCTGCTCATAGCCCGCGGGCGAGATGATCTCGCCGGCGAACTCCGCGGGCGATCGCACGTCGACGAGCTGCGTCGGCGCGTCGATCGCGGCGAGAACCTCGTCGCGATACGCGCGAATCGCCTCGTCGCCTGGCTGCGCGGTGAAGCTCACGGCCGGGTAGCTCGGCACATCGGCCGTCGTGGCCCGGCCGTCGGCGATCCACTTTTCGCGGGGTCCGTTCAGCAGCAGCACCTTGTCGTGGCCGTAGTACTTCAGATACCAGTACGTGTAGGCGGCGAACCAGTTGTTGCGGTCGCCGTAGAGCACGATCGTATGGTCGTTTGACACTCCGCGGCTGGCGAACAGCTCGCCGAACGCCTGCGGGCCGAGGAAGTCCCTGCGGACGGGATCCTGCAGATCGGCTTTCCAGTCGAATCCGATCGCGCCCGGGATGTGAGCCTCGGCGTAGAGAGACGGGTTCTCGTCGACCTCGACGATGCGGATGTTCTCGTCGTTCAGGTGCTCAGACAGCCACTCGGCGTCGACGAGCACGTCGTTCGCGTAGTCGGACACTGCACACCGCCCTTCGATAGAAATCCTGATCGGCTTTCCCCTGATTAGGGGCCAGCATAGCGCGGCCGTGGCCCCGGCTCAGCCCTGCGGCGTCCAGCCGGAGAGCCCCGTCCAGGCGGTGTCGATGCTCGTCTGAGGAGAGCCGTTCTCTGCCGCGCGACCGCGCGGCCACAGGCCCCCGGCAAGGATCGCCAGCGACCCGAGAAGCGCGAGCCACGCGCCCTCGCGAAGAGACAGCGCGACCAGTTCCCCGGCCGGCGTCGGCGGGCTCACGATGCGGTAGACGACGCACATGCTCGCCAGCGCGCCGAGCAGAACGATCGCGGCGCCCCCGCCATCCGGAACGGAGGAGCCACCGCTGGCCAGCGGGATCAGCGCGTCGAGCATCGCCAGGCAGGCGAGCACGAGCAGCACGACGTTGATGTTCTTCAACGCCTGATGCGCGCTCACGGCGGTGAACTCGTGCCCGGCGAGCGCCGACAGGCTCGCGTGCTGGGCGCCGAGGTAGGCCTGCAGGCTGGCATTGCCGAACTGCGAGGCCAGCTGATCGGTCACGTGCTGCACGAAGGCGATGCCCGTCGAGGTGAAGCTGAGCCCGTACCACGGCAGGAACACCGAGACGGCCAGCAGGATCGCGCCGAGTGCGGAGACCAGCAGGCCGTACCGGGAGCGAGCGCCAGACATCGTTCGAGAAGATCGGCCATCGGGCCGGCCGGCTTTATCTCAGCGCGCGTTCATGCGCCAATGAGCAACGAATCCACGGCGGCTCGCGCCTGCGTGAGCCACGCTCCGGCGTCGGCCGGGTCAGCCGTGAGGAACGCGAACGGGATCGCGTTGCGCTCGGCGATGCCACGCACGATCGCCAATCCCTCGCCCAACGCCTCGGCGGGGGTCGTCGTGCCGCCGGCCTCATAGACGAATCCGCGCACGGTGGTGTCGATCGCCTGCGTGGCGAAGAACTCCAGACGGGTGCTGTGCAGCGCGCGCAGCTCCTGCGCCGGACCGCTCGCGCTGCCGAGCAGCCAGCAGAGAACGGTCACGTTCTCGAGCGCCGCACGCAGCGTCGCGAGGCGGTCGGGCGTGCCGATCCAGCATTCCGCGCCGCTGGCCTCGATCGACCGCCGCCCGGCCTCCGTGCGGGTGGTGATCCGAACCGCGTGCCCCTCCCCCACGAGCGTCGAGGCCAGCTGCCTACCTCTGCAGCCGCCGCCCACGATCAGGATCCGCGCCACGGCGCGGCATCTTACGGGCCTGCAGAGAGCCGGCGCTCAGCGCGCCGGAGAGCCGGCCGTGTCCAGGCCGAGCCGCTCGAGGACCTCGCCGCGGTCGGTTCCGTGGACGCGAAGCACGTGGTCGAAGTCCGAGCCGTAGACGTGCATCACCGCGAGCAGCACATCGGTCGTGGCGAGGGCGGGCGCGCCGCGCCTGCTGGCGAGTGCCACGGCGTCCTCGGTGACGGCGGTGATCACGTCGGGAGCAACCTCGAAGGAGGGGGCCGGCTGGTCGGCGCCGGAACCGCTGTGGGCCCCTTCGAGCGGCGCCTCGCTGACACCGAGCGCCTGCAGCGCCGTTCCCGCCTCGCCGTGGAGTCGCAGGATCCGCAGCCAGCGCTCGGCCTGGTCCTCGGGCGAGCGGGCGAACGGCATTGCGGTGGCGGCCATGCCGAGCACCATCGCTGCGTCTGTGTCTGGGGCGGGGCGAGTGTTCATCCGGACATCTCCAGTGCGCGTGAGCTCGCGCGGATCGTGGGTTCAAAGAGAGCGACGTTCTGTGGCCGCAGCGCGACCTCCGGCCGCTGATCGCCGAGGTGCAGCTCGAGCACGACGGCGCCTTCGCGGGCGACGGCGCGGCGCGCCGAGGCCATGATCTGCTCGATCTCCTGCATCTCGAAGCCGCGGGCGAGAAGGAGCCGCTCGACTCGATCGCGCGCGACCTCGCCGCGGTCGAGCTCGACTTCCTCGGCCTGCACGGACGCAGCGCTGCCGTCGCCCTCGATGCGCAGCAGGCAGGCGGCCATGTCGTCGGGACGCTGGTCGGTCTCCTCGGCCACGCGGTCAAGGAGGGCGGAGGCGCTTGCGCCGGCGCCGAGCCCGGCGAGGGCCGCTTTCAACCGCCTTGCGCCGAACAGCTCGCCGCGAGTGCGGGCATCGACGACGCCGTCCGTGTAGAAGCAGACCAGCGACTCGCCCGGGAGCGAGACCACCGTCTGTCGCGTCCCGGTCGGCTGGCCGGCGCCGATCGGCGGAGCCGAGCAGGCCGTGACCGGCGCGATCGTCTCCGTGCCGATCACCATCGGCGCCGGATGCCCGGCACAGGCGTAGACGAGGATGCGCTCGCGGGGGTTGTAGGTGGCAAGCACGACGGTAGCGAAGGAGTCGCCGAGCTGGCGCTCGAGCACGGGTGCGGCCATCTGCAGCGCGCTGCGCGGAGACATGCCCGCCTCGAGGTAGGCGCGCAGCGTGAAACGAACGAGCGTGGTCTGGGGAAGCGCGTCGCGGCCATGGCCGGAGACGTCTCCGACGATGACTGCCACCTGCCCGTCGCCGAGGGCGAACACGTCGTAGAAGTCGCCTCCCGCGCCGGGGCCCGATGCCGGACGGTACGCCGAGGAGGTGCCCACCGGGCCGAGCCGCGCCGGCGCCGGCGGCAGCAGGGCGGCCTGGAGCAGGCCCACGTCCTCGAGCAGCTGCTGGCGCTGGCGCGCCAGCCGCCGGGCCCGCATGGAGGCGAGCCGCGAGCTGATTGCGAGCGCAAGCGCGAGCGCGATGAGCGCGCCGATGGCGATCTGCACCGCCGCGGGGATCACGTTGATGATCCTCGTGACCGTTGTCACGAGCTGCGCGGGTGCGGTCTGCGACGGGGCTCTGGAGGCGGGCTTGTGCGTGCTGGCCGCACTCTGCGTGGCGGTTGGCGCCGTCGCGAGCACGGCGGCAGGAGCCAGCGAACGCGCGATGAGCGCCGCGGCCGGGCGGGCGCCCGGGCGGCGCGCCGCGCGCCTGCTCCGAGAATCGGCGACGCCCGCCGACGCGGACTGGCGTCGACCGCCGATGAGGCTGGGAGTGCTCGCCGCCGGGGGCTTCGCGGCCGCGGCGACGGGAGCGGAGACGGTGGGAGCGGAGCTGACCGCGGCGGCCAGCGCCGTGACGGCCGGCCGTTCCTGGTGTGGCGGTCCCGGGACCCGCGGATGCCTCGTTTCTTTGGCTTTGCGGTGTTTGCCTTTGGGCACTTCGCGCTTGCGCGCGAACGGCGCCGCGCCGACCTGCGCTTCCGCGCCCGCGGCTTCGGATTCGCCGGCGCTTTCAACCGGAGCACCGCCATGCTGGCCTTCGCCTGGGCGCCCGCGCCCGCGGCGCTTCGGCCGCCCGCTCGTCACGCCTTCAGCGCCGTGGCGGCGCCCCGAGGCGACGGGCGCCTGGCCCGAGCCGGAGCCGGAGCTCGTTTCGCCACGCGCCTGCGCGGGAGCCCCGTTTCCGGTGGCCGCTGGGCGAGGAGAGGCGGTCCGTTCGCGATGCTTGTTCGGCGCGGCGACCGGCGCGGGCGCCGGGCTCGTGACACAGCAGCCCTGCGCGTTCACGCGGCCGGCGCTGGCGCGCGGGCCGCCGGAGCCGTTGTTCGGTGCGGAGCTCACGGGAGTTGCGTGGGCGCGGTCTCGCCCGGCGCTCGCGCCGGTGGGCGAGGCGGCGAGGATGCAGAAGGCGGTCGAGAGGGTGACCGTCCAAGCCAGGAGCGACTGACAGAAGCGTGCGGTTGGTCTCGCCCTGCTGGCCATCAACCGGCCGCAGCCGCGCTCCCTCTGACGAAGGCGAGCGCGTCGTCGAAGGTCGGGAAGATGTCAAACGTCGAATCCAGGCCTGTCAGCTCGAAGATGTTGAGCACGTCGGGATGGGTGCAGCTGATCGCCAGCTTCGCGCCCGGGCTGAGGTTCTTCTTGACACCTACGAGCACGCCGAGGGCCGTCGAGTCGATGAACGAGACCAGCGAAAGATCCACGATCACCTGGTCGTGGCCGGCGTCGAGGATGTCTGTCAGCGCCCACTTGAGGCTCGGGGCGGAGGCGAGGTCGAGCTCGCCCTCCACGCTCAGGACGCCCGTGTGCTCGTCCAGCTCGCGGCGGATCACCGCGAAGGCGATCGGCTTGCGCTCTCCGCGCGCAGCCTCGTCGACCCGGTGGCCGGCCGTCTCCGGCTGCTCATCGCGGGGATCTCCGGAATGCAGGTGGAATGAGCCATCCCTGGACATACCTCTGTATCGGCAGCCGGCGTCCAGGCATTAGAGGCACTCGGGCGGGTCCAACGAGTGTCCACTCCCAGTGGACACTCCTAATGCGGGGGTACTAGCGCGCCAGTCCTGCGCCCTTTGCCCGCCCGTGCGCGCGCGCCGGCCCTGGTTCCACTGGCCTATGATCGCCGCCTGGGTCGCCGCCGGCGACCCCTCAGCACCTACATTGGACACGCCAGGATCGGAATCAGCTTGAAGCGCTACGGACAGATCACGCCCGATAGGAGCGAAGCCGCCGGGATCGCGCATGGCTGAGCCGACTCCGCAGACGACGGGCGACGTGGTGAGCATGGAGAAGATCGTCGCGCTGTCCAAGCGGCGCGGCTTCGTGTTCCCGTCGTCGGAGATCTACGGCGGAATCGGTTCTACCTACGACTACGGCCACTACGGCGTGCTGCTGAAGAGCAACGTCAAGAACGAGTGGTGGCGGGCGATGCTGCAGGAGCGCGATGACATCGTGGCGATCGACTCGGCGATCCTCCAGCACCCGCGCGTTTGGGAGGCGTCGGGCCACCTCGCGGGCTTCACCGACCCGCTGGTCGACTGCCGCACCTGCGGCCAGCGCTTCCGCGCCGATCACCTGCAGGAGCTTCAGTGCGGGCGCAAACCCTCGAAGCACCCCGGGGAAACCGACGAGTGCGACCTCACGCAGGCGCGCGACTTCAACCTCATGTTCGAGACGACGATCGGCCCCGTCAAGGAGTCCGGCTCGACCGCCTACCTGCGGCCCGAGACCGCGCAGGGGATCTTCATCAACTTCAAGAACGTGCTGCAGTTCTCGCGCAAGAAACCACCGTTCGGCATCGCGCAGATCGGCAAGTCGTTCCGCAACGAGATCACGCCGGGCAACTTCATCTTCCGCACGCGGGAGTTCGAGCAGATGGAGATGGAGTACTTCGTGCCGCCCGCCGAAGCGGAGCGCTACTTCGAGCTGTGGCTCGGCGAGCGCGAGCGCTGGTATGTGGATCTGGGCATCCGTCCCGACCATTTGCGCCTGCGCGCGCACGAGGCCGAGGAGCTCTCGCACTACTCCTCGGCGACGAGCGACGTCGAATATCTGTTTCCCATCGGCTGGTCGGAGCTCGAGGGCATCGCCAACCGGGGCGACTTCGACCTGCGCCGGCACGCGGAGTTCTCGGGGGAGAAGCTCGAGTACTTCGACCAGGGCACCGGTGAGCGCTACGTCCCGTACGTGATCGAGCCGGCCGCGGGCGCCGACCGGGCGACGCTCGCCTTCATGGTGGACGCCTACGACGAGGAACTCGTCGAGCGCGAGGGCACGGGAGAGGGAGAGAGGCGCACGGTCCTGCGCCTGCATCCGAGGCTCGCCCCTGTCAAGGTCGCGGTGCTGCCGCTCGTCAACAAGGACGGGCAGCCCGAGCTGGCGCGTGAGGCCTATGCGGCCATGCGGGCGCGCGTGCAGGCTGAGTACGATGACGGCGGGGCGATCGGCAGGCGGTACCGGCGTCAGGACGAGATCGGCACGCCGTTCTGCGTGACGATCGACCATCAGAGCGTCGAGGACCGCACCGTGACCTTGCGAGATCGGGACTCGCTCGAGCAGGAGCGCCTCCCCATCGAGGGCATCGCAGAGGAGATCGAGAGGCGCGTGAACGCATCGTGGAAGACACCCAAGCTGGGTTGAGAGGAGATATGGATGGACTTCGAGCTGACCGATGAGCAGCGGCTGATCAAGCAGACGGCACGCGAATTCACCGACAAGGAGCTGATCGAGCGCACGCGTGAGAACGCGCGCAACCACCACTTCGACGTCGATCTCGTCAAGAAGATCGCCGCACAGGGCTATCTCGGCGCGATCGTTCCGCCCGAGTACGGCGGAGCCGGCCTGGACTACTTCAGCTACGGCCTGATCGTCGAGGAGATCGGCCGCGGAGACTCGGCGATCCGCACGGTCATCTCGGTCCAGACCTCGCTCGTCTGCTCGGGAATCGTGAAGTTCGGCACCGAGGAGCAGAAGCAGAAGTACCTGCCGAAGCTGTGCTCCGGCGAGTGGCTCGGGTGTTTCGGGCTGACCGAGCCGGACACGGGCTCCGACGCCGCCAACCAGAAGACGCGCGCGCGCAAGACCGACTCCGGCTGGGTGCTCAACGGCACGAAGATGTGGATCTCGATGGCCAACTACGCCAAGGTCGCGCTGATCTTCGCGCAGACCGACCCCGAGCTCGGCCACAAGGGCATCGCCTGCTTCATCGTCGACACCGACCAGCCCGGCTACACGGCGCAGACGATCGAGCACAAGATGGGCCTGCACGCGTCGGACACCGGGTCGATCTCCCTCGAAGACGTCGAGGTCGCCGACGAGGACGTGCTCGGCGAGGTCGGAGACGGCTTCAAAATCGCGATGTCGAACCTCGACTCGGGCCGCTACTCCGTCGCGGCGGGCTGCGTCGGCATCTGCCAGGGCTGCGTGGAGGAGTCGGTGAGCTACGCGAAGGAGCGCGAGCAGTTCGGGCGTCCGATCGCGAGCTTCCAGCTCGTGCAGGCGATGATCGCCGACATGGTGCTGAAGACCGAGGCCTCGCGGATGCTCGTGTGGCGCGCCGGATGGCTGAAGGACCAGGGGCGGCCGAACACGCTCGAGACGTCGATCGCCAAGCTCCACGCGACGGAGGCGTCGCTCGAGTGCGCGAACCTGGCGATCCAGGTCCACGGCGGCGCGGGCTACGTGGACGATCACCCCGTGGAGCGCTACTTCCGCGACGCGCGCGTCACGACCCTCTACGAGGGAACCTCGCAGATCCAGAAACTGATCATCGGGCGTGCGATGACGGGCATCAACGCGCTCGTGCCCGCCTGAGGCGCGCCGGCAGGCAGGCAGGCCATGTCGCAGACGGAGCGCACGAGTGAGGATGATCAGGCCGGCACGGCCGGCCGGGAGCGGTCCGCGCCCGCCGTCATCGGGGTGCTCGGCGCGGGCACGATGGGCGCCGGGATCGCACAGCTCGCCGCTCGTGCGGGAGCGCGCACGCTGCTGCACGACCCGCTTCCCGAGGCCCTCGAGCGGGGCCTCGAGCGCGCGCGGGACGGGCTTGCCAAAGAAGCCGGCAAGGGCCGGCTCACCGACGAGGACGCGCGGGCGGCCGCCGAGCTGCTTCAGCCGGTGGACGACCTGACGGCGCTGGCGCCGTGCGAGCTCGTGATCGAGGCCGCCCCCGAGCGGCTGGACCTCAAGCATGAGCTCTACCGCAGGCTGTCGGAGATCGTCAGCGAGGAATGCGTGCTGGCGACGAACACCTCCTCGATGCTCGTGACGGCCATCGCGGCGGCCGCCACCCATCCCGAGAGGGTCGTGGGAATGCATTTCTTCAACCCCGCGCCGGTGATGCGCCTGCTCGAGGTGGTCGCCGGCGAGCAGTCCTCGGCCGAGGCGCTGGCGCTGGCGCGTGCCGCCGGCGAGGCGATGGGCAAGGCCGTGATCCGCGCGCACGACGGACCCGGCTTCCTGGTCAACCGCTGCAACCGGCCGTTCGGCCTGGAGGCACTGCGGCTGCTGCAGGAGCGCGTCGCGGACATCGAGACGATCGACCGCATCTGCCGGCTCGAGGGCGGCTTTCGCATGGGGCCCTTCGAGTTGATGGACCTCGTCGGCGTGGACACGGGCTTCGAGGTGGCCAAGAGCTTCTTCGAGCAGAGCTTCGGCGAGCCGCGCTGGCGCCCGTCGCCGATCACCGCCCGCTACGTGGCGGCCGGGCTCCACGGGCGCAAGAGCGGGCGCGGCTACTACGACTACCGCGGCGACGGGTCGAAGGCCACCCAGCACAGGCCCGAGGACCCCGCTCCGCTGGAGCCTCGCAGACCCGACCACGGCGAGGGCGTGGTCGTCATCTCCGGGAGCGGCGTGCTGGCCGATGAGCTGCGCGCAAGCGCCACGGAGGTCGGCTATGAGGTGCGCACCACGACCGTCCCGAGCGGCGACGTGCTGCCCGCGCTGATCATCGACTGCGACTGCGCCGGCGCGCGCGACGAGGGGCTGCAGGCGCCCGCGGCCGGCGGGCGCCTCGGCGCGCAGTCCACCCACGGCGCGCGGCTGCTGCTGTGCGCCAGCGGCTCACTCGGCGCGCTCGACCCCGGCGGCAGCGCGGTCGGGTTTCACGTGCTTCCGCCCTTCGGCGCGGCGGGGCTGGTCGAGCTGACACGCACCGACAGCTCCTCGCCCGGGGCGGCAGCTCGCGCAGAGCGGTTCTTCGGAGCGCTGGGCAAGCACGTCGCCTGGGTCGGCGACGGGCCGGGGCTCGTGCTGGGCCGGATCGTCTGCCAGGTGATCAACGAGTCGGCGTTCGCGCTCGGCGAAGGGGTGGGCGATGCGCTTGACATCGACACGGGGATGGTCCTGGGGCTGAGCCACCCGCGCGGCCCGCTCGAGTGGGCGGACGCGATCGGGCTGGAGCACGTGCTGGCGGTGCTCGTGTCGCTGTGCGCGGAGTACGGCGAGGAGCGCTACCGCCCGGCGCCAGCGCTGCGCCGCCTCGCGCAGGCGGGACGCATGGGTCGCGTGAGCGGGGCGGGCTTCTTCGACTATCCGAGCTGACCTCACGTTTGCCGCTCGCACCGCGTTTATCGACCGTGAGCAGGCAGCTTCCGCCCTTCCAACGCTTCCTCGACACGCATCGTGACGTCGTGTGGCGCTTCCTGGTGTCGGCTGTCGGGCCCGTGGAGGCCGACGACTGCTTTCAGGAGACGTTCATCGCCGCGCTGCGTGCCTATCCGCGCCTGCGCGAGGACTCGAACCTGCGCGCATGGGTGCTGACGATCGCGCATCGCAAGGCGCTCGACGCCCATCGAGGACGATCTCGCCGAGCGCTGCCCGTGGCCGATCCCGCCGCGGTGGACGGGCGCGCGCAGGGCGCCCCTCACCCGCGCGATGAGGCGCTCTGGGAGGCCGTCCACGAGCTCCCCGTCCGCCAACGCTCGGCGGTCGTGCTGCGCTACATCGCCGACCTCCCACACCGGGACATCGCGGCGGCGATCGGCTGCACGGAGGAGGCGGCACGCCGTTCGCTGCACGAGGGTCTGACAACGTTGAGAAAGGTGGTGCCCGCATGAGCAGCCAGAACCACGTCGTTGAGCGCGCGCTGCGGCGGGGCGCTCGATCCTCGGATCGCCACGAGGACCGTGCCGCGGAGGCCGCACGCCGGGTCGTCGCGCACGCCGCCGAGGAGGGCCTGGCCGACGTCGTCTACGCGCCCGTCGAGTCGCCATTCGGCGACCTCCTGCTCGCCGCGACGGGGCGAGGGCTGCTGCGCGTCGCGTTCCCCGAGGAGGACGCCGACTCGGTGCTCGACAGGATCTCGAGGCGCGTGTCGCCGCGCATCGTGGAGGCGCCCGCCGGCCTGGAGAGGGCCCGCCGCGAGCTCGACGAGTACTTCGCCGGTAGCCGGCGGCGATTCGACCTCACCCTCGACTGGTCGCTCGTCGGCGGGCCGTTCGGAAGGAAGGTGCTGCACGTGACCTCCGAGATCCCCTACGGAGGCGTGCTGTCCTATCGCGAGGTGGCCACGGACGCCGGTAGCCCGCGTGGCTCGCGGGCGGCAGGCAACGCCCTGGGCTCGAACCCGATCCCGATCGTCGTCCCGTGTCACCGCGTCCTGCACAGCGGCGGCGGCCTTGGCGGCTACGGCGGCGGCCTTGACCGCAAGCGCTGGCTGCTCGAGCTCGAGGGCGCCCTCACCCCGCGGCTCTGAGCATGGCCGGGCGGCTCAACGATGCGAGGACGGCAGTCGGCTAGGCCCGAGGTGCGGGGTCCGCGACGGCGGGGTCCGCTTCGGGCGCCCACTGGGCCGCGGCCGGATCGCCGATCGGCATGCCCTTCGGCGGCGGGATGCCGGGCGTGTCGCGCAGGTACCACTCGGCGTCCAGCGCGGCCTGCGTCCCCGAGCCGGCCGCCGTGACCGCCTGGCGGTAGGTGTGGTCCACGAGGTCGCCGGCGGCGAACACGCCGGGGCGATTCGTGCGAGTGGACTTGCCCTCGGTGAGAACGTAGCCGCCGTCGTCCAGGTCGATCTGGCCGGCGACGAGCTCCGACTGCGGCTCGTGGCCGATGGCGATGAACGTGCCTGAGACGATCAGCTCGTGCTCCTCGCCGGTGTCGGTGTTGACGAGCACGGCGTGAGCGAGGGGACCCGTCTCGCCGGCTACGAACTCCTTGACCGTATAGGGGACCATGAACTCGATGTTCGCCTGCGCGCGGGCCCGCTCGAGCATGATCTTCGATGCGCGGAACTCGTCGCGGCGATGCACGACGACGACCTTGGAGGCGAACTTGGAGAGGAAGATCGCCTCCTCCATGGCCGAGTCGCCGCCGCCGACGATCATCGTCGGGGCGCCTCGGAAGAACGCGGCGTCACACGTCGCGCAGTAGCTGACGCCACGACCGGCGAGCTCCTCCTCGCCGGTCACGCCGAGCTTGCGGTGCTCGGCGCCCATCGCCAGCACCACGGTCCGCGAGCGGTACTCCGTGTCGCCGACCCAGACGCTGTGGATTCCGCCGGGCTCGCTCGCGAGCGCCACCCGGTCGGCCTGGTCGGTCACGAGCTTCGCGCCGAAGCGCTCGGCCTGCTCGCGGAAGCGCTGCATCATCTCCGGCCCCATGATGCCGTCGGGGAAGCCGGGATAGTTCTCCACGTCGGTCGTCTGCTGCAGTAGGCCGCCCCACGCGAAGCCCTCGATCACGAGCGGATTGAGGTTGGCGCGCGCTGTGTAGAGCGCGGCCGTGTAACCCGCAGGACCGCTTCCGATGATGATCACGTTCTCGAGGTCGCTCATCTCGTCTCCAATTCTCGCGCCTTTGCGGATCCGATGGGTCTCGACCTGCCGGCGCGCCCCCGGGAGGTCGCTTTACTTTGTATAGTAAGCATAGCGCTCGGGTCAGGACCCTTGAAGTGCGCCTGCCGGCTCCGGCGAGCCCTCGCGGAGGGCGAGGCTGGCGCGGCCTTCTTCCTCGTCGCGCCAGCGCGCGACGATCCGGCGCAGCTGCAGATAGGCGACCGCGCCCGGGAGCGTCGGCAGCCAGAAGGAGATGGCTCGATAGGAGAGCACCGCGAGGACGGCGAGGTTGAATTCGACGCCGAACGCGGCGAACGCTCCGATCATCGCGCCCTCGACTCCGCCGAGCCCGCCCGGCAGCGGCAGCAGGTTGCCGAGGGTTCCAACGAAGTAGGCCATCCAGATCACCGTGAACGGCGGCGGCTCGCCGAACGCGTGGAACGTGGCCCAGAGGACGCAGATGTCGAAGCCCCACCAGGCCAGCCCGCCCAGCAGCCGCGGGTCGCGCGTGCGGATCTTGGCGATCGCGGTGCGCACGCCGCTGGCCGCGAGCGCCGGGGCCGCCAGGCCGCGGGCGACCCACGGGTGCTGGCTGCCCGAGGCCGAGGCCCATCGGGCGAGACGCCGCTCGATGCCGCCCGGCAGCAGCGCCATCGCCCCGACGACGGCGAACATGGCCGTGGCGATGATCGCGGGCACGAACGTGATCGCGAAGGATCCCCCGCCGGGGAACAGCCCCACCCCGAGCCCGATCCCGTCGATCAGCAGCGAGCCGGCGAAGATCACGTACAGCAGGACCATGAAGGCGACCATCCTGCATGCCACCAGCCGGGGCTCCATTCCCGAGCGGCGCAGCGCCCACGCCGTGATCGCGATGCCGCCGGCGCCGGCCGCCGCGAACAGCCGCGTGGCGACGAGGCCGGCCATCGTGATCACGTAGCTCTCACGCCACCCGATCCGACCTGCCTCGTCCACGAAGACCGCCCGGAAGAGGATCACATAGCCCGCGAAGGAGAGCACCTCGAAGACCACGCCGAGCGCGATCCACCAGGCGTCGCCGCGCTCGATGCGGTGAACAGACGTGCCGATCCCGGCGAGCTTGGGCAGGACGAAGTACAGGAAGGCGAGAGCCGAGAGCATGAACAGCACGAACGACGCCAGCTGCCGGCGCGAGACGACCCGCCGCGGCATGTCCTCCTCGGAGTGGGCGCCCGGCGCTGGAGCTGACCCCGGCTGGCCCGCCGGCGACCGGTCCTCATCTCCCTCCCCCCTGCCCGCTTGGGCGTGCTGGCGGTGCATGTGCACCCGCGAACTCCCTTCAGCTGTCCTGGTGTGCCCTGGCCTCCAGTGCCGCAACGGCGCGCCCGAAGCGGTCGATCATTCCTCCCGCCGCCGGACCCCATCGGCGCACGGCGACGGTGAGCGCCGCCCCTGCCAGCAGATCCACGACATAGTGCTCCCCCAGATACACGAGCGCGAAGCCCAGCGTCGCGGCGTATGCGAAGCCGAGTCCGCCCGCGATCGGGCTGACCTCCGCTAGCAACAGAGCGGCCATCAGGGATGTGGCGAAGTGCAGAGAGGGCATTGCTGCCAAGGGGTTGCCTCCAAACACACTGTAGAGAGAGCCCCAGCCGTCTTTCCAGAAGTCCTCGCCGTACTCGACCATCATTCGCCGCACCGCCACTCCGCCCTCCAGGCCGGCCGCCTCCGCGGCCGCGGGCCACCAGGGCGGAGCGGTGGGGATCAGCCAGTAGATGCTCGCGCCGAGGTTGAAGGTCGCGTAGGTCATCACGGCGGCGCGCGGAAAACGCGCCGGGTGGCGCACGAGCAGGTAGGCGATCGAGCCATGCGGGACCATGAACCAGCTCCAGTGCGCCCAGACGAGCACCCGATCCAGGGCGCGCCAGCTCGGTCCCTCGGGCCCGCTGCGCGACAGCGCCTGCTGCAGGCGCAGGCTGGGCAGCTCTCCGAGGCCGAGCGCGCGGTCGATGACGATCGGATAACGGATGCGCACCCTGCGCTCCTGCGCCTGCGGGTCGTCGTGCGGGAACTTGTAGGCGGCGACGTAGGCCCACATCTGCAGGGCGCAGACCGCGGCGTCGCGCTTGCGTGAGCGACGGACGGCGACGCACAGGCCGAGCGGCGCTGCATACGCGACGGCCTGCACGACCACCGGCGGAGCATTCACGCGCTTGCGCGCGAGCGGCGCGGCGGCGCCGATCGCGACGACCCCCCAGGCGGTCGCTCTCATCACCCTGGACAACCGCACAGGGCGCGGAGTATATGCGCGCCGCTGGCGGCCTCGGCCCCCGCCGCGCGCAGGCTAGGGCGTCGCGGCGGCCTGCGGACGTGGCCTGGCCCTGCCATCCTCGCGGCCCGAGCGGGACGGGGGGCGCTGCGCGGCGCCCCTGGCGGCGTCCACGAAGGCCGCGATCACGTTGCTGGCGGGGTCGGCCTCGGGGTGCCACTGCACTCCGAGCACGAAGCGCCGGTCCTGGAGCTCGACGGCCTCCGGCAGGTCGTCGAGGGTCGATACGCCGCTGACCTGCAGGCCCTCCCCCAGCCGGTCGACTCCCTGGTGGTGATGGGACTTGGTGGCGTGCGCGATCTCACCTGCCGCGCGCTCGGCCAGCGAGCCCTCGGTCAGGGCGACGTCGTGGTCCGCGCCGTCGAAGGATCCGAGCACGCGGCGGTGCTCCTGATGCCCGAGGTGCTCGGGCAGGTGCTGCACGAGCGTTCCGCCGCAGGCCACGTTGATCAGCTGCATGCCCCTGCAGATGCCGAGCACGGGCATGTCCCGCTCAATCGCGGCGCGCGTGAGCGCGATTTCGAACGCGTCGCGCTCGGGGGCCGTGTCGACGGTCTCGGGATGCGGCTCCTGGGCGTAGGAGGCGGGGTCGATGTCGGCGCCGCCCGCCAGCATCAGTCCGTCGATCAGGTCGAGCAGCTGCGATGGGTCATCGACCAGCTCGGGGTCCGGCGGGAGCATCATCGCCAGGCCGCCCGCCCGCTGCACGGCCTGAACGTAGTTGTGCGGCAGCAGCACCGCGGATTGGTCCCATGCGCTCCAGCGCGCCCGCTCCAGCGCGGTGCACATGCCGATCACGGGACGCTTCATCCCTACACCATAGGATCAAGCGCGTCCGACCCGCGTCCTGGACGCCGAGCCGGGCCCGTATCCGCATCAGCAGGACGAGAGGAGAACCATGAGCGCGGCGAACATCGAGCTCGAGACCGTCAACCTGCGCGTCGACGACGGCGCTGCCACGATCGAGCTGAACAGGCCGCAGGCGCTGAACGCGTGGAACGCGCAGCTCGGGGCCGACCTGCTCGCGGCCCTGCGCGAGACCACCGACGACGACGCCGTGCGGGCCGTGGTCCTGACGGGCGCCGGTCGGGCGTTCTCCTCGGGGGCGGATCTGAAGGACATCAGCGGCGGCGATACGACGCCCGAGGGACGGCCCGACGTCTACAAGACGCTCACCGAGCGCTACCACCCGATCATGCACGCCATCCGGGAGATGCCGAAGCCCGTGATCGCGGCCGTCAATGGCCCCGCCGTGGGGATCGGCTGCTCGCTTGCGCTCTGCAGCGACCTGATAGTGGCCGGCGAGGGCGCCTACTTCCTGCTCGCGTTCGTCAACATCGGCCTGGTGCCCGACGGCGGCTCCTCGCTGTTCCTGCCGACCCGCATCGGCATGGCGCGGGCGACCGAGCTGTCGATGCTGGGCGAGCGGCTGCCCGCGGCGCGGGCTCTGGAGTGGGGACTGATCAACCGTGTGGTCCCCGACGCGAGCCTGCATCAGGAGGTGGCATCCCTCGCCGCGCGCCTGGCGGCCGGGCCCACGCGCTCCTACGCGGGCACCAAGCGCCAGCTGAACAACTGGCTGTACTCGCGGATGGAGGAGCAGCTCGAGCTGGAGGCGGGCATCCAGCAGGAGATGGCCGGCAGCGAGGACTTCGTCGAGGGCGCCATGGCGTTCGTCGAAAAGCGGCCCGCGCGCTTCTCCGGAAGCTAGGCCGGCCCGCCGGCACGGGTCGTCAAGCGCCTTCCGTCCGGGGCTGAATAGAATCCCCGCCGCCTTGGGCCAGCACCTCACCTCCACGCTCGCGTTCTTCACCCCGCTGTCGGGGGGTTCGCCGAACGCGAACGAAATCGACAGCCTTTACAAGATCATCCTCGTCGTCGCCCTGATCGTGTTCGTGGGCGTCGAGGGTGCGCTGGTGTATGCGCTCGTACGGTTTCGCAAGCGGCGGGGCGCCGTGCCGGCTCAGATCCGCGGCAACACCCGCCTGGAGGTCGGCTGGACCGTCGGCGCGGCCGTGATCCTGATCGCGCTTGCCGTGATCACGTTCGTCAAGCTTCCGGCGATCCAGAACCCCCCCAACTCGGGGCCGAACGGCGACCAGCTCGCCTCGAGCGGCCGCGTCCTGTACGCGAGCTCCGAGCGCAAGCTGCCGCCGAACGGCAAAGCGCTGAACATCACGGTGATCGGCCGCCAGTTCATCTGGCAGTACGTGTACCCGGGAGCGAACGAACCCGACGGCCTGGGCGCGCCGTACTCCTACGAGGCGATGGTCGTCCCGACGAACACCACGGTGACGCTGGACATCGTCGCCTCCGACGTCGTCCACTCGTGGTGGATACCCGAACTCGGCGGCAAGTTCCAGGCGGTGCCCGGCTATCACAACTACACGTGGTTCAAGATCCCCAAGCCGGGCATCTTCCGCGGCCAGTGCGCGGTCCTCTGCGGCCGCGGGCACGCGCGCATGTTCGCCACGGTGAGGGCGATTCCGCCCGCTCAGTTCGATGAATGGCTGGCGAACCAGAAGCGGCTGACCGCCGGGGCCAATGCCGCGGCCCAGGCGGCGAGGGCCAAGCTGAACGGCCAGACCGGCGCCGGTCAGGTCGAAAACCCCTAGGAGCAGGAGACCAGCTGAGCAGATGGCCACGTACGTAGCCCCGATCCCCCAGGTGAGCGCCGGCCGCGCCGAGCGCGCAGCGAGCGGCTGGACGAGCTGGATCACGACGACCGATCACAAGCGGATCGGGATCATGTACATGGTCACGACGTTCGTGTTCTTCTGCCTCGGCGGAGTCGAGGCGTTGATGATGCGCCTGCAGCTCGGCGCGCCGAACAACACGCTGGTCACTCCGGCCGTCTACAACCAGCTGTTCACGATGCATGGCACGACGATGATCTTCCTGTTCGTCGTGCCGATGTTCGCCGGCCTCGCCAACTACTTCCTGCCGCTGATGATCGGCGCGCGCGACATGGCCTTCCCCCGCCTGAACGCGCTGTCCTTCTGGCTTCTTCTGGCCGCCGGCGTGGTGTTCTACGCGTCGATCTTCTTCAACCCGCCCGAAGCCGGCTGGTCGAGCTACGCGCCGCTGTCGAACTCGACGTTCTCGCCGAGCGGGGGGCAGGACGCGTGGATCTATCTCATCCACCTGACCGGGCTCTCCTCGATCCTGGGCGCGATCAACTTCTACGCCACGATCGCGAACATGCGGGCGCGGGGCATGAGCTGGGGCCGCCTGCCGCTGTTCGTCTGGTCGATCCTGACGTACTCGGTGCTGATCATCTTCGCGATGCCCGTGATCGCGGGCGCGGTGACGCTGCTGCTCACCGACCGCCACTTCGGCACCCACTTCTACGATCCGGCCAACGGCGGGTCGCCGCTGCTGTGGCAGAACCTGTTCTGGTTCTTCGGGCATCCGGAGGTCTACATCATGGTCCTGCCCGGCTTCGGGATCGTGTCGGAGATCCTGCCGGTGTTCGCGCGCAAGCCGATCTTCGGCTACAAGGCGATCGCCGCCGCCACGGTCGCGATCGCGTTCCTCGGCTTCCTCACCTGGGCGCACCACATGTTCACGGCGCCGATACCCGAGGCCATCCTCGTGTTCGTGATGCTCAGCTCCTACTTCATCGCCGTCCCGACCGGCGTGAAGATCCTCAACTGGATCGCCACGCTGTGGCGCGGCACGATCGAATTCAAGACGCCGCTGCTGTTCTGCGCCGGCTTCATAGCGCTGTTCTTGATCGGCGGCATCTCGGGCGTTTTCCTCGCCACGTTCCCCGTAGACTGGCAGCTGAACGAAACGTACTTCGTGGTCGCGCACCTGCACTTCGTGCTGATGGGCGGCTCGGTCTTCACGATCTTCGCAGCGATCTACTACTGGTTCCCGAAGATGACAGGGCGCATGCTCAGCGAGGGACTCGGCAGGCTCAGCTTCGCCCTGATGTTCGTCGGCTTTCTGACCACCTTCCTGATCCAGCACGTGATCGGGCTTGACGGCATGCCGCGCCGGATATACGAGTACGACAACGTGGGCAACCTGCATCTGTACAACCTGATCTCGACGGTGGGCTCGTTCATTCTCGCGCTCGGCGTGATCGTCACGATCGTCAACGTCGCCCGCAGCGTGAAGCTCGGCGTCATCGCCGGGCCGGACCCATGGAAGGCGAACACGCTCGAGTGGTTCACTCCGTCGCCGCCGCCGCAGAACAACTTCGACGTGATCCCGGTCGTGCGCTCCGCGGAGCCGATGAAGGACATCCGCCGCGAGGTGCAGCGGCGCACCGCCGGCGCGGACGCCGTGGGCACCGCGACGGTGCCGGCGGGGGCGACGCAGGTAGGGGTGTAGATGAGCGCCGCACCACCCACCGGCGCGGCACCCGCGATCGATGCCCCGGTGGGCCTGGCGGCCGATCGAAGCTCCACGGGCGCGCGTCAGCTGCTGAGCGACTACGTGGAGCTGACGAAGCCCAAGGTCCAGTCGCTGCTGCTGCTGACGACGATCGCGACGATGTACGTGGCGGGCGACCCGTCGCCGTTGCTGGTCGCGCTCACGTGCCTCGGCGGCTACCTCTCCGCCGGTGGAGCGGGCGCCGTCAACCACTGGTTCGACCGCGACATCGACCTGCAGATGACGCGCACGGCCAACCGCCCGGTCCCGTCCGGCCGGGTCTCCCCCCGAGCGGCGCTCGCCTTCGGCTGCACGCTCGCCGCCCTGTCGCTGCTCGAGCTGTCGCTGACCGTCAACCCGCTGGCGGCGGCGCTCTCGTTCGCGGGCTTTCTCGGCTACGTGTTCGTGTACACGGTCTGGCTCAAGCGGCGCACGCCGCAGAACATCGTCATCGGCGGCGCCGCCGGCGCGGTGCCGCCGCTCGTCGGATGGGCGGCCGTCACGGGCTCGGTCGGCGGCACGGCCGTGATGCTCTTCTTCATCGTGTTCTTCTGGACGCCACCCCACTTCTGGGCGCTCTCGTTGCTGATGAAGGGCGAGTACGAGAAGGTCGGCGTTCCGATGCTCCCCGTCGTGCGCGGCGAGGCGGAGACGCGCCGGCAGATCCTGCTGTACTCCGTGCTGCTGTATGCGGTCACGCAGCTGCCCTTCTGCGCCGGCGGCTTCGGGGCGATCTATCTCGTCAGCTCACTCGCCCTAGGGGTGCTGTTCATCGGCGGGGCGGTGCGCCTCTACCGCCGTGCCGACCGCGCCTCCGCACTACGCCTGTACCTCTTCTCGCTCGCCTATCTCGCGCTGCTGTTCTGCGCGATGGTGGCGGACGTCCATCTATAGAATGCGCCGCCGTCCATGATGACCCGACGCCTTGCACGCAAGAACATCCGGACGGGGCTGATCGTCGCCGCCATCTGCATGTTCATGTTCGGCATCACCTTCCTCGTCGCCGCGATCTACGTCTCGTGAGCTCCCTCGAGCCCGACGTCCCGCCCGCCGGGGAGGAGGTCCACCTTCCCGGTCCTTCGATCCTGCCCGTGCTGACCGGGGTTGGCATCACGTTGGCTCTGGTCGGCGTCACCACCTTCATCGTGCTGACGATCATCGGCGGGATCCTCACGATCGGCTGCGTGGTGCGCTGGATCAAAGACACGCGCCACGACATCGACGAGCTGCCGCTCGACACGCACAGCGACGGCTGACCGGCGCCGAAGCCGCGCAGCGCCCGCGAGCCTCGACACCCTCAAGACGCGCAGGGCGCCCGTCCTCACGATCTGTGCTGCTCGGCCCTCAAGCGCTGCTCACGCGCTGCTGGCGAGTACCTCCAGCAGCCTGGGCGCGTCGTAGGCGCCACGGTGCACGACGCCGTCAATGAACAACGTTGGCGTTCCGTGTACCTCGCCCGAGGCGAGCGCGCTGTCTACGTCGCGACGAACGCGCGCGAGCACGGCGGGACCGGTTCGGTCCCTGTCGAACCGCTCGACGTCGAGCGCCAGCTCGGCCGCGTACCGCCGCAGGTCGTCTTCCTCGAGCGCGTGCTGACGGTGGAAGAGCAGCTCATGCATGCTCCAGAACTGATCCTGGAGCGCAGCCGCCTCCGCCGCGGCTGACGCGGCCAGGGCATGCGGGTGGATGTCCGTCAGGGGGAAATGGCGGAAGGCGAAACGGACCTCGTCGCCCAGCTGACCCTCCACCTTTTCGATCTCTCGCAACGCCAGGCGGGAGTAGGGGCACTCGTAGTCGCCGTACTCGAGGATCAGGCGCCCGGTCGGTGCGCCGCGAACGTGATCGACCGCTTCGTCCAGCGGTTCCATCGCTCCTGTGGCCGGGTCTCGCTGATCTGCGCGCGTCATCTGTACTGCTCCTTTCGTGGCTCGGTCCGCGACGTGGCGTCGAGGAACGCTTTGACGTGGTCGGGAGGACGTGGCCATCCAGACGACCTTACAACGCACGCCCAGGTCCCAGGACTGGCCTCTGGCGAACGCGAGCACTCACCGCGCGAGCCAAACTTGCGGAGCCAAGGCGCGGCGATGCACGTCCGCAGGTTGAGCTGCGCAGTAGGCTTGACGCATCGGGCGCGTTCCGTGCGACGGCGCCCAGTAGCAAAGGAGCCGCAGCGAATGGCAGGCATCACGAACGAGATCGACCCCGGTGTGCCGCCGAGCGGGACCGGTTGCGCGGAGTGCCTATCGGGCGCATCCCCGGGTTGGTGGCTGCATCTGCGCCGCTGCGCGGCCTGCGGGCACGTGGGATGTTGCGATAACTCGCCCAGCCAGCATGCGAGCGCGCACAACAGGGCAACGGGACACCCCGTGATCCAGAGCTTCGAGCCGGGCGAAAACTGGTTCTTCGACTTCCGCTCCGGCGAGTTCTTCGAAGGGCCGGTCCTATCCCCACCCGACAGTCATCCGGCCGACCAGCCGGTACCGGGGCCTGAAGGCGCGGTGCCAGGCGACTGGGAACGCCACCTCAACTAACCAGCTGCAACGCGTCAGCCGCCCTTGAGAGGGCGTCGAGATGGGCGTCGAGCGCGGACAGCCCCGATCCCATGGTGTCCACCGAGAGATGGGTCGCGCCGGCGTCACGCCAGCGGCCCGCGCTTGCGATCAGATCCTCCACACCGCCCTCGCGCCAGCTGACGCGCGCCTCCATCCCGATCGCTGCCGGGTCGCGACCGGCCGCTGCCGCCGCCTCGGCGATCGTGGCGCGAGCGGCGTCGAGCTCCGGTCCGAGCCCGACCCTCGGAAACCAGCCGTCGGCCAGCCTTCCCATTCGCCGGTAGGCGACCGGCGAGACGCCACCGAGCCAGATCGGGATGGGCCGCTGGATCGGCAGCGGAGCCAGCCCGGCTCCGGTGATGCGGTCGAACTTCCCCTCGTGGGTGACCGACCGTTCCGTCCACAGCCGACGCAGCAACCCGATCTGCTCCTCCTCACGCTCGCCTCTCCTCGAGAAGTCCTGCCCCAGCGCCTCGTACTCGACGGCATTCCACCCGATGCCGATTCCGAGACGGAACCGTCCACGACTGAGGACGTCCACCTCGGCGGCCTGCTTGGCGAGCAGGGCAGTCTGCCGTTGCGGCGCCACGACGATGCCCGTCACGAGTTCCAGACGCGTGATCGCCGCCAGGAACCCGTAGAGGACGAGCGGCTCGTGGAACGTCGTGTCCACGTCGTAGGCGCCCGTCCAGCCGGTGTGCACGGCTGGATCGGCTCCCAGAACGTGGTCGTAGATCGCGAGATGCTGATAGCCGAGCTCCTCGACGGCGCTGACGTAGGCGCGGACGGTGTCCGGGTCGGGGGCCAGCTCTGTCTGCGGGTAGATCGCGCCTATCTGCATCGCTCCAGTATCCGCTCTGCGGCGCCCTCGGCGCTCAACGGGGGGCGATAGTTGCGCAAGCAACCATTTAGCGCTACGGTTCACGGGATGGAACTCGGACTTGCCACCTTCGCCGACCTGGCCGCCGGGATGAGCCCAGCCCAGCGCATGCGCGACCTGATGGAGGAGGCCGAGCTCGCCGAGCAGCTCGGACTGGACGTGTTCGCGATCGGCGAGCACCACCGTGAGGACTTCCTCGTGTCCTCGCCGGCGGTCGTGCTCGCTGCGATCGCCGTCAAGACGGAGCGCATCCGCCTCTCCAGCGCCGTGACGGTCCTCAGCTCGGACGATCCCGTGCGCGTCTTTCAGGACTTCGCCGAGGTGGACCTGCTCTCGGGCGGGCGAGCCGAGATCATGGCCGGTCGCGGGTCGTTCACCGAGTCCTTTCCCCTGTTCGGTTACGACCTCGACGACTACGACGAGCTCTACGCCGAGAAGCTCGAGCTCCTGCTCCAGCTGCGCGAGCACACCCGCGTGACGTGGTCGGGGCGGCACCGCCCGGCGCTCGATAACGCGGGAGTCTGGCCGCGTCCGGTGCAGGATCGCCTGCCCGTGTGGGTGGCGGTCGGCGGCTCACCCGAGTCGGTGGTGAGGGCCGGAACGCTGGGGCTGCCGCTGACGATCGCGATCATCGGCGGATCGCCGGCGCGCTTCGCCCCGCTCGTCGATCTGTATCGCGAGACGGCCAAGCAGGCCGGCCACGATCCCTCCGAGACGAAGCTGGCGATCAACACCCACGCGTTCGTCGCGGCCAGCTCCTCGGAGGCGGACGCAGCCTTCGCGGCGCCGTATCTGGCGATCATGAACCGCATCGGGCGCGAGCGCGGCTGGCCACCGGCGGGGCGGCGGGAGTACGAAGCGCTGCGTGCACCGAGCGGGGCGCTCGCGGTCGGCTCGCCCGAGCAGGTCGCCGAGAAGATCCTCTTCGAGCACGAGCTGTTCGCCCACGACCGCTACGTCGCTCAGATGAGCGTGGGCGCCGTCCGCCACCGGGACGTGTTGCGCTCGATGGAGCTGTTCGGAACGCGGGTCGCGCCCCTCGTCCGCGAGGAGCTCGCCCGCCGCCGGCTGCAGGAGGACGGGACGCGCGGCGATGCCCAGCCGTCGCTCAGCGCCAGCCGGCTCAGCTGAGCTCCGGCCGGCGCGCTGTTCGGCGCGCTCTGCGCGCTACTAGACCTTCAAGCCCGAGGCGGCGATGCCCTTGAGCCATTCTTCGCGCGTCGTCGCGCCGTTGCGGAGCGGCGCGGCGATGTCGGTCGGGTTGGCTTCCACGCACAGCCGAACGATGTCGCGAACGGACAGGATTCCGACCACCTCACCGTGGTCGAGCACGATCAGGTGGCGAAAGCCGCCGCGCACCATCGCCGCCGCGGCGTCCTCCAGCGACCAATCGGGGGCGGCGTAGACGACGTCACGCGTGAGGTGCTCGCCCACCGCCTCGGCGTCCGGATCCTGCCCCGCTGCGAGCGAGAGCAGGATGTCGCGCTCGGTGATGATCCCCGGCCCGGCTGCATCGGGATCCATGACAACGGCCGCGCCGGCCTTGCGTTCGGACATCAGCCGCGCCACGTCCCTCAGCTTGTGGCTCGGTCCGACCGTGAGTGGGGACGAGCTCATGCCTTCGCTTACCTGCACCCTGTTCTCCTTTCGAGCGATCGGGGACGGCGAACAACAACGCAAGCACTTGCAACGATTGCCTCAATCTAGTACTCGAGTGCTCGCCCGTCAAGGTCCCCGCGGTTCGGGGACGGAAGGCATTAGGATCACGCCTCCCGATGGAGAGGAACGCCTCAGACAACCGCACTGCCGGAGCCGCCGCCCGTGCCTAGCCGGCGTTCGCTGAGCCTTACGTTCCTCGCAGCATTGATCGCCGTGGGCGTCGGGATCGCGCTCAGCTACGCAATCCACTGGTTCCCCGTCGATGCGTCGCTGCAGGCCCGAAACACCGACACGCTGTACCACGTCCTCGTCATCGCCTCGATCCCGATCTTCGTGCTGGTGGTGACGGTCGTCCTCTACTGCGTGTGGCAGTTCCGCATGAAGCCCGGCGAGGAGCTCAAGGACGGCCCGCCGATCCACGGAAACACCCGGCTGGAGGTCTTCTGGACGGCGATCCCGGCCGTCCTGCTGCTCGGGCTCGTCGGCTACTCCTTCGCCGTGCTGCACGAAAACGAGGTCAAGCCCGCGCGTGAGATTCGCATCGGCGTCACCGGCCAGCAGTTCGTGTGGACCTATCAGTACCCGCCGTCGGTGACCGGAGGCGCGCCGCTCAACAGCTACCAGCTGTACATACCGAAGGGCGAGTCGGTCAAGTTCGAACTGCACTCGAAGGACGTGATCCACGCCTTCTGGATCCCAGCCTTTCGCGTGCAGGAGGACGTCGTGCCCGGCATCACGACCAACTGGCGCGTGACCGCCACCCGCCTCGGCACCTATCCGGTCGTATGCAACCTGCTCTGCGGCCTCGGGCACTCGCTGATGCGTTCGAAGGTCCACGTGGTGCCGCTCGCGCAGTTCCAGACGTGGCTCAAAAGCCAGCAGCCTGCGGTCGCGGCCGGCTCCGCGGCCGCCGGGACTACCGGATAATGTGCGCCAGCCGATGAGCGCTTCCGAGGTGACAAGCTGATGGCCGTCAGGCTCCGCGCTCCGGGTTTCTACCGCGCCGGCGCGATGATGCTCGGCGCCACCATCTTCGCCGCCGGCCTGACGTGGGCGGTGCGCGCGTCGACCGGGCACTCGACCTACCAGCACTTCCTCGACGCGAACGCGATCCTCACGGTCTCGCTGATCGCCGTCCCGCTCGCCTTCCTCGTCGGCATCGGCGGCTTCGACTACTGGTTCTACTGGGCGATCGGGCGCCCGACGCGCCCTGAGGACCACTCCGGACACGGCGCCTACAGCTGGAAGGACTACTTCCGCATCAACACCGACCACAAGGTGATCGGCGTGCAGTACACCGTCACCTCGTTCTTCTTCCTGCTCGTGGGCGGACTGATCGCGATGCTGATGCGCGCCCAGCTGGCGCAGCCGGGCTCCCAGTTCGTGGACGCCAACACGTTCAACGGACTGTTCTCCGTCCACGCCTCGCTGCTGATCTTCCTGTTCATCATCCCCGTGTTCGCGGGGCTGGCCAACTTCGTGCTGCCGCTGATGATCGGCGCGCCCGACATGGCGTTCCCGCGACTGAACGCCCTCTCCTACTGGCTGCTGCCGGTCGCCGGGCTGATGATGCTCGGCAGCTTCTTCGCCCCCGGCGGAGCGTTCGCGGACGGCTGGACAGCGTATGCCCCGCTGTCCGTCAACGCCCCGATCGGACAGACGTTCTTCTCGGTGGCCGTTCAGTTCGCGGGCGCCTCGTCGATCATGACCGCGCTCAACTTCCTCGTGACGATCATCACCATGCGCGCGCCGGGCATGAGCTTCTTCCGCCTGCCGCTGCTCGTGTGGGCGAACTTCGCGACCTCGCTGCTCGTCGTCATCGCCACACCGTTCATCGCGGGCTCGCAGTTCATGATCCTGCTCGACCGGGCGCTGGGCTTCAACTTCTTCCAGGCGGCAAAGGGCGGGGACGTGCTGATGTACCAGCACGTCTTCTGGTTCTACTCCCATCCGGCGGTCTACATCATGATGCTGCCGGGCTTCGGCATCATCAGCGAGATCCTCGCCGTGAAGTCGCGCAAGCCGATCTTCGGCTACCGCATGATGGCGTTCTCGCTGCTGGCGATCGTCGCGCTCGGCTTCACCGTCTGGGCGCATCACATGTTCACGTCCGGGATGGCCGCCTGGATCCGCATCCCCATGGCCATCACGACGGCGATCATCGCCGTGCCCACCGGCATCAAGATCTTCTCCTGGCTGGCGACGCTGTGGCGTGGCGTGCTGCACCTCGACACACCGATGCTGTTCGCGCTGGGGTTCCTGACGACGTTCACGCTTGGAGGCATCAGCGGGGTGATGCTCGCCATGGTCCCGTTCGACATCCACGTGAGCGCGACGTACTTCATCGTGGCGCACATCCACTACGTGCTGTTCGGCGGCTCGCTGATGACGATCTTCGCCGGCGTCTACTACTGGTTCCCGAAGATGACCGGGCGGATGTTCGACGAGCGCCTGGGCAAGTGGCACTTCTGGACGACGTTCGTGTTCTTCAACCTCACGTTCGGACCCATGCATATCCTGGGGCTGCAGGGCATGCCGCGACGCGTGGCGACCTACGCGAGCCAGTTCGCGGACCTGAACCTGTTCATCTCGATCGCGAGCTTCGGCCTCGGGCTCAGCACGCTCGTGTTCCTCTACAACATGGTCACCAGCTGGCGCGGCGGACCGCGCGCCGTCGCCAACCCGTGGCGCGGCCTGACGCTCGAGTGGCAGGTCTCCTCGCCGCCGCCGGTGTTCAACTTCGATCGCGTGCCGACGGTCGTGGGAGGTCCCTACGAGTACGGCGTGCCGGGCGCGGTCCACGGCATCTTCGCACCGCCACCGAAGCCGGCCACGGTCGGCGCGGGCTCGAGCAGCGGAGCTCCGAGCGAATGAGAGGGGAGATCCTGTGAGGGAGGTCCTGGTCGTCGCAAACCGCACGCTCGGCGGACCGAAGCTCCTGGAGGCGGTCCGCTCGCGGGCGAGCTCCGGAGACGTCCGCTTCCGGCTGGTCGTGCCGCAGAGCCAGCCGTCGGCCGGCCTGGTGATCTACGACGAGGCCGTTCGCGAGTCGGCGCAGGTGCGGGTCGATCTCGCCCTATCGGCTGTCGCCGGCGAGGGCATCGTCGGCACCGGCGAAGTCGGCGACCCCGACCCGTTCCTCGCGACGATGGACGCCATCGCCGAGCGCCGGCCGGACGAGATCATCCTGTCGACGCACCCGGCCGTCCATTCGGGCTGGCTCAGACGGGACCTGGTCGAACGCATCGAGAACGCGTCCGGACTGCCGGTCGAGCACATCGTCACCGACCTCGAGCAGGAAGAGCTGCCGTTCAAGGTGACCCTCGTGCTGGCGAGCAAGACCTCCAGCGGCGAGGAGCTGATCGAACGGCTCAAGGAGCTGGCCGGAGAGGGCACGCCCCCGCGCCTGTTCATCGCGGTCGTGCCGCAGCAGGACGGCAGCGGTGAGGGCACACGCGAGGCGCGCGGGCGCCTGGCACGAATGCTCGACCGGCTGCATCAGGCCGGACTGCTCAGCTCCGGCATGATCGGCGACCCCGATCCGTACACGGCGGCGGTGAACGCGCTGGAGCTGTTCAGGGTCGACGACGTCGTCATCTCCACGCTCCCCGGCGAGCGCTCCGGCTGGCTGCGCGCGAACCTGATCGAGCGCGTGCAGGCGGCCACCTCGGCAAACGTCGAGCACGTCGTCGTCGACCTGAAGCCCACGACCGCGGCGCCGGCCGCATAGCTGGGAGGACCGTGGAGGCAGCCAGCATCGCTCACGCACCCGCCCACGGCGACCATCACGGTCCGCCGCCCGCGAACCGCAGCTCGCGCGTCGAGACCCAGCTGCTCGGCATGCTCCTTTTCATCATCTCCGAGGTGATGGTCTTCGGCGCGTTCTTCACCGCCTACTTCTTCATCCGCGTAGCCAAAGGCGCCGCGTGGCCGGCGCCGGGAGACCATCTGCCGGTGGAAGTCGCGGGCCTCAACACCGCGATCCTCGTCTCCTCCTCGCTGACGATCCACTGGGCGCAGACATCGATCAAGAACGGCAACCGCTTCGGGTTGAAGGCGGGGATGCTCACGACCTTCCTGCTCGGCTGCACGTTCCTGTTCATCCAGATCAACGAGTACGCCAACATCGGCTTCGCCCCGCAGGACAACGCGCAGGCGACGGTCTTCTACTCGCTGACGGGACTGCACGGCGCGCACGTCTTCATCGGGCTGTGCCTGCTGCTGATCGTGACGATCCGCTCCTTCCGCGGGCATTTCAGCCCTGAGGAGCATCGCGGTGTCGAGGTGCCCGGGATCTACTGGCACTTCGTCGACATCATGTGGCTCGTCGTCTACTCGACCGTCTACATCCTCTAGTCGCCCCGCGAGCTGGTGCCCGCCCCCGACAGACGCTCGGGCCCGTCCGGGACGCGTCCATGCTGAACCCGCTGCGCTCGGAGGAGGAGGCTTTCCGCTTCCTGCTCTACGCGATCGCCGTGATCGTCGTGATCGTCGGGGCGGTGCTGCTGCTGCGCGCCGTGCTCTGAGCGCCTATTTGACGATCAGCGTGCCGAACATCCCCGCGGCGCGGTGGCCCGGCACCTGGCAGAAGAACGTGTAGCTGCCGGGCTTGAGGCTGACTTTCACCGACGCTGTTCCCTTCGCGGTGAAGGCGCTCGCGCCGAGGACGGCTCCTGCCGGGGTCGCCCCGTGTGCCCCTTCTTCGATCGCGATGTTGTGCGAGACGCCGGAGGTGTTCGGCATTTCGACGAGCGCCGGCCCTGGTTTGGCGACCGCCTTGTTCGTGACGTAGGCCAGCTGACCGGTCGGGCTCGCGGGGATCTGCAGCTTGCCGGCGGTCTCGACGGCCGGCTTGCCGGCCCCTGGCGCTTCGACGGCCGTCGCGAGCAGGCCGCTGTCCTGACCCGGACGGGCGACCGCGCCGGCGACATAGGCGGCCACGTCCTTCGACCTGGCTCCGGTCACGAGTTCTTTGGGCATCGCGCCTTCGGGGTTGGGGATCGCGATCTGGCCTTCGACCACGCCGCGGACCGCGTTGCGCTGCAGCCCTTCAGCGATGTCCACCCTGAACGCTTCGTCGAGGTTCGGACCGACGATCCCCTTCGTGCTCGCCCGTGCCAGCGTGTGACATGAGCCGCACTTGGCGACGAACAGCTGCTTGCCGAGGATCAGGTTGGCGTTGTCTTCGCCCTTGACCGAGCAGCCGGTGGCGATCAGCGCCAGCGCGGCGAGAAGCCCCCCCGCACAGGCGCGCGGAGCCAGGCTGCGCGGGCGCCCGGAACGGCCGCCCGGGGCGGAGGAAGCACGCATGAGGGTCATGAGCCGGCGGAACACTATCCCAAGCGGCGGGTGCCCGGACGTCAGCCGGCGGCCCTCCCCCGCGCAGGCGGGAGAGGGCTCGACGGGCCTGCTCACGGCTTTTGCAGCTCCTCCAATTCCCCTCGGGCCGCGGCGATCACACCCCGCGCGACCCCCTGCCACGACCAGCGATCGCGCGCGGTTGCGACCAGCCCGGCCCGGGTTCTCAAGCGCAGCTCGGGATCGACGCCCAACCACCAGCACAGCCGCGCTGCGATCGCCCGCACGGCTTCGTCGTCGACGGGGAAAGACAGCCATCGGGCGGCCTTCGCGGGCACCTCCCGCGCCAGCACGTCGCTCACCTCCGCCAATCCCGAGTGCGCGGCGCTGACCGGGAGCACGCCACATGCGGCCGCCTCCGCCGCCACCATCCCGAACGCCTCGGGAAACGTGCTCGGAACGACGAGCGCCTCGCACGCCGGCAGCAGCTCCGCGAGCTCGTCGTGCTCAAGCCGGCCGGTCAGCACGACGCGCTCCGGCAGGGCACGAGCCAGGGCCAGGTAGCGCTCGCGCTCGGAGCCGGCGAGGCTGTCGAGGAAGGCGAGCAGGTGACGCAGCGCCAGCGGCGGTGCCTCGGGGTCCTCGAGCGACCTTCCCGCGAGCGCGATCTCGCGCGCCTCATCGAGATCGCCCCGCGCCAGTGCCGCGGTCAGGCGCTCGATGCCCTGGCGGTAGGCGCCGAACCCGACCACGACGAGCTTCGCGCGAGGAGACTCGCCGAGCACGAGCGGCCAGGCCGCGATCAGCAGGTCGACGCCCTTGCTGACGATCAGCTTGCCGACGAACGCGACCAGCGCGTCCTCGCCGGGCGCCAGCCGCTCGAGCGCCTCGGCCGTCGCGAGCTCGTCGCGTGCAAATGCGCTCTGCTCGGGCTCCGTGCGACGCCCTGGGGCCGAGGCGCGCAGACCGGCGGCGAGCGCGCGCACCGCCTCGGCGGCGGGCTCCGGGTCGCGTGGCTGGAAGCGAGCGACGTCCACGCCGGGAGGGCCGAGGCGGGTGCGATGCACGAGCTCCTCATCGGCGAGGGCGTCCCACAGGCTCTGTGCCGTGTGGTGGGAGCCGACGAGGATCGCCCGGGCCGGCGCAAGACCCTCGCGGGCCGGCGCGAGGAAGCGATCGGGGTCGCGCTTGACGGTGTACTCGAGAGCGCTGCCGTGGACCTTCACCGCGTATGGGACCTCGTCGGCCAGCCCGCGGGCGAGGATCACGGGGCCCATGACGAGGTGATTGGCGAGCGCGAGCTGCGGGCGAACGCGGACGCGTAGCTCGCGCACCGCCCGCACGTTCGCGTCGATGTAACGAGAGACCTCCTCTTCCGTGCAGTCGGCGAAGGTGCGTGCTTCGATGCCCTCGTAGCGGTCGGCCACGTACACGGGCAGCAGCCCGCCGATGTCGGGACGGTAGACGGTGCAGCGCGGCACCTCCACGCCGCCTCGACCGGGCGCTGCCCGGACCTTCAGCGTGCCGCCATCCCAGTCGCCGATCGCGTCCACGAAGCGATGCTCCTGCGGATGGCGCTCCTGGCTGAGCAGGTGCACCTCATGGCCGAGCCCAACCAGAGCCTCGGCCAGGCGGGCGTTGTAGACGTTGGAGCCCGTCCCGCCGAGCAGGTAGCCGTGGAAGATGAGGATGCGCACCGACAGCCACCCTATCCGGGGCGCCCGAGCGGATCGGTTCCCCCACGCGCTTCGGTAAAGTGCCGCGCGTGAGCACGACCCAGCGCTATCGCGTGCGGAGCCCCTCGAGCGGACGCGAGATGCTTATCGAGGCGCAGCCCGGAGAGGTCTACCGGGACCGCGCATCGGGAGAGCAGCTTCAGATCGTCGGCAAGCTGCTGCCGCTCGCGCCGTCCGCATCCCGTCTCCCCTGGGCCGTGGAGAACCTTCGCTTCTGTCCCTGGTGTCATCAGCTGGCGCAGAGGGATCTGAACGACTGTCCCACCTGCGGCCGGCGCATGGGCCCGCTCAACTCGCCGGCCGGGAAGCGCTGACCGCGGCGACGCGGGACCAGGTCGTGAGCACCGCCCCCCTCCCCCCGGACGACCTCCGCCGCTCGGCGAGCCGTCGGGCGCCGCTGCTCGTCGTGGTCGTCCTGCTGGGCGGCCTCGCGCTCGGCGGATGCGGCGGCGCGAGCGTGTCCGACACGGTGCCGAAGAGCACGCCGGAAATCATTCCGCCGACGGACACGAGCATCGAAAAGGCGTCCGCTCAGACCACCTCGACGTCCACGACGGCGAGCAAGACGACGACCAGCAAAGGCGAAAGCGAAGCGGCGGGCTCGGAAACGACCAAAAAAGAAACCGGCGAAGAAGCGTCGAAAGAAACCGCGCCCAGCGGCGCGGGTGGCGGGACGGAAGCGGAAAAAGAAAAAAGCTCCTCGGAAAGCAGCTCGAAAGGCGCGAGCGAAGCGGGCGGCGGCTCGAGCCCGACGGGCGGCGCCAGCGCTCCCTGAGCCGAGGGCGCCGCCCAGCGGCGTCCTCAGGGGGTTGAGACGAGCGTCGCGCTGTAGGTGAGGCGGGCGGTCTGGTAGAGGCAGTAGTACTGCACGGCGGTGCCGACGAGCGTCTGGGTGCTCTGCGCGCTGGTGCTCGTGCACTGCGTCCGCGCACGGCTGGCGCGCCACGACGTGTCGTTGCCGAAGCCGAGGGCAAGCGCGGGCGCCCACGAGGGGACGCTCAGCGCGACGACATCGCCCTTCTTGACCTGCAATGTCGTTTCCAGCGGGAACTGGGCGGTCATGCCGAAGTACGGCTGCAGCTTCACGGGCGGGCTCGAGGCGATCAGCTTGTATGAGAGGTTCGGTTTCGGCTGCGGGCGCAAGATCGCGATCCCGGCTTCCGCGACACCGCCCTCGTTGGCGTTGAAGAAGCGGATCTGCGTGACCGTGGGCTTGCCGAGGGCGATGGTCCAGGCGACGATCGTGCCCGTCCTCGGAACGCTGAGGACGTTTCGCGCCTTACCCACCCTCACCTGAAAGCCCGTCGTGCGGCTGACCGCCAGGCACGGGCTCGACGGGCAGCTGGGAACCGTCACGGGGCTCGTGGCGCCGAGCAGGCCCACTTCGCTCAGCGTCGCCGGGGCGGCCGCTGGCAGCGCGAGGGCGAGCGCGAGGCTCGCTAGCAGGGCCATGGGTATGCGTCTCATATCTGCCATTCAACACGACGACTACCTGGATAGTCGCGGTCGGGGTGCCGGTGGATGTATTTCTCTACGCGCCGGACAGTTCCTGCGCGGCGGCCGCGATCTCCTGGGGATCACCAGGCGCCGGCACCCACGGCAGGCGCAGCGGGTCGCCCTCGTAGCGCGGAATTACGTGCATGTGGAAGTGGAAGATCGTCTGCCAGGCGACCGCCCCGCAGGAGTTGACGAGGTTCACGCCGTCGGCTGCGAGGCGCTCCTTCACGCGCCCCGCCAGACGCTGGGCCGCGATCGCGACGGCGAGCAGATCCTCGCGTTCGACGCTGAGGAGGTCGGCGGAGTGGGCGCGCGGTATCACCAGCGCGTGTCCGCGGGTGGCGGGGTTGATGTCCATGAATGCGATCGTGCGCTCGTCTTCGTCGACGATCGTGGCTGGAATCTCGCCCGCGACGATCTTGCAGAAGATGCAGTCCGGATCGGCCATCGCCGCAAGCCTAGATGCTCTCTGCCTCGACGAGGGCGCGGGCGTACTCGAGCGCCTGGCCGGATGTGGACAGCTCGCCCGCGTACTGTGCCTCGGCGATCGCTGCCAGCAGCTCGCCGACGCGCGGCCCCAGCGGGATGTCGAGCTGCGCGGCCAGCTCGTCGCCGCGAAGCAGCGGCTGCGGCGGCCCATCCGCTCGCCAGCGCAGCGCGTCCGCCAGCAGACCCCCCGCCACGCGCAGGTGCGCTTCCGTCGACTCCGCGGCACGATCGCCTCGCGTCGCCAGGCGGTCCGCGACCGACAGCAGCGTCACGTCGACCTCCACCGGCGCGCACGCGCGCAGGTAGGCGAACACGGTGCGTCGCGACAGCGGCTGTCGCTCGTGCACGAGAAAGCCTGCGCGCAGGTGATGGCGGACGAGCGCTGCGACGTGGGCGCGCAGCCGCTCGCTGGCGCGCAACCGCCCGAGCACCTCACGGGCCAGCTCGGCGCCGCGAACGTCGTGCCCGATGAACGTCACCCGGCCATCCGCGAGACGGGTCTCGCGCGTGAGCGGCTTGGCAGCGTCGTGCAGCAGCGCACCCCAGCGCAGCGCCTCGCCGCGCGTCAGGCCGTCGGCGAGTGGCTCCGCCAGCAGCGCGGCCACCTGCGGCCCGTGCGGCGCCATCCATGGGCCGGCGCCGTCCAGCTCGCCGCCGTCGGCGGCGCTCAGCTCGACCACGCGATCGAGCACCTCGAGGGTGTGCCCGTACACGTCGCGGTGGTGGTAGCGGTTCTGCTCCACCCCGCGCAGGGCGTCAAGCTCGGGCAGGACGACCGCCGTCGCACCGAGCTCACCCAGCATCTCCAGACCGAGCCGGCCGCCCGGCGCGGAAAGGATCCGCCGCAGCTCCATGAAGACCCGCTCCGGCGAGACGTTCTGCAGTGCGCCGGCCTGCGCCGCGGCGGCGCTCATGGTGTCCGGCTCGGGCTCGAGGTCGAGCTCGACAGCGACCCGCGCGAGGCGCATGACCCTCAACGGGTCGTCCACGAAGCCGCCCGGTCCGGCCATCCGCAGACGTCGCGCCGCGAGGTCCGCAAGTCCGCCGAGCGGGTCGATCGCGGCGCCGCCCTCGATCGGCTCGGCGATGGCGTTGACGGTGAAGTCCCGCAGGCGCAGATCCTGCTCGAGCGAGCCTCCGCGCAGAGCCTCGACGTCCACCTGCCAGGAGCTGTCCGCGGCCACTACGCGCCACGCGCCGAAGTCCTCGGAGAGTGCGAAGCAGGCGGCTCGTCCGGCGGCGCGCGCGACCGCCTGGGCCGACTCGGCCGGGTCGCCGTCGACCACCACGTCGACGTCCGAGATCTCGGAGCGTCGGCCGAGCGCGTGGTCGCGCACCGCGCCTCCCACCAGCCACGCCCGCTGGCCCGCGAGCGCTGCGCGGACGACCTGCAGGCCCTCGCTCATCACCTGTTCGTGAGCGCCTGGGCGCTGCCCGAGGGCGCTCCTTCCTCGAGCGGGCGGCCGTCACGGTGGTAGCTCCGCGGAACCCGCGGGGTGATCGCGCATGTGACCTCGTAGTTGATCGTGTCGAGCCGGCGCGCGACCTCCTCGGCGGTGACCCGCTCGGTGCCCTGGAAGCCGATCAGGATCGCGCGCTCGCCGCGCAGATTCGTGGCGGAATGGTCGGCTCCCAGATCGACGGTGATGTTGTCCATGCTGACCGTTCCCACCAGCGGGTAGCGGCGTCCGCCGACGAGCACGTCGGCGTTGTTCGAGAGCCCGCGCCGCCAGCCGTCGCCATAGCCGATCGGGAGCACGCCGAGGTAGGTGTCGTGCTCGGCGGTGAAGCGGCGTCCGTATCCGGTGCTTTCCCCGGCCATGCAGAGCTTGACCTCGGCGACGTAGGAGCTCAGCTCCATCGCCGGCTCCAGCCCACGCCCTCCCGGGTCGCGCCCGAAGGGATCCATGCCGTAGACGGCGATCCCGCAGCGGACCATGTCGAACTGCGCTTCGCGGTCGCGCAGCGTCGCGGCGCTGTTCGCGGCGTGCACCACGAGATCCGGCTGTTCGGCCTTGATCGCCCTCGCCCAGTTCGCGAAGGTCGCGAGCTGGCGCATGAAGAAACCGTCGTCCTTGAGGTCGTCGGCGGTCGCGAAATGCGTCATCACCCCGACGAGCTGCACGGCGGGGATGCGACGCGCGACCTGCACCACGCGCGAGGCCTCGGCGGCATCGCGCGTGCCCAGGCGGCCCATGCCGGAGTCGAACTTCACGTGCACCCGCCCGCCTCCGGCCGCGGCGACCGCTTTCAGATACTCCTCGCGCCACACGACCACCTCGGCATCCGCGTCGAGCGCCTCCGCCAGCTCGGACGGGCTCAGCGCGCCCATCACGAGCACGGGCACGCGCACGCCGGCCTCACGCAGCTCGCGCGCCTCCTCGGCGCTGGCGACCGCGAGCGAGCTCGCGCCCCCGGCAAGCGCCGCGGTGGCGCTCTGGACGGCGCCGTGACCGTAGCCATCGGCCTTCACCACCGCGCATAGCGCCGCTCCGCCGTGGAGCTCCTTGCACAGGCGTGAGCAGTTGCGCTCGATCGCCGCGACGTTGATCCTGGCCTGTGCGCGCGCCACGCTCATCTCCCGTCGTGTCCTTCGCCGCCGCCGCCCGCATCCCTCGCCTCGCGCGCGTGCACGTGGGCGCCTCTGGCGGCCGGCAGCGCCGCGATCACGTCGGTCGCGATCACGCCCTCGGCCGCCCCCACCCGGCGCGCGGCCTCCCTGCCTGCCTGCAGGTGCAGCCACACGCCGGCGGCGGCTGCCGCGAAAGCCTCGAGCCGCTGGGCGAGCATGGCGCCGATCACTCCGGTGAGCACGTCCCCGGTGCCGGCCGTGGCCAGGCCTGGGGCGTCCCCCGGACTGACCGCGACCCTGCCGGAGGGGTCGGCGATGAGCGTGTCGTCGCCCTTCAGGACGACCACCGCCTGCGCCTGGCGCGCCGCCTCGCGGACGTGGCGCAGGCGCTCGCGTTCGATCTCGGCGCTGTCGAGCTCGAGCAGCCGCCCCAGCTCTCCCGCGTGGGGCGTGAGCACCGTCGCGGCGGATCGCTCGGCGAGATCGGCGAGGTGGCCGGCGTGCGCGTTCAGCCCGTCTGCATCGAGCACCATCGGGATCTGCGCCCGGCGCGTGAGCGCGCGGGCGAAGAGGACGGCCCGCTCGCGGCGTCCGAGGCCGGGTCCGAGCGCCAGCGCGCCGCGCGTGCCCGCCTCCAGCACATCGGCCACTCCATCCGTGTCAAGGCTGCCGTCGTTGTCTGGGAGCCCACGAGTCATCAGCTCCGGCGTGCCCGCCCCCGCGACGATCGCCTGCAACGATGCGGGCACGCAGGCGGTCACGTAGCCGGCACCCGCGCGCATGCTCGCCTTCGCGGCCATCTGCGGCGCGCCCGTCAGACCGCGCGAGCCGCCCACGACGAGCACATGTCCGGAGCTGAACTTCGTCGAGCCGGGCCGCCTGGTGGGCAGCAGGTCGAGGACCGCCGGGTCGATCAGCCCGACCGACGGCTGGGTGGGTGCTCCGCGCGGGACGCCGATGTCGATCGTCTCGACCTCGCCCGCCAGCTCCTTTCCGGGATGGATCCACAGCCCGGGCTTGGCCGCATGGAAGGTCACGGTGATCGTCGCGCGCACCGCCTGCCCGGCGACGACGCCGCTCGAGGCGTCGACGCCGCTGGGCACGTCGACGCTCACGACCCGCGCGCCGAGATCGTTGACCGCCCCGATCGCCTCGGCGACCTCACCGCGCGGCTGACCCTCAAAGCCCGTCCCGAGCAGCGCGTCGACGACGATGCCGGCGCCCGCCAGGGCGCCGGCGCCGGACCCGGAGTCCAGCTCGCTGCGCCCTCCCTCCCATGGAGTCCCATCGAGCCGCACGGGCCGATCGCCCGGGAGTCGCTCGAGGTTCACCTGCGCGTCGCCCGTGAACTCGCCGGGCGGCGCCACGCAGACCACCGTCACATGGGAGCCGGCCTCGCGCAGCAGGCGCGCGGCGACGAGTCCGTCGCCACCGTTGTTTCCCTTCCCGCACACGACCACCGCCGGCGAGCCTCCAGCCAGCCGCTCGACCGCCCGCGCGACACCCGTCCCCGCTCGCTCCATGAGCTCGAGGCCGGGCACCCCACGCTCCTCGATCGCCCAGCGGTCGATGCTGCGCATCGTCTCTGCGTCGGGAAGCGGGAGGAGCCAGTCGGGCAGCACACCCACGCCGCGTTACTCGACCGTGACGGTCTTCGCGAGATTGCGCGGCTGGTCGACGTTCAGCTCGCGCCGTCGCGCGATCTCGTAGGCGAGCAGCTGGAGGGGGATCACAGCCAGAATCGGCTGCAGCATCCAGTCGACGGCGGGAACCGGGATCGTCGAGTCGGCGTGCTGGGCGATCTGCTCGTTGCCGGCGGTCGTGATGGCGATCACCTTGGCCCCGCGTGCGCGGACCTCCTGCATGTTGGAGACGACCTTCTCGAGTACGGGTGAGTCGGTGGCGACGCACACCACCGGCGTGGAGTCGTCGAGCAGGGCGATCGGGCCGTGCTTCATCTCCCCCGCCGCATAGGCGTCCGTGGCGATGTAGGAGATCTCCTTGAGCTTCAGCGCACCCTCGAGGGCGACGGGCAGGCCGACGTGGCGGCCGATGTACAGGAAGAACTCGCTCTGCCAGTAGGCGTCGGCGACGGCGCGCACCTGATCGCCCACACCGGTCAGTACCTCGTCGATGCGGTGAGGCAGGCGCTTCATCTCGCCCACCAGCTCGCCGAGGCGCTCGGGCTCGAGCGTCCCCCGCAGCTCGGCCAGGCGCAGGGCGAGCAGGTAGATGACGGCCACCTGGCAGAGGAACGTCTTCGTGGCGGCGACGCAGATCTCTAGTCCCGCCCGCGTGTAGAGGACGGCGTCGGCGTCGCGCGTGGCCTGGGAGCCCATCGCGTTGGTGATCGCAAGCACCCTGGCTCCCCGCTCCGCCGCGAGCCGCATCGCCGCGAGCGTGTCCGCCGTCTCCCCCGACTGGGAGATCCCGATCACGAGATCTCCGGGGCCGACCACGGGGTTGCGGTAGCGGTACTCGGAGGCGATGTCCATTTCGACGGGCAGTCGCGCCCACTCCTCGATCGCGTAGCGGCCGATCAGGCCGGCGTGGTAGGCGGTGCCACAGGCGACGATCACGATCCGCTGCACTCCCTCGAGGATCGCCTCATCGAGCGCGCCCTGCTCCTGCAGGTCGACGGCATCGCCGCGAGAGGTGCGATCGGAGATCGCCTCGGCGACGGCGTCGGCCTGTTCGTATATCTCCTTCAGCATGAACGTCTCGTAGCCGCCCTTCTCGGCGGTCTCCTCGTCCCAGTCGACGGTCTGCTCTTCGCGCTGCACGATCTCACCGTCGGCCGTGGTGATCGTCACGCCGTCGGGCCGCAGCACGACGATCTCGCCGTTCTCCACATACTGGACGCGCCGCGTCTGCGCCAGGAAGGCCGGAACGGCGGAGGCGACGAACTGCTCGCCGTCGCCGCGTCCGACGACCAGCGGGCACTCGCGGCGGGCCCCGACGAGCACATCGGGCTCGTCCAGGCTCATCGCGACGAACGCGTAGTGGCCCTCGAGCTCGGCGTAGGCGGCGCGCACCGCAGCGGCCAGGTCGCCCTCGTAGTGGTCGGCGACCAAGTGGGCGATCACCTCCGCGTCGGTCTCGGAGGTGAACACGCTGCCCGCGGCCGTCAGGCGCTCCTTGAGGGCGACGTAGTTCTCGACGATCCCGTTGACCACGACGTGCACACGGTCCTCGCTGTCGTAGTGGGGGTGGGCGTTCTCCTCGCTGACGCGGCCGTGGGTTGCCCAGCGGGTGTGGCCGATGCCGGTCGTGGCCGGCCGCTGGGCAACGGCCACCCTCTCCCCGGCGGAGTCGGAGGACCGCCCGTCGAGCTTTGCCCGCAGCGCGCTGAGGTTGCCGACGGCTCGCACGGCGTCGATCCG
>DATMQX010000079.1:0-3337 GCA_035567055.1 Solirubrobacteraceae bacterium
ACGCGATGCTGAACGCGATCGGGGTCGGCTCCGTGCAGGAGATATTCGATCGCCAGATCCCGGAGGCCGTGCGCCTGCGCCGGGCGCTGGACCTGCCTGACGGCCTCCCGGAGCAGGAGGTCTACGAGCACCTTCGGGCGCTCGCCGCACGCAACACGAGCGCTGAGGACGAGCTCAGCTTCATGGGCGCCGGAATGTACGACCACTACGTGCCGGCGCTGATCGACATGCTCACCGAGCGCTCGGAGTTCCTCACCCCGTACACGCCCTACCAGCCGGAGATCTCACAGGGCGGCCTGCAGGTGATGTTCGAGTACCAGACCGCCATCTCCGAGCTCACGGGGCTGCCCGTCTCCAACGCCTCGGTGTACGAGGGGCCCTCGGCGGTGGCCGCGGCCGGCTATCTGGCGAAGCTGCACAACGGTCTCGGACGGCTCGTCATCAGCGCGGGGGTCCATCCGCACTCCATCGCCACGCTGCGCACGCAGGCGCACGGCTACGGCATGGAGGTCGTCGAAGTGCCGCTCACCGGCTCCTACGTGACCGACGAGCACGCGTGGCGAGCGGCGATCGGCGAGGACGCGACCGGCTCGTCGCGGACGAGCGCGGCGATCTTCGCGCAGCCCAACTTCTACGGCGCCGTCGAGGACGCCGAGGCGCTGAGTGCCGCCGCCAAGGAGGCCGCGGGCGACGGCGAAGGCGGCGGCGGGGGGGCGCCGATCGTCGTCGCGCAGGTCGACCCGATCGTCCTGGGCATCGTCCGGCCGCCGGGCGAGTGCGGCGTCGACGTCGCCGTCGGGGAGGGTCAGTCGCTCGGCAACCGCCTGGACTTCGGGGGCCCATCGTTCGGCTTCTTCGCCGCCCGCGAGGAGTACCTGCGGCGCATGCCTGGGCGCATCGCGGGAGAAACCACCGACGTAGACGGGCGCCGCGGGTTCGTGCTCACGCTGCAGACCCGCGAGCAGCACATCCGCCGCGACAAAGCGACGTCGAACATCTGCACGGCGCAGGCGCTCAACGCGCTCGCCGGCGTGGTCTACCTGACCTGGCTCGGACGGCGGGGGCTCGTCGAGCTCGGAGAGCTGCTGCTCGCCCGCACGCACTATGCGCGAGAGACGCTGTCGGGGCTGGAGGGCGTCGAGAAGCTCCACGACCAGCCCGTGATCCGCGAGTTCGCCGTGCGCCTCGACGCGGACGTCGCGGCCGTGAGGCGCCGCTGCGCACTGCAGGGAGTCAACCCGGGCGTCGACCTGCAGGCGCTCACCGGCCGTTCGGAGGACCGCGGCGGGCTGCTCGTCGCGATCACCGAGCGCAGGTCGCGCGCCGACATCGACCGGCTCGCCGAGGTGCTCGAGCTGGCCGTGGCGGCCGAGCGCGACCGCGCCGTCGCCGACGAGGCGGTGACGGCATGAGCCCGATCGACGAAAACCACCTTCACTCCGACCCGGGCATCGAGGCGCACCGGCTGACGCACGCGGCGCACGGTGCTGCGAGCGACGGTCCGCCCGCGACGGGGGCGACTCCTCAGCAGCGCGATCCCGCGCGCACGATCTTCGAGAAGGGAGCGCCCGGGCGGCGGGCGTTCGTGGCGCCGGCGCTCGACGTGCCCGCCGTCGACGTGAGCGAGCTCCTGCCCGAGCGCTTCCGCCGGGTGCAGGCGCCGCGGCTGCCGGAGGTCTCCGAGCCCGAGATCGTCCGCCACTACGTGGGCATCTCCAAGCGCAACTTCGACCTGGACTCGGGCTTCTACCCGCTCGGCTCCTGCACGATGAAGCACAATCCGCGGCTGCACGAGCGGGTCGCGGCGCTGCCGGGCCACGCGCGCCTGCATCCCTTACAGGATCCGGAGCGCGCGCAGGGCGCGCTCGAGCTGATGTGGAACCTGCAGCAGGCCCTCGCCGAGATCGCCGGCCTTCCCCACGTCTCGTTGCAGCCCTCGGCCGGCTCGCACGGCGAGCTCGCCGGCGTCCTGTTGACTCGCGCCTACCACGAGGATCGCGGGGAGACGCGCCACAAGGTGCTAACGCCCGACACCTCGCACGGCACGAACCCGGCGACCGTCACGATGGCGGGGCTTGAGGTCGTCAAGCTCGCCACCAACGCCGACGGGGGAATCGACATCGACGACCTGCGCGCCAAGGCCGACAGAGACGTCGCCTGCCTGATGCTCACCAACCCCAACACCCTCGGCCTGTTCGACCCGAACATCGCCGAGATCGCGGAGATCGTGCACGGCGCGGGCGCGACGCTCTACTACGACGGCGCCAACCTGAACGCGGTCATGGGGCTTTCCCGTCCCGGGGACATGGGCTTCGACATCGTCCACTTCAACCTGCACAAGTCGTTCACCCAGCCACACGGCGGCGGCGGCCCGGGGTCCGGTCCGATAGCTGTCTCCGAGCGCATCGCCCCGTTCCTGCCGCGGCCGCTCGTCGTCCGGCGGGAGGAGGGCGAGCGGGCGGCGGCGAACGGCGCGGCGCAGCCGCCGGTGTTCGACCTCGAACACGACGGCGAGAGGTCGATCGGCCGGTTGCGCGGCTTCCAGGGCAACTACGGCTGCTTCGTTCGCGCCTACGCGTACATCTGCTCGCTCGGCGCCGACGGACTGAGAGATGCCTCGGAAACGGCGGTCCTGAACGCCAACTACCTGCTCGCCAGGCTGCGCGAGAAAGAGGTCGCCGAGTACCTGCCGCTGGCCTACGGCGAGCTGTGCATGCACGAGTTCGTCCTCTCCGGCGGTCCGATGAAGCGCGAGCTTCAGATCAAGACGCTCGACCTCGCCAAGCGGCTGCTCGACTTCGGGTTCCACCCGCCGACCGTGTACTTCCCGCTGCTGGTGGACGAGGCGCTGATGGTCGAGCCGACGGAGACCGAGACCAAGGAGACGCTCGACGCGTTCGCCGACGCGATCGCGCAGATCCTCTCCGAGGCCGCCACCGATCCTGAGATAGCCCGCAACGCGCCCTACACGACGCCGGTGCGCAGGCTGGACGAGGTCGCCGCAGCGAAGCGGCCGGTGATCCGCGAGGCGATGCCTTGACCCGCGCCGCCGGGTCGGCTGGGCGCGCACCCGCAGGGATGCGCGGCTGATGGAAGCGCGCAAACTCGGCGCCACCGGCATCAGCGTCAGCCCGCTGTGCCTGGGCGCGATGATGTTCGGCGCCTGGGGCAACACCGACCACGACGACTCGATCGCGATCATCCACGCCGCGCTCGACGCGGGCATCAACTTCATTGACACGGCGGATGTCTACTCGCGCGGCGAGTCTGAGGAGATCGTCGGCAAGGCGCTGGCGGGCGGGCGCCGGGACGCGGTCGTGCTCGCGACGAAGCTGCA
>DATMQX010000080.1:0-2003 GCA_035567055.1 Solirubrobacteraceae bacterium
AGCAACGCGGCGGCCGCCGACGCGGCCGCTCGCGATGCCCAACCGGCTTGCCTGAGCGACGTCCCCCACCACGCAGCGAGCACGGCGGTGACTGGCGCCACGTACACGAGGCCGCGCCGGGGCCCGACGAGCAGGTCCACCAGAACATCCAGGCGGGGCCACTGGACGCCGAGCAGACCCTTCGCGTGCCCGGCAGCAAACTCCGGCCTTGCGATGTACGAGTAGCCGGTTCGCCACGGCGCGCCGTAGCAGGCGGTATGAACGACGGCCAAAGCCGCGAGCGGCAGCGCCGCCCCGATCGCCAGGTCTCGGCAGGTCATCTTCGCCCGGTCTCGGGCCCCGGCGGCGAGCGTCCACGCCACGAGAACCGCCGCTGGAATCGCCGTGATGTACTCGCAACCCACGGCCGCCGCCAACGCCGCCCCACTCCAGCGCATCCGGGAGCCCGATGCCCACGAAGCGCCGGCTTGGGGAACGACCGCCACCAGCCCGCCGAGCAGGCACGCTCCGGCGGGAACGTGGCCATAGAAGCTCGTCGCATAGGGAAACACAGGAGTACCCAGCGTGATGGCCAGTGATCCGAAGAGCGCGACGACGGGGCGCGTCCAACGTCGGAGCAGCTCGAAGAGCAGCACTCCGATCGCCGTGCCTGCCAGGGCGGACGTAGCGAGCGAGCACGCATACAAATCCCAGCGGAACGTCTCATTGATGACGACACGTCGCTCCGGCTGACTCGCGGGACCGATCGCACGATGCTCGGGCTTGACGCCGAACGCCCGGTCGATCCTGTCGAGGACGAAATATACTGGCACCGCCGCGAGGGCCGGCAGCGGCGCCTTGTCGCTGTACCAGTGACCGTCGGCGAACGCCTTGTCTCCCGTGTCGTCCGCGATCGCGTCGATCGTCAACGTGCCTCGCTCGACGATCGACCGGGTCAGGTCGAACCGCGACACCGGATTCCAAGTCGGCCCCGGAAGGAAGTAGGCGAAGAGGCCGAACAGCCACGCGGCGTATAGCCACGAGAACCGGCGGTTCGCCGTTCGGGAGTTCATCGGCGCTCAGTCTCCAGCAGGCGTGGCCAGAAGGAAACCTCCCTGGTCATCTGCTGTTCCTGGTAAAAACTCCATCTCGCTCTCCTGGCGTCCTTGGCGTTCTGCCGATCTCTCTCTGCTCATTTCCCGGTGCGCGAGCGGCTGGGGCGCTGGCGCGTCGCCATGCTCCTTGCGCTGACGTCGACGCTCACGCTCGCCGCCTTCGGTAACACGCTTCGCGCCGGCTTCGTATACGACGACGTCTGGACGATCGCGCACAACGAGCACCTCGATTCGCCGCTCGGCAGCCTTCTTCTCGCGAGCTGGAGGGGGGAAGCCAAACGCCTGCGGATCCCCGACGCCACGCGACCGGCCATGGTGGCGTCCACCTGGATCGATCGGCGCCTCTTTGGGGTCCATCTTTGGGGCTACCACGCACACTCGCTGGGGTTGCACGCGATCACGTCGACGTTCGCTGGGCTCGCGGTCTTCGCCTTCACGCGACGGCTTCGCCTCGCCGCCCTGGCGGCCGTCTTGTTCACGACGGCGCCGCTTCACGCCGAGGTCGTTGCCGCCGTGAGCAACCGCGAGGATCTCATTGCCGCGCTGGGTGTGCTCGGCGCGCTCACGCTGCTCTTCTGGCCCCCACAACGGGACGCCACCGGGACCGCATCGCGAGGGTGCACGGCGGGGGCGGTGGGCCTCGCCGCTTCGTTCTGGCTGATCGGCCTCGCCGCCAAAGAGAGCGCCATCGTGCTCGTGCCGCTCGCCGCTGCGGCGTGGAACTGCCATCGTCGTCGGCGCCGCTTGATCGGCGAGCGCGAGCCGATGCTTCTCGCCCTGCTGTCGGTCGGGATGATCTGGGCGAATTGGCGCGCAGGCCTTCGTTTCGGAGCCGATGACATTCCCACAGTGTACGGGATGGGCATCGCCGAGCGGCTGGGTCGCGCGGCGCGGTACGAAGTGTGGGCG
>DATMQX010000081.1:0-20615 GCA_035567055.1 Solirubrobacteraceae bacterium
GGTTCGCCGTGGCCGCGTAGAGCGAGAAGGACGGGATCTGGACGCCAAAGACGGTGATCTCGCTCTCGGTGTTCGTCGGCAGCGGTATGTAGCTGATCAGGTTCGAGAAGAGGATGAAGAGGAACAGTGTCCCGATGAACGGGAACCACTTGGCCGCCATCCTTTCGCTCATCGAGCCGCCGGTGATGTTGTCGTGCATCAGGCGGAAGAGCAGCTCGACGCCCGCCTGCACCTTGTTGGGGCGCTGGCGCATCCGCCGCGCGACGTAGATCATCGTCGTGGATGTGAGTATCGCTGCCAGGACGAGGTAGAGGACGGCCTTGTTGATCGAGAAGATCCCCAGGTTCACCCAGCTGTCGAGTTTGAACTCGTTCTGCGGTTCATAGCTTTTGTTGCGCACTCCGCTGAAGCCGTAGACGGCGACCAGCAGGACCAATCCGGCGACGTAGATGCCGAACAGGATCCGGAGCGTCCGTTTGAGGCTGGACCTTGGCGGCCCTCCCGGCTCGACGCCGGAATCATGCTCCTGGCCGGCGGGATGCTCCTGGGCGCTTGCGGGGCGCTGCGCGACGGCGCTCATGAGGTGCTCGGCCTTCCGCGCGTGCCGGACGCGCCCTCGATCGGACCCTCTCGCGTCACCAGGGACATCACGAAGTACACGCTGAACGCGGCGAGGACGAGCACGGCCGCCATGATCCCGTCGGCCCTGCCGCCTGCCAGCTTCGCGAGGACGACGGCGAAGGCGACGATCCAGACGCGGCCCATCATGCCTCCCACGAGCAGCCCGGCCCGCAGCTTGGGGTCTTTGGCGTTGCGCGCGCGCTCGTGCACGAACGCGGTTCCGATACGCGTCAGAAGCCAGGCGCACGCTCCGACGAGGTAGCCGAACATCGGCAGGCCCCCGACCAGCACGAACGGGCCCGTCGCGAGCACCAGGCACACGTCGAGATAGCGGACGAAGAACACGTCAGCTCGGAGATCCAGGGTGCCGTCCGTGGCACAGGGTCCACAGGCGTCGTCTGCGAGGAAGCGAGCTCCCGGCTGAGCCGCGCCAGCCACGGTTGCAGGCACGCCGGGCGGCTCGCCTGCTCTGCGCGAGCGTGGAGGGCCCTAGGCGTCCGAGGCTCCTGTCGGCGGGACGGTCGAGGTGACCGTCCGGGATCTGGCGTGCCCGAGGCATCACCGGCGGCCCGTGGTCGGCCGGCTCGGCCGGGTCGCCCTGGCCGGTTCCGGGCAGGGTCGGAGGGTCCTCGTTGGCGTCGAAGTCTGGCATGTGATAGGTCCACCCTACAGACGAGAAAGTCATCGCGCTGTTCGCGACTTGACCGTCGAAACGTCCCTCAACTGTCTGCGGCGGCGCGGTTAGTCTACCCGGTCTCCGACTTCGTAACAAGTTTGTGACATGCGGTACGCGGGCTGCTGGGGCCTCGCCTGCGCCTGCGCGGCGTCCTGCGCCGACCTGCCGGCGGGGACGGGCTCGCGCCCCGAGCGGGACGCCTTCATGCGTTCGACGAACGCCACGATCGCGACGCTCAACCCGATCGCCAGCAGCCCGCCCACGATGTCCAGCACGAAGTGATTGCCGGTCGCGATGACGGTGAAGGCCGTGACGCACGGGTAGAGGATCGCCAGCGCCCGCACCCAGCGGCGCGCCGACATTCGCCACAGCGCCAGGCTGCACCAGACAGCCCAGGCTATGTGCAGCGAGGGCATGGCGGCGAGCTCGTCGGCGTGCGATGCCAGCGAGCCACCGTGGAAAGAGCCGAAGGCGTGGGTGGATTCGACGACGTCGGTGAAGCCGGCGAGCATCCGTGGCGGCGCGACCGGGTACAGCCAGAACACGATGAACGCGAGCAGGTTCACGAGCACCAGCGAGTTGCGCAGCGGCCGGTAGATGTCCGCCCGCCGCCACCACAGCCATCCGAACAGACCCAGGGTCACGACGAAGTGGGCGTTGTCGTAGTAGTTGGAGAGGATCACCCCGAGCGTGTGCTGCCCGGCGAGCCAGCTGTCGAGCGTGTGCTCCGGATCCAGATGCAGCGCCTGCTCGGCGTGCAGCAGACCTTCGGCATGAGCGACGGCGACATGCAGGCGCAACGGGGCGAAGTTGGTGATCGCTTCGTAGACCCACAGCAGCCACAGCAGCGCCAGAGCCTCGACCCACCAGCGCGAGCGCCCGCGAGCCGGCGAGCGCGCGCCGGCGGCCCGCGCGACCGGGACCGAGCCGTTGGAGTCGATCGAGACGGCGGTGGACAAGCGACCGATGTTATCCGCAGCTCAGGCCGGCACGGGCTCGAGGCCACGCTCGGAGAGCGTCTCCAGCACGCGTGGCAGCGCAGCCGCGGTGCGACGCCAGGAACCCGGGGCGCTGTAATCGTCCGCGTCGTGTAGCAGCAGCACGGACCCCTCGTCGGCGCCGGCCGCGAGCAGCGTGGCGATCGAGGCCGGAGTGGCGCGAGCTTGCCAGTCGCGTCCCCATGCGCTCCACAGGAGCGTTCGCCAGCCGCGGCGGCGGGCGAGCCGCAGCGCCGATGCGTTGAGGATGCCGTAGGGCGGCCTGTAGAGCCCGGGCGATCGGCCCGTGAGGTCCTCGATCGTCGCCTGCGCACGGTCGAGGTCCGCCCGCACCTGCGGCGGCGTCAGGCGCAGCAGGTTGCGGTGGCGGTCGCAGTGCAGGCCGATCGTGTGGCCCCCCGCGACTATCTCCGCGCCGAGAGCCGGGTTGCGCCTCAGCTGCTCACCCACGAGGAAGAAGGTCGCGCGCACGCCGGCGGCGTCCAGCACATCGAGCACCGCGGCGGTGCCCTGGGCATGTGGGCCATCGTCGAAGGTGAGCGCGTAACCGGCTCCGCTCGCCGTTCGATGCTCGACGCCGAGCGCCTCCCGCAGCCGTGGCCATACCTGCGCGAGCCCGGGGAGCAGGTAGCTGGCCATCGCCGCGCGGGCCAGTGCGCTCCCGTCCCCGGGAGCGGGGCTGCGATGATCGTAGGTGGACATGGTCGAACTCGTGCTGGGAATCCTGGCGGCTATCGGCGCCTCGACCCTTTACAGCCTAGGGATCGCCCTGCAGGCGCTCGACGCCAAGGAGGCGCCACACGAGGAGCACCTGCGGCTCGCCCTGGCCTGGCGCCTGGCCCGGCGCACGCGCTGGCTGGCCGGCACAGGCCTGTCGATTCTCGGCTGGCCGCTTCAGATCGTCGCCCTGATGCTGGCTCCGCTCGTCGTCGTCCAGCCCGCGCTCGCCGCCGGGCTGCTGGTGCTGATGTTCCTCGCCGAGCGCCTGCTCGGCGAGCACGCCGGGCGCTACGAGCATCTCTGCGTGTGGGCGATCGTGATCGGCATGGTCGGGGCCGCGCTCTTCGCCCCGCCGCACACCTCCAGCCACGCCGGCGGGCTGACGATCACGCTCGTGCTGGTCGGCCTGGGCGTGGCCAGCCTGCTCCCCTACCTGCTGAGCGCCGTAGGCCGCTCCCCGGCGGTGGTGACGATGATCGGAGCGGGGCTCGCGTTCGGTTGGAGCGGCGTGGCCACGGCGCTCACCGCCGACGCGCTTGAAGCGGGACACACCGCGACGGCGATCGCATGGGGGCTCTCGACAGCCGCCGCCTCGGGCCTCGGCGTGCTCAGCGAGATGAGCGCGCTGCAGGCTCGCCCGGCGATTCAGGTCGCTCCGGTGGTGTTCGTCACTCAGACGGTGATACCGGTCGTGCTCGCGCCGCTCGTGCTCGGCGAGCGCTTCACGGCGACCCCACTCGGGGGGGTTCCGCTGGCGCTCTCGCTGTCGGTGCTGGTTGCCGGCGCCGCGGCGCTCGCACGCTCGCCGCTGCTGCTCGCGCTGATGGCGGGCGAGCGCGAGGTCAGCCGTGCGAGCGGCTCCACCGAGAGCCCGTCGGAGCCGAGCCACGAGACGATCCGCTCCAGGCCGGCCACCGACGCCGTCGAGCCGTCGAGTTCCACTACGAGCACGTCGCCCGCCCGCATCTCGCCCTGAGGCAGGCGCCCGGTCGCGCTCACGCGCGCGGTGCCGCTCACCGGCGTCGCCCCGGCGGTGCGGGCGAGGACGAGCTGGCCGACCGACAGCCCGCCGCGGGGCTGCAGGAAGTAGAAGCGCCGCGGCAGGCCGAGGGCACGCGCCTGGGAGCGCAGCGTGCCCCGCGTGCGCACCCAGCGCAGCGGCGCCGAAGCCGGCACTTCCGGAATCAGCTCGTCGCCGAGGAAGCGCACGCTCGCGATCCGCTGCGGCGAGGGAACGCCCGCGTCGTCGGCGAACGACACGTGGATGCCACGGCCGGAGAGCTGCGCGGCGACGAGCGGCACGTAGCCGGCCGGCACGCGCACGATCACGCCGACCGCCCGCTGATCGGTGTTGACGTGCTTGAGTTCGTGGACGCCGAAGACCTTCGCCGCGAGGGCCGTGACCTCATCGGTCGACATCACCCACGAGCCCACCCCGAGCAGAAGCGCGATCTGCGTGACGGCGGCGGCGAGCCGCAATCGCCAGAGAGGGATCGGGTGCACGCGCCGCGGCGTGTGCAGCACGACCTCCGCGGCGGGTGTCGGATCGCCGCTGCGATCGATCGCCGCCTGCTGCCCGTCGGCCGGCTCGCGGCCCGCGAAGCTCGCCGTCACGTGCTCGCGAAGCTCGTTCGTGTCGTTGGCCAGTCGCAACAGCTGAAGCGATGCCATCGCACGCGTGTTCAGGCGCGCATGCCCCACGGGCAGCCCGTAGGAGACGACCGGGGTTCCCGCGGCTCTCGCCTCCAGGCACGTGACGCCCCCGGTGGAGTGCACGAGTACGTCGGCCGCCGCCAGCAGCTCGGGCATCTTGTCGGTGAAGCCGTACACGCGCACCCGCGGTTCGCCCGCAAAGCTGGCACGCAGCTTGAGCGCGAGCTGGTCGTTTCGCCCGGCAAGGCAGATGATGCTGCTCACCTCCGGCACCCTCGTGAACTCGCGGACGGCGCCGGCGATGTCACCCACGCCCCAGCCCCCGCCGGAGACGACGACCATGCGCCCGTCCTCGGGCAGCCCGAGCGAGCGGCGCGCGGTCAACGGACAGCGGGGCTCGAGGAACTCGGCGGATATCAGCGGGCGCACGAGCTGCACGCTCCCGTGTCCGGCGATGCGCTCGACGGAGGGCATCGACTCGCCATACATCACCAGGTGCATGTCGATTCCCGGCTGGGCCCAGAAGAACAGACCCGTGAGATCGGTGATCGTGGCGACGGTGGGGCAGCTGATGGCGCGCGTGCGGCGCAGCCGCGCGAGAACGACCGTCACGGCGGGGTAGGTCGACACGACGACGTCGGGGTCGTATTCGGCGATCGTGCGCGCCAGCGGGCGCGAGCCGAACGTGCACAGCAGGCGTCGGGTGATCGCTCGCACCGGCGCAACGTGCTCCAGCAGCCAATAGACCAGTGTGTAGGTCCACGGGACGAAGCGCAGCTGAACGCGGTAGCCGTCCTCGACGACCGGCCGCAGCAACCGTCCCATCGCGGCGAGCCCGTCGAGCACGGTTACCTCTGCGGGCTCCGGACCGTCCTTGATCTGCTGGGCGAGCGCCCGCGCTGCGGCAGCATGTCCCTCGCCCACGTCGGCAGACAGGATGAGAACCCGGCGCGGGCCCGTGTCCGGGCGAGAACTGGCTTTGAGGTAGCGACGTCGCATAAGGGGTCGATCGCGCCTGCGCGGCTGGCTTTGGGGCGCGAGCGTGCGCACACGAACGGGCCTCCCCGACGGGCGCAGCTTCCACCACAGGCTACCGGGCGCGCAGAATGCTTGCACCTTCGCCAGACGTAACAATGGGCTGATACAGGCCGCAACCCCCACAACGCGCGCCCCGATCGCCCAGAATATGCTCGAGAAGGCGGCTCGTACGCACCCTCCAGCCCGCTTTCTGCAGGCTCTCGGAGCGCTCGGGCTGCTCGGCGTGCTCACCAGCGTCTTCCTGCTGGCGGCCGGCGCCGCGACGCGTCCCTCGACCTACGTCCCCGCGCGTTCGGGCGGCTGGCCCGGCTGGTTGGCCGGGCCGCTGCAGGGCCTCGACGTCGGCATCACGCGGGGCAGCTTCCAGACGCTGGTGCTGATCCTGTGCGCGAGCTACGTGCTCGTACTGATCGCGGCAAGAGCGCTGCCCATGTGGGCGCTGGCGGCGGGCATCGTTGCGGCGGACGTGATCCTGCTGCTCGGCCCACCGCTGATCTCCCAGGACGTCTTCGGATACGTGGCCTTCGCGCGCATGGGCAGCCTCCACGGGCTCGACCCATACACGCACGTGGCCGCCGAAGCGTTCACCGATCCCGTCTACCCGTTCGTCGGCTGGCCGTTCAAGCACTCCCCCTATGGCGCCCTGTTCACGCTCTCGAGCTACGCCGTCAGCCCGCTCGGCGTCGCCGGCGCCCTGTGGGCCTTCAAGGCCGTGGCGGCCGCCTCGAGCCTCGGGGCGGTCGCGCTGGTCGCCCGGGCCGCCGGCCGGCTCGGCTCATCCAGGCGCTGGGCGGCGGCCTTTGTCGGGCTGAACCCGGTGCTGCTCGTGCTGGCCGTCGGCGGCGCCCACAACGACACGCTGATCGTCCTCGTCCTGGCCCTCGCGTTGGCGCTCACCGCAGGAACCAGCCCACGCTTCAGGGCGGCCGCCGGCGCGCTCGTCGCGGGAGTGGGCGTCAAGCTCACTGCGGGGCTGCTGCTGCCCTTCCTGATTCTCGGCGCCCCGCGGCGCGATCGTCTGGCGGTCTTTGCGAGCGCCTGCCTGAGCCTGCTGGCGCTGGGTGCGCTGGCGCTGATCGGCTTCGGATCTCACGCGCTCGGATTCCTGAATGCGGTCGGCGAGCAGCAGCAGCTCGTGGCGACGCACAGCATCCCGGCCGAGACCGCGCGCCTGGTCGGGCTCACCGGCACCCCCACCTGGTGGCGTCACCTGTTCCTCGCCGGCTTCCTCGCGGTGCTCGCAATCGAGCTGTGGCGGACCGCGCGCGGAGCGGACTGGCGCGCGGCCGCGGGCTGGACGACACTCGCGCTGCTGCTCTCGACGGCCTGGCTGCTGCCGTGGTATGCGGTGTGGCTGCTGCCCCTAGCGGCCGTCAGCCACGATCGGCGCCTGCGTGCCGCCACGCTGCTGTTCTGCGCCTACGCGATCCTCATCCACCTGAAGCTTGCCGACCCGGTGCTCAGCCCCTCCAGCACCCGCATCGCCTACCACGTTCACACCGCCATCCCCGGGCTGCGCCACGGCCTGGAACTCACCGGTTTCGAAGTCCTTCACCACGTCCAGCTCGATCTCCGCTGGTGAGGCCTCCGGGCGGAGTAGACGCAGGCGCACCGCATCCAGCCGCCTGAACTTGAGGATCTCGAGCACGTACACGAGGTAGACGCTGGCCGCCACGACGATCGCCCCGAGGCCCGCCAGCACCAGCGTCCAGGCGAGGTCGAGATGGCCTTTGTGGTCGCTGTAGGGGATGAAGCGAAGCGCCAGCGCCAAGCCCGCGAGCAGGAGCGTCCACGCGTACAGGTAGGCGATCGTGCGCCGGCTCGAGAAGCCGATGCGGGCCATCCGGTGGTGGAAGTGCTCGCTGTCGGGGCGGTATATCGGCTGCTTGTACTTCAGCCGCTTCAGGACGACGAAGGTGGTGTCCAGGAACGGGACGGCGAGCAGGATCAGCGGCAGCACGAAGGACACGACGGCGGCAGTCTTGACGGCCGCCTCGACGGCGAGCACGCCCATCAGCAGGCCGAGCAGGTTCGCGCCGCAGTCGCCCATGAAGCTCTTGGCCGGCGGGAAGTTGTAGATCAGGAAGCCGAGTGCCGCGCCCGCGGTGAGCGCGGCGAGCACCCCGGGCTGCTGGCGGCCCAGGTCGAAGGCGATCACGGCCATCGCCGCGGCGATGATCGCGCAGACGCCCGCCGCGAGGCCGTCGACGCCGTCGGAGAAGTTGACCACGTTCATCATCGCCACGAGCCCGACCACCGTCAGCAGCGGGCCGGCGTTCGTCACCCCCGCGTTGGGAAAGTGCAGCAGGCCGACGAACGGCAGCGTGATCGACTTCACCGCCACGCCGAAATGCACCACGATCACCGCCGCCACCACCTGGCCGGCCAGCTTCACGCCGGGCGGCAGGTCGAAGCGGTCGTCGAGTGCGCCTATGACCGTGATCACGGCGGCGGCGAGCAACACCCCCTGCCACAGCTGATGGTCTTTGTAGTAGCCGCCGGGCAGCCAGACGATGATCGCGACGAGCGCTCCGGCGAAGATCGCAAGCCCTCCGAGCAGCGGCGTGGGGCGCTCGGACAAGCCCCGCTCGCGCGGTTCGTCAATGGCGCCCACGGCCCTTGCGAACCGCATCGTGAGCGGCGTCAGCACCGCGGTCACGGCCGCGGCGGTCAGGAAGGCGTAAAGCGCTTCGAGCTCGTTCGGATGCGCCATCGAGTCGCGCACAGCATCGCAGGCGCCGGGGTCGAGAAGCGCCTGGGTGCAGAGCACCGCCCCGCCGGCGTGCCGCGCAACGCGGACCGCCGGACCTCTCAGCCCGCGTGGTTATGCGGCGAGGGGCGGCGCGTGGCGGTCGCTCGGCTCCTTGAGGAACGTAGCGTAGTTGCGCATCGTCAGCTGCGCCTCGACCTGTCTGACGGTTTCAAGCGCCACGCCGACGACGATCAACACCGATGTGCCACCGAAGAAGAACGTGGCATTGGTCCTGGCGATGAGCACCGTCGGAAGCGCGGCGACGAGCGCGAGGTAGACCCCGCCGGGGAGCGTCAGGCGGCCGAGGACCCGGTCGAGGAACGTGGCCGTCGGCCGGCCGGGACGCACGCCGGGGATGAAGCCGCCGTGCTTGCGCAGAGAGTCCGCCTGATCGACCGGATTGAAGGTCACCGCGGTGTAGAGAAAGGTGAACGCGACGATCAGCAGCGACTCGCCGAGCACGAAGGGCCACCCGTTGGGGTTGAAGAAGTTCGAGAGGCTCTTGGCCCAGCCGGCCTGGACGTACTGCGCGGCGGTCGGGGGGAAGGCCATCAGCGTGGCGGCGAAGATCACAGGGATGACGCCCGCCATGTTCAGGCGCAGCGGTAGGAACGTCCTGCCCCCCTGGCTGAGGCGCCCGCCGACCACGCGCTTGGCGTATTGGATGGGAATTCGCCGCTCGCCGGTCTGGATGAACACGATCGAGGCGATCACCGCCAGCGCAATGAACGGCATCATCACCTTGAAGATGGCGTCGGGACTGGTCCACCAGCGTTCGAGCCCGCGCGGCAGGCTCGCGAGGATTCCGGCCATGATCAGCAGCGAGATGCCGTTGCCGATGCCGCGCTTGGTGATCAGCTCGCCGATCCACATCAGAACGACGGTGCCCGCCGTCAGCGAGACCACCATCAGCAGAACGTGCGGGGCGTCGAAGCGTTCGAACACCGGTGTCGCGCCAGGCGTCTGCGCGGAGCGAAAGAGAAACACGTATCCCAGCGATTGCACCGCGGCGAGCGCAACGGTCAGGTAGCGAACGTATTGCACGAAGCGCGCCTCGCCGACCTCGCCCTCCTTGCGCAGTTTGATGAGGCTCGGCACCACGGCGCCGAGCAGTTGCATGATGATCGACGCGGTGATGTATGGAGTGATGCCCAGCGCGAACAGGCTGATCCGCGACAGTCCGCCGCCGGAGAACAGGTTCAGGAGGCCGAAGATGTTCGAGCCGCCGAGCTGTCCTTGGGCGCTCCGGGCCCCTGCGATGTCGACCCCGGGCAGCGGCACGAACGATCCCAGCCGGTAGACGAACAGCAGCAGGACGGTGAGCGCCAGCCTTCGGCGGATTTCGCGGTCGCGGAGGGAGTTGACGATGAGATTGGACAAAGCTTGGCGTCTCGCCCTCCGTGTTGGGAGGGGATCGGAAGACGAGACGTGCCGATCATTCTACTACAGTTTGTAGTAGGTATTCCCAGGGGAGGATTCACCCGGCGGGCGCGGTGCCAGCGGCGACCAGGAGAGGCGCCGCTGGCACCGGCCGTCGCCTCAGCGCCGGTTGGCGCGGGACGCGTGGCGGGCGTGGCGGACGTGACGCGCTCCTGTCGCGCGCCCCCTCGCCAGCGGGCCGCTGTCGAGGACGAGCCGGGCAACCGAGACACCGAGTTGCTGACCGGCTTCCTCATCCAGCTGCGTGTGGACGCCGGCGAAGACGCGACTTGCGCTGGCCTCGTTGGCCGCGGCGGCGAAACCGCTGAACTGTCGCGTTGTTCCCGGCATGACCTCCGAAGTGACCGTCAGGGCCTGGGCGTCGTTGTGGAAGAACGAGCTCAGGACGCTGGCTCCGGCCGCGCTGATCGTCGCGTGGGCGCCGGGGTAGGACGGTTCGGCGGGTGTTTTGCCCAGCGGCGTCCACGTCGGGTTGGCCGTGAACCCGGGGAACCCGGTGCGAATCGCGCTCTGCGGGCGCCACACGTCGTAGGTGTACTTGGCGTCATAGAACGCGATCACGCTGTCCGCGAAGGACACGTTCAGCTGTGCGAACAACCGGGCGTCCTGTACGAGCGTGTCGTGGTGGGCCAGAGAGGCGCTCTGGGCGATCTCGTTCCAGTAGTCCCAGATCCCGCCGCTCCAGAAGGTGCCGATCGTCGTCTGGTCGGGGGTGCGCGTGGTGCTGCTGTTCTGCCCGAGCGACTGGACCTGCTGCAGGGACTTGACGTAGGCGCTGCTGGTGAGCGGCGCGGGCGCCGGCGGGCGGAACTGGCTGGCTTTGGCGAGTACGAACGGCTTGACGTTCGCCCAATGCGTGAACGCCGCGGTCGCCGGTGGGGTCGGCTCGAACACCCCCGGCCCAGGCGCCACGGAGTAGAGCGGAGGGGTCACGCCCGATCCGTCCTGCGCACGGTTGGCCAGGATCGCCTGCGCCGCGGCGCTTCCCGCCTGGACTCCGCGCGCGCGGCGCCCGTCAGCCCGTATCCCGGCCAGGTCTGCGTTCAGCTCGTTGTCGAGCGACGCCTGCTGGGAGGGGTACAGGGCGACGAGCACGTCGTGCGCAGCCTGGTCGGCCGCGGCCGTCGGCGAGGCCGATCTCCTGAGGATGTGCTCGGGGAGGTAGGGATTGCCGCCCTCCACCGCGACGACGGCGTCATAGATGCCCAGATGGAGCATCGCGAAGGCGCGCGTGGCATGAATCGTCGGCGGCTGCAGCGGCTGCGGAGTCTTCGTCCGCACTATCGCGAGCAGCGTCCGGTTCCACTCGATCACCGCATCCGGCGGGGCGGCCGGTGCGCCGGTCGTGGTCGGCGGCGGCGTCGGGGACGGCGAAGGCGCGTTGGTTGGGGTCGTCTGTGCGAAGCCGGCGGGAGCCGCCACCGCTGCGGCGATGACTCCGGCGAGCACGGACGGCACGGAGAGTCTGGATAGGCTCATCGACTTACCTCTCTTGTCTGGGTTTGGGGGCGTACTACGACGTGTCGTCGTCCTACGCAGCGTCGTATATGACCTACCGACGCCGCAGCGTGCAGTTCCTTCCCGCCGATCACACGGATTTAGATGAGCCCCCGCCGATGACGACGCGTCTAGCGGACCTGTTCCACTACGCGGCGTAGTAGACTCGGCTCCGCTATCCAAACCCAATCGACGGAGCGTGCCGTGCATACCCATGAGATCCACATCGCGGGGGGGCGCGAGGCGGTGAGCGAGATCCGCCGCGAGCTGTTCGTCTTCTCGGAGGTCCTCGACGTTCTCGCCACCAGCCGGGCGGACTCGCTTGTAGTCGTGTTCTCCGGGCGCCCACGGCCGGCGGAGTGGAACGGCCGGCTGCGTGATGCGGGCTACCAGCTGCTCCGCCGGCCGGTCAGGTCATCCGATGACGCGATCGCACGGAGGCTGGTGCTTGCACTGCAAGCGCGTGACGAGCCTCTGAGCGGGCGCTCTGATGCGGTGTCCGCTCGTCGTCCGCGCGCACGCCGCCGTCGCCGCACGCGCGCTATTTCAGAGCTGCAGCACGTCTCCCCCGCGCCAGCTGCGGGGCAGCCTCGCCCGTCGGGCGCCGGCTAGGCCGCCTATCGAGCGGCTGTCAGTGCGACGCCGGGGCGTGCAGGATCCGGGCGACACGCGCGCCCTGCTCGCGCCGCGGCAGCACGAGGATGCAGACGATCAGCGCCAGCATCAGCGCCAGGACCGCGAGGCAGGGCTGGGAAGTGAGCACGGGGAGATTGAAGCTCGCGTGGGTGGACGCGACTTCGCTGACCCGCCAGATCAGCGCGGCGCCGCTCGACAGGGCGAGAAGCGAAGCGGCGACCCACCAGACTGGCAGCTGCCAGTGGCCCGCCTCGCCGAGCAGCGAGTCGATTCGCTCCGGTGAGATGCCCGCCCCCTCCGGCGGCCCGCTCCTGTCGAAGGCGAGCATGGCCGCGGCCAATGGCCCCTTCTCGCCGGCGCTGGCCCGAACCGCGGCATCATCGGCGTTCAACTCGGCCACCATGCGGTAGCGGTCGCCGAGCGGCCGCAGTACCGGCAGGAAGAAGAGCGCCTGGCCAACGATTCGCGCGAACGCGAAGCGCAGCGGGTCGCGCACCCGCCGGTGATGCTGCTCGTGCGCCAGCACAGCCTCGAGCTCCTCATCCGAGAGGACCTCCAGCGTGCGGCGCGAGATGTATACCCCCGGTCTCAGATATCCGGCGCAGAAGGCCAGCGGCCTGGAATCGTCGATCACCGTGACCGTCGGGTGGCCTTCGAGCGACCCCACGATGCCGACGCGACTCATGAAGCGGCGGTAGTCACGCCGCTGGCGCCAGCTCGCCCGCAATGCGACGGCCACGACAGCGACCCCGACCGCCGCGAGGAGCGCCGAGAACAGCGCAGCGAGGTTCAGCGTCGGATAGGTGAATCGGAGACCCGAGATCTCGAGCTCGGGGGCGCCCCCTGCCGCGTGGTGCACCGAGGCGATCGCGGTCGCGACCGAAGCAACGGCCGCGAGCATCCCGCTGGCGCCGAGAGAGGCGTGCAGTCCGAACACGCGGCTGCGGGCGAGGCGCGGGTGGATGTCACTTCCTGCGGGCAAGGCGCTGGAGGGCGCGGCGGCGTTGTGGGTCGATTTGAGCCATCTGTCGGGCGAAGTGACCGAGCGCCAGCTCACCGAACTGGTCGACGAGCGACTCGACCTCGGCGTGGGCGCGCAGGTCGGCGTACTGGCCGCGCGTGTACAGGGGCCGGTAGAAGTCGGTCCTGCCCTCCCGCGTGCGCTCGAGCAGGCCCTTGGACTCGAGCCGGGTCATGATCGTCATGTACGTGGTGTACGCACGCGGTCTCGGCGCGCGAGCGTTGACGGCCTCCATGATCTCGCGCACCGACGACGCGCGGCGCTCCCACAGCTCTTCCATGACCTCCGTCTCGAGCTCGTGCAGCGGGGGTGGAGCGGGAGTGCGAGTGACCATGTACGACACAGTGTAGTGGGTTTGCGGGCGGAGCGGGCCCGGATCGGTGTCAGGAGACGGGCACCTGGCTGTGCGAGGGCAGGCCGGCCGCCCCATACGCGTCGATCGCGTCGAGAGTCTCGGCCTCGAGCAAGGCCTTGGTGAGGCTGTCGAGCTGTTCGCGGTGCTCGCTCAGCACCTCGGTGACATCGTCGTGCGCGGACTCCACGAGGCGCCGCACCTCCTCGTCGAGGAGCTTGCGGGTCGCCTCCGAGGTGTCGCTGATGCCGGCAGGCAGCCAATGATCGGCTCCGTCTGGCGGGAGTACCGCGACGGGACCGACCGCGTCGCTCATGCCCCAGCGTCCGACCATCTGGCGGGCAATGGCCGTCAGCTGCTGGATGTCGGACTCGGCGCCCGTGGTGATGCTTTCGTAGACGATCTCCTCCGCGACGCGACCGGCCAGCGCCACGCGGAGCTTTGCCTGCAGATCCTCGCGGGAGTAGGAAACTCGATCGGCGTCCGGGGTGGCGAGCGTCACGCCGAGCGCCATGCCTCGTGGGATGATCGAGACCTTGCGGACGGGATCGGCGCCCGGAGTGAGCATCCCGAGGAGCGCATGTCCCGCCTCGTGATAGGCGGTCCGCTCTCGATCGGCGAAGGACAGGAGGATGCCTCGAGGAGCGCCGAGCATGATCTTCTCGAGCGAATCGGTGAAGTCGATCATCTCGACGCTCTCGTGTTCGCGCCGTGCCGCGAGCAGGGCTGCCTCGTTCGCGAGGTTCGCCAGGTCGGCGCCGACCATCCCAGGGGTGCTCGCGGCCAGGGCCTCGAGGTCGACTCGCTCGCCGAGTGGGATGGAGCGTGTGTGCACGTCGAGGATCTCCCGCCGCCCCCTCCTGTCCGGCGCATGCACCGCCACGCGCCGATCGAAGCGCCCGGGTCGCAGAAGAGCGGCGTCGAGCACGTCCGGGCGGTTGGTCGCCCCGAGCACCACGACCGCCTCGGCGCTCTCGAAGCCGTCCATCTCGGTCAGGATCTGATCGAGCGTCTGCTCCCGCTCGTCGTTGGCGCCCGTCAACGACCCGCGGCCATCACGCGAGCGCCCGATCGCGTCGAGCTCATCGATGAACACGATCGAAGGCTTTGCGTCCTTCGCCTTGGCGAACAGGTCGCGCACTCGCGAGGCCCCGACGCCGACGATCGCCTCGATGAACTCCGAGGCCGAGATCGAGAAGAAGGCGGCATGCGCCTCGCCGGCAACCGCTCGCGCCAACAGCGTCTTTCCGGTACCGGGAGCGCCGGACAGCAGGACGCCGTGTGGCATCCGGCCGCCCAGCCGCCCGTAGCGGTCGGGATCGCGTAGGAAGTCGACGATCTCGGTGAGCTCGCCCTTGGCCTCGTCGATCCCCGCCACGTCCTCGAAGGTGATCTGGATGTGTTCGGGATCGACCCGCCGCGCCTGCGAGCGGCCGAAGTTGCCGAGCGCTCCCATGCCACCGCCGCGGGTGGCCCGGCGGGCGACCAGCACGAACAGCCCGACGATCAGCAACGTCGGGCCGAAGCCCAACAGGAGCTCGGCGAGCACCGAGGCCGGCTGGGTCGTCGGCTGGGCGTTGATCTGGACGTGGTGGGCCTGGAGCAGCGCCGACAGCTGGTTGGTGTTCCAGAAGGTCGGTACCTCTGTGCTGAACAGCGTGGTCGGCGTCGCTTCGGGATTGCCGGCCGGGTAGCGGACCCGGGCCAGGAACGTTCCCTCGATCGTGTCGCCGCGCGAGGAGATCGACCGCACCTGGTTCGACTGCACCTGCGTCAGGAAGTAGGGGTTGAAGGGGACGTGAACGCGGGGCAGCCCGCCGGGGCGAATCGCGAGCAGCGAGATCCAGTTTAAGGCGATCAAGAGCACCACGAAGATCAGGAATCCGCGCCTTCGAAGCGGGGCGGGCGGGCGAGGCTTCTCGGGCATGCCGCGCCCGTCGGGGGCGGGCGCCACCCGCCAGCCCCGATCGTCACGAGGCATCGGATCGCGCGTGTCGGCCTTGTTCAGCGTGGCTCCTCCAAGCGGTCCTCGCGCGACTGCTCTTGGATGCTGTACATCGGCGTCTCCATGACTTGGCGGTGGAATCAATCAGCAGGGTGGATGTCTACTACAGACTATAGTAGATAGTAGCGAACGTAGAGCCGGCGCCTTCGCCGAGGACGCTCGTGCGCCCTCGAGGACCACCGGGAAGGATCGACTCCCCCCGGCGTCCTTCTACTACACGGCGTCATACCTCGCATCAACGCGCATCAGACCCCAGACCTGACCGCAAGGAGCTCGATCCCACATGAGACGCTCACCGTTCGCGATCGCCCCGCCCGCCTCGAGCCTCTTCAGCTCGGTGACGGCGCGCGCAGAGCGGTCCTACCCGCTCGCACCCCTGCGCCCGGCGGAGTCGGCACAGATGAAGGCTCCTCGGAAATGAGGGTGAGGATCAAGAGGCCGCGTGCGCGGCAGTTCCGCGGGCCACGCCGAGGGCCAGCCCCAGGTGCGCCCGTCGAGCGCTCCGGCGCGCCGCAGCGCTCGTGCAGCCGGCAGGTCAAAGAGCAGATCACGAGGCTCGTCGTCGAAGTTGGCAACCGCGCGCAGGCGTGGCGCAGCGCCGCTAACGAGACAGAGCTCGCGTTTGGCTGGTGGACGAGCGCCGCCCCGGGGGAGCGAGATGAGGCCGCGGCGGTCTATGTGGCTGCAACCGAACGCGAGGAGACCGCGGCGAACGAGTATCGCCGAGCCTGGGAGACGTGCTGCAGCACCGTGCCATGAGCTCGCCCTCAAGGCGTCCGCGCGCCGCCGGGAAGGAATGAGCCACGCCGGCGTCCTACCTACGACAAGCCGTAGTACACCGGCTGTGACAGACGGCCACGGGCCGCTCCTTGCGATCAACGAAGCCGGCAGCCGTATCTGATCGCCGTCATTCACTCAACAAGCAAAGGACCAAGCCAATGAAGAAGCAAGTCACAATCTCCCCGCTCCCCGCCGAGCAGCAGCACAGCGACGACGCTGTCCAGTCCCAGTGGAACCGTGTCGTCGGCCGCCGCTCTTTCCTGAAGGGCGTCGGCCTTGCCAGCGCCGCCATCCTGCCGGGCAGCGCGCTTCTCACGGGCCAGGCGATGGCCAGCGCGTCCGCCAAGCTCACGGAGGGCGACGTCGCAATCCTGCGATTCCTCGCCGCGGTCGAGCTGATCGAGAGCGACCTGTGGCAGCAGTACAACGAGCTCGGCGGAGTCAATGGAGGCAATCCGTCCTATATGGCGGCGCTGTCGAACCTCGACGGCGACATGCCGCAATACATAAACGACAACACCGAAGATGAGATCAGCCACGCGGCGTTCCTCAACGAATTCCTGCTTTCCAAGGGCGCTCAGCCGGTCGATCTCGACGCGTTTCGCAAGCTGCCGAGCAGCAAAGCGACGGGAGCCCAGCAGATCGGCCGGTTGACCAACCTGCAGGCCCTCGACGTCGACACGAGCTGGTACACCCGCTACCGCAGCAGCCAGAGCCCCGACTTCGGGGCGAGCTTCCCGCAGGCGGTAACGATCGACAACCAGCCGGCCATCCCGTTGAACGACACCGATACGCCGCCGAACACCGAACAGCCGAATCCTCCAAAGACGGCGCACGCACGACGTATGCAGGCGATCGCCAACACGGCCGGCTTTCACTTCGGCTACATCGAGCAGGGTGGTTCGAGCCTCTACAACATCATGGCGCTCAAAGCATCGAGCCTGGAAGCCCTTCTGATCGCCGTGAGCATCGGCGGTGTCGAGACCAACCACTTCTCGCTCTGGCACGACAAGGCGGGCAATGCGGTCAGCCAGCCGCTTGCCGGTGTGGTGGATCCCGTCACAAAGCTGAAGTTCCCCGATCTCAACGCCAAGCCCTTCGCCCCGGAGGAATTCAAAACCAACCTGATCCTGCCCGAGCCGACGCAGTTCATCAGCAAGAACCTGCCCGCCTGCTCGGTCGTAAGGCCCGCGCTGGACGAGAACGGCGGCGCCGTCGCGACGGTCAACAGCTTCGCGGCTGACCAGCTGTTCAAGGGTCAGTCAGAACAGTTCTTCAGCAAAGTCATGGAACTGGCAAAGGCGGCTGACGCGGCGAAGCGCAACGTCTGAACGCCGTTCGCACATGCGAGCGCGAGGAAGCTCAGCTGAGACGACCTCGCCCCCCACGTCGGCCGCGGCTCCACCCCAGGAGCCGCGGCCGGCGCCCTCAACGAAAGGACCCGAACATGTTCACCGGACTGCTGCAACCCACCCACCTGATCATCCTGCTCGTCGTAGCGCTCGTCTTCCTGGGGCCCAAACGTCTGCCGGACGCGGGTCGCGCACTCGGCCAGGGGCTGAGGGAGTTCAAGAACTCCATCGGCGGCCTTCACGACGACGATCACAAGCTCCCCGCTCCGAGCACCGCATCCGCTGACGAGAAGGCACCATCGCTGTGAGCTTCCCCGGCAGGCGGCCGAAGTCGGCTGCATCGAGCGCATCGCGATGAACGTCTCCAGAGCGGCGCTCGCGGCCGTGGCCCAGGAGGATCGCCTGTCGCTGACCGACCATCTCGGGGAGCTACGCATTCGGCTCATGGTCAGCGGCGTGGCGCTCCTGGTCGCGTTCGGACTTGCGTTCTGGCAGAACCACGCGCTGCTCAGCGTTCTCAACCACCCGCTCGAGCGGGCGACCGCGGGAGCGCTGAGGCACTCCCGCGGTCCGCTGGCGCAGAGAGCGCGCGCGCAGCAGAGCCTGCGGGTCGCGCTCGACCGTCAACGTGCGGCCTTCGAGTCGCTCGCGCGCTCCCCCACCCCGCTCGACTCGGCGCAGCGCCAGGCGCTGGTCTCTGCCGCCGACGCCGACGCGGCGGCCGTCGCGATCAGCCCCGCCGCGGCACAGGGACGTCAGCCGGTGACGCTCGGGATCGGCGAGCCGTTTGCCCAGACCGTGACGGTGTCGGCGGTCTTCGCACTGCTCCTGGCGATGCCGATCATCCTCTGGCAGCTTTATGCCTTCGTGATCCCTGCCCTCAGCAAGCGCGAGCGCCAGGCTGCGCTGCCGCTGCTGGCGATGGCTCCGGTCCTTTTCATCAGCGGAATCGTGTTCGGCTACCTCGTCGTGCTCCCCGGAGCCGTCGGCTTCCTGCAGAACTTCAACGCGAGCTCATTCGATGCGCTGGTGCAGGCGCGCAGCTACTACTCGTTCATCCTGCTCACGCTACTGGCCTCCGGGATGCTGTTCCAGATCCCGATCGCGGTCATCGGGCTCACGCAGGCGCGGGTCGTATCCACGCGCCAGCTGCGCCGTCACAGGCGCTACGCGATCGTGATCATCACCGCGCTGGCCCTGCTGCTGCCCGGAACCGACCCGGTGACCACCGGCCTCGAGCTGGTGCCAATGCTGCTCTTGTACGAGCTGAGCATCGTGGTCGCAGCCATCTTCGAGCGACGCTTCCCCCGCTCCGGCGACGATGAGGCCGTCGAGCGACCTCACGCCTGAGCGCGTCTTGCAGACGGGCCGGCGGGTTCGGTCGGGCGGGCGGGGCCGCGGATGACCGTGGGGTCAGGACCATCTCGAGTCGGGGCGCGCCGCAATGGCGCGCCCCGACCTCCGAGCCGTGCTGGCCACGGTCTCGGCTCAGTAGCCCGAGCGGTAGCCGGAGCCTTCACCCGTTGCGCCTTCGGCGGCGGGAGCGGACGTGGTCGGCGCGCTCGTGATCGCGCTGCCGCTCGGCGAAAGGACGTACCAGAGGGCGCCGAACTGGTTCAGGCCCTGGCCGGCCGTGCTCCCGGCCCCGCGATCGCCCACGTAGTAGTAGAGCGGGTGGCCGTTGTAGGTCACCTGGCGGGTGCCGCCGGGACCGGCGACAGTCCCGACGTCGGCCGCGACGGCGCCACCGGTCGCCGGCGGTGTCCCGGCGCTCGTAAACGCCGGCCATACGGCCAGGCCGGCCGGCGACAGGGTGCTGACGCCCGGCTTGTCGCCCTGGAACAGGTAGAGGGTGCGCCCGTTGGCGTCGACGAGCGTCTTGCCGAGAGTCGTCTGCTTGACGCTGATTGCACTTCCGCCGAGCACCGCGGACCGCGCCTTCTTGGCACTACCGCCGGTTACGGCGAATACGAGCGCCACGGCGCCGGCGAGAACGATGGCCAGCCCGAGCGATAGGGGACGATTGCGTTTCATGGTCTTGCTCCTTGATGTGGGGATGCGCCGGCGCGATGAAGCAGAGGACGCACATCGGGCCGATCGTTTGAGCTTCTCTACAAATGAAGACGCCGGCCCCCGGCGCGATCTTCCTCAATCTACGACACTCTGTAGGAGACTGCACGAGATCTTGTCCCGCGACTCCTCGAGCAAGTACTATTATCTGTAGTAGATCGGCCTGATCCGCTCACGGGAGCGCGGCCAATGAGGGAGCGCCCGTGGGCGCGCCGGCCTACGCCGGCGCGCCGGCGGAGAGCTCCTCGTAGAGCGGGTAGCGATCGGCGATCGCCGTCACACGCTCGGCCAGCTCGCCCGCTCGTGACTCGTACTCGGGCGTCAGTGCGGTCGCGAGGATCTTCCCGACCTCCACGAAATCGTCCTCCTGCAGTCCTCGTGTCGCGAGCGCCGGCGTGCCGATGCGCAGGCCGGAGGCCTCCATCGGCGGGCGCGGATCGAAGGGCACGGCGTTGCGGTTGACGGTGATCTCGATGTCGTGCAGGCGGTCCTCCGCCTGACGGCCGGTCAGCTCGGGGTCGGCGCCGCGCAGGTCGACGAGCACGAGGTGAACGTCCGTGCCGCCGGTCAGCACGTTGACACCGTGACCGGCCTTCAGCAGCTCCCGGGCGAGCGCGCGTGCTCCCGCGATGGTCCGGCGCTGGCGCTCGGCGAACAGCTCGCTGGCCGCGATCTTGAAGGCCACGGCCTTCGCGGCGATCACGTGCTCGAGCGGCCCGCCCTGCTGGCCCGGGAAGACGGCCGAGTCGATCTTCTTCGCGAACTGCTCCTTGCAAAGGATCACGCCCGCCCGCGGGCCGCCGAGCGTCTTGTGCGTCGTCGTGGTGACCACGTCGGCGCCGAACTCGATCGGGTTCGGGTGAAGGCCCGCGGCGACGAGCCCGGCGAAGTGCGCCATGTCCACCATCAGCGTCGCGCCCACCTCGTCGGCGATCTCGCGCAGCAGGCGGAAGTTGGGCGTCCGCGGGTAAGCGGAGTACCCGGCGACCAGCACGAGCGGCCTG
>DATMQX010000082.1:0-21967 GCA_035567055.1 Solirubrobacteraceae bacterium
GCCGGGCGCCCGGCAGCACTCGGGGCTGTGGGGACATTCTCCTTCTATCCGTCCAAGAACCTCGGCGCCTTCGGTGACGGCGGCATGATCGTCACCTCGGACGAGCGGATCGCCGAGCAGGCGCGGATCCTGCGCTTCCACGGCTCGCGCGACAAGGTCGACTACGAGCAGGTCGGCTACAACTCGCGGCTGGACGAGCTACAGGCGGCGATCCTGCGCGTTCAGCTGCCGCACCTCGACGAGTGGTCGGAGGGGCGGATGCAGGCCGCGCGCCATTACGAGCAGGCCGGTCTCGCGGAGGTCGCGGGCCTGCCCCAGCCGGTCCCTGGATCATCTCCCGCATGGCATCTCTACGTCGTCCGCCACCCGGACGTAGGGCGCCTGGAAGGTGCTCTGGAGGCAGCGCAGGTCGGATTCAAGGCCTACTACCGCACTCCGGTCCACCGTCAGCCGCCGATGCGCGAGTGGGGCGCCGGCGTCGACCTGCCCGCGACCGAGCAGGCGGCGCGCAGCCACCTCGCGATCCCGATGAGCCCGGTGCTCACGCGGGCGCAGGCCGATGAGGTCGTCGCGGCCGCGCGCGCGGCGAGCTAGCGCCAGCGCTCGAGCAGATCCTGCTCGGACACCTCGCGCACGACCCGCGCCGGCACGCCCATCACGACCGCGCGAGGCGGTACGTCGCTCACGACCACGGCACCCGCCGCCACGTATGCCTCGACGCCTATCTCGACCCCGGGGGCGAGCACCGCGCCGCCACCGATCCGGCACGCGTGCCGCAGGACCGGGCCGGCGACCGGCGTCTCGGGGTCGTGGCGCCCCATCGTGTTGTCGTTTGTCGTCGTGACGCCCGGACCGATGAACACGTCGTCCTCGACGAGCGTGAAGGCGGTCAGGTAGACGCCTGTCTGCACTCGCGCGCGCGCTCCCAGCTCGACGTCGTTGTCGACGACACTCCCCCGACCGACGACCGAGCCGCCGCCGATCCAGCTGCGCTCCCGCACGAAGGACTGGTCGCCGATGATCGTCTCCGCGCCGACCCTGGCTCCCGCGAAGACGACCGCGCCGGCACCCACCTTCACGCCCTCCGCGAGCTCGAGATCGCCGACGTCGCCAAGAGAACGCGAATGCGACGCGAGTCGCGGGCGCTTGCCGAGGACGGCATGGTCTTCGATCGCGCAGCCGTCGCCGATGATCGTGCCCGCGTGCACGACCACGTAGGCGCCGAAGGAGACGCCCTCGCCGATTCGCACCCCGTCCCCGACGACCAGCCCCGGGGCGCGGCCGTCCGGCCTCACAGGCGTATGACGTTGCCGATGTTCGAGCTTCGCGTCACTCCCCGCAGGTCCACCACCAGGCGGGCGCGCCTGGCCAGCAGCCCGTAGTCGACCCCGGGGTGCGCGGTCACGATCAACGCGAGATCGGCGTCGGCGAGGGCCTGCTCGAGCGGGAGGCTCTCGAGCCCGTAGTCCGGGAGCACGGGAACGTGTGCGTCGTGGTAGCGGATGTCGGCGCCGAGCTCCGTGAGCAGCGAGATGATCTTGAGCGCAGGCGACTCGCGCACGTCGCCGACGCCTGGCTTGTAGCTGACGCCGAGCACGGCGATGCGCGCGCCTTTGACGGGCAGCCCGGCCTCGTTCAGGGCGCGCTGAACCTTCGCGGCACAGTGGTATGGCATCTGCTGGTTGACCTTGCCCGCGAGCTCGATGAACTCGGTCGCCATGTCGAACTCACGCGCCCGCCAGCTCAGGTAGAAGGGGTCGACGGGCATGCAGTGACCGCCCATGCCCGGCCCCGGCTCGAAGCGCATGAACCCGTAGGGCTTGGTCGCAGCCGCGTCCACCACCTCCCAGATGTCGATGCCCATGCGGTCCGTGAGCATCGCCAGCTCGTTCACGAGGGCGATGTTCACCGCGCGGAAGATGTTCTCGAGCAGCTTCGTGAGCTCCGCCGCCTCGGGAGTCGTGACGCGCACGAGCTCATCGCACACGATCGAATAGAGCGCTTCGGCGCGCTCGGCGCAGGCGTCGGTCAGCCCTCCGAGCACCTTCGGCGTGTTGCGCAGCGTGTAGTCGGTCCTGCCCGGATCGACCCGCTCGGGTGAGAACGCCAGATGGAAGTCCCTGCCCGCCGCCAGCCCCGACTCCTCGAGCAGCGGAGCGACGAGCTCGCGGGTCGTTCCGGGGTAGGTCGTGGACTCCAGCACCACCAGCTGGTCGGCGCGCAGCACCCCTGCGAGCGCGCGCGTGGCGCCGATCAGCTGGCCGAGATCCGGCTCGCGGTTGCGCGTCAGCGGGGTCGGCACGCAGATCAGAACCGCGTCCGCGTCGGCCAGCGGCGCGTAGCGGGTCGTGGCCTGGATGCGTTCGGCAAGGTCCCTCAAGGCCTCCGAGGGAACATCCTCGACGTAGGACTCACAAGCATCGATCGCATCGATCTTCCGTGTGTCCAGGTCCACCGCAACGACGTCGCAACCCTCACGGGCAAATGCGACGGCGAGCGGCAGCCCGACGTAGCCCAACCCGATTACGCCGACGGTGGCCATTAGCGGGCCAGTCTAGGGGCTCCCTTGGACGGGCCGGGCGGCGGCCTGGAGCGAGCGCAGGTCGGCCTTCACCATCCGCTCGACCAGCTCCTCGAAGCTGAGGAGCGGCGCCCAGCCCAGCCGTTCGCGCGCCTTGCCCGGGTCGCCCACGCTCGGCGTCGCCTCCGGGGGCCTCACCAGCACGGGATCGATCCGCACGTAGCGCTCGAAGTCGAGATCCACGCAGGCGAAGGCGGTGCGCGCGAGCTCGGCGACGGTCCGTGGCACGCCGCTGGCAAGGACGTAGTCATCGGGAGTGTCCTGCTGCAGCATCAGCCACGCGCCGCGCACGATGTCGCCGGCGAACGACCAGTCGCGGACTGCATCCAGGGATCCCAGCGTGAGCTCATCCTGCAGGCCCAGTGCGATCGCGGCCGCCGCACGCGAGATGCGGCGTGTCACGAACTGCTCCGGCCGGCGCTCGCTCTCGTGGTTGTAGAGGATGCCCGAGCTTGCGTGAAGGTGCTCGTGCGCGCGCATAACCCCGACGAGCTCGTGCGCCGCGAGCTTGGCGACCGCGTACGGCGTCGTCGGATGCGGCGGCGTGTCCTCCCGCTGGGGACTCTCGCGCGCATCACCGAAGATCGCGCCCGAGGCGGCGGCGAATACGCGTGCTGCGGGATCCAGCTCGCGCACCGCCTGCAGGATCGCCGCAGCCGATCCCCCGATCGCGCTGAGGGTCTCCCCGGGCGCCAGCCACGAGTCAGGGACGAACGACGGGCCGGCCAGGTGGTAGATCTCGGCAGGGCGCGCCCGTCCGATCGCAGAGCGCAGGCTGTCCGGCTCGAGCAGATCGCCCTGCACGAGCTCGACCTGCTCGCGCAGATGCTCCGAGCAGCCGAGTGGGCGCTCGGGAGCGCCCCGGACGAGCCCCAACACCCGGTAGCCCTTCGCGAGCAGAAGCTCTGCCAGGAACGAGCCGTCCTGGCCGGTGATGCCGGTGATCAGGGCGCTTGACGCGGTGCTCACGCCGGGAGCTTATGTGCTCGGGCCGGCCGTCCCGGCGCGCGGAGCCCCGTCGTAGGCCTCCCTCAGCCGCTCGGCGACCACCGCCGGCGCACACAGTGCGCGCACCCGCTCGAGGTTGCGGACTCCGGCCGTGCCATCGCCCGCCAGCCGAGCGATCGCGCCGGCCATCGCCTCGGGGTCCCCGGGTGGCACGAGCCCCTCGGCATCGAGCAGCTCCGGGATCGCGCCGACGCGGCTCGCGACGACCGGGAGCGCTGCGGCCATCGCCTCGGCCACGGCCAGGCCGAAGGTCTCCGCCGAGCGCGACGGCGCGAGCGCCACGGCGGCGCCCGCCCGCAGCTCGATCAGCGCCGCGTCGTCGACGCGACCGAGGAAGCGGACGTCCGCGCCGGCGGCCCGCTCACGCAGCACCCGCAGCTCCGGACCGGCGCCTGCGACGATCAGCGGAATGCGCGCCATCCGGCACGCGTCGATGGCGATGTCGACGCCCTTCTCGGCCGCGAGACGCGAGACGACGAGCGCATAGGAGCGAGCCTCGGGATCAGCTGCCGAGGCCTGCGGCGGCTGCTCGAGCGCGGGCAGCGGCGGTGCGAGGACCTCGACGCGCTCCCACGGCAGCGGCGCGCCGAGCGCCCGCAGTCGCTCGCGGGCGAAGACGCTGGGAACGAGCACGACGTCGGCCTGCTCGACCAGACGGCGCTGCCAGAGTGCCAGCGAAGCGCCGTATGCGGCGGCCTCGGGCAGGCTTCCGCGGCAGTTCAGGCGCAAGCCGGCCAGCGTGTTGCGCCCATGACAGCGTGTGCATTCCTCACCGCGCGTGAAGCACACGCCGATGGCGCACACGAGTCGGTACTGGTGCAGGTGCAGGACGACCCGCGCACCCGCCGCGCGCGCCGCCTCGAGCGCGCGCCAGCCGAACGCCGGCTGGAGGTTGTGGGCGTGCACCACACGCACTCCCCCGAGGCGGACCGCCCGCGTCACTTCCTCGGGATGCAGCCCGCCCCTCAGCAGCCCGATCGCGGCGCCGGCGCCGGCGAGCTCGGCCGAGTCGCGCGCCAGCAACTCGGCGGGCTCGCCGAGGTGCCGACGGACGAGCCACATGAGGTCCTCCACCACGCGCTCCTCCCCACCCGTGGTGCGATAGCGGTTATGCAGGAACAGGACCATTCCGGGCGCAGCCTATTGGCGGGCCGCGGGCCGTCAAGCGACCGGGAGCCGCCGCAAACCTAGACTGTGCCGAGAATGGCCCGACCACCCGCATCGATCATCATCCCGACACGCGCGCGCCTGGCCTACCTCGAGGTGGCGCTCAGCTCGATCGCCGCGCAGGCCGATGCCGCCGGGGCCGAGGTGGTGGTGATCGACGACGCCGGTGCGACGCCGGCCGCACATGAGCTCGTCGCGAGGTTCGGCGCACGCTACGAGCCGCATCCCGGGCCCCGCGGCCTGAACGTCGCCCGCAACACCGGCGTGACGCGCTCGCAAGGAGAGCTGGTCGTGTTCGTCGACGACGACATCCGCGCGAGCGCCGGATGGCTGGCGGCGCTCATCGCCGCAGCGGAGGAGAACCCCGAGGTGGACGTGTTCGCAGGACGCATTCGCGCCCGCCTGGAGGGTCGTCGGGTCCGCTCGTGCGGGCGCGAGGACCCGCCGATCACCTCGCTTGACCTCGGCGGAGAGGACGGCGACGCGCGTTACGCGTGGGGCGCAAACATGGCGGTCCGTCGCAGCGCCCTGGAGCGCGTGGGGTGCTTCGACGTCACGCTCGAGCATGGCGGCGATGAGCAGGAGTGGCAGGACCGCCTGCGCGCGCAGACCCCAGGCGCGACGGTCCGCTACGTGGCGGAGGCGGCTGTCGAGCACCGGCGCGCAGGAGCGGACGCGCGCCTGCGCTCGCTCTCGCGCGTGGCGCACGCTCGCGGCCGCGCGGCCAGGCGCTTCGACGCGCGCCGAGGCGAGGCTCCGTCGCTCGGGCGCGAGCTGCTCACGCTCACCGGCTGCCTCGGACACGTCGTTCGCCGGCGCTGCCTCCAGGGCTTGACGATGGTGGCCCATAGCGCGGGCCGCCTGCGCGAGGGCGTCCGTGAACGCCGCGCCGATCTCCCCGCCCCCGCGCCGAGCGACGACTTCCTCTCCGGCTCGAGCGGAACCGTGGGTGGCGTCGATGTGTGGCGGCGGCGGGCGCACGACGAGGTCGCGAACGCCTGGCAGCTCGCGAGCGGGCGGCGCCTGCGCCTTGCGCTCGCCGCGCGCCGGGATCCGCCGCGAAGGAGAGTGCTCGTGCTCGGCGTGCAGCGCGCCGAGCGTCACGAGCTATCGGAGGGAATCCGCGCCGAGCTGTTGAGCTCCCGTCACGACGTCGCCCTCTACACGACGCCGCCTCGGGGGAGGGGCAGGTTCGAGAACCTCAATCGCCTGCTCGCCGAGCATCCGGCCGATGATCGCGATTGGCTGCTCGTGGTCGACGACGACGTCGAGTTGCCGCGGGGCTTTCTCGACCGCTTTCTGTTCCTGTGCGAACGCTTCTCGCTGCAGCTGGCGCAGCCCGCGCACTGTCTGGACTCACACGCCGCCTGGCCGCTGACCCGGCGCCATCCGGGCAGCGTGGTGCGGGAGACGCGCTTCGTCGAGATCGGACCGGTGACCGCATTCGCCAGGGTGACCTTTCCCGTGCTGCTGCCGTTCCCCGAGCTGAGGATGGGCTGGGGTCTGGACGCCCACTGGGCGGCGCTGGCGGCCGAACACGGCTGGCGCTGCGGCGTGGTCGACGCGCTACCGATCCATCATCGCGCCGCGCCCGCGGCCCACTCCTACCCGCGCGAGGTGGCCGTCGCCGAGGCGCGTGCGTTCCTGGCCAAGCGTCCGTACCTGAGCGCGAGCGAGGCGCAGCGGACCCTGACGACGCATCGTCGCTGGTGAGCGGCGGCGGCCCAAAGGTCGTCGTCGTGGCCGAGTTCTATCCCAGCCGCAGGGATCCGGTGCTGGGGATCTGGGCTCATCGGCAGGCGCTTGCCGCACGCGAAGCGGGGGCCGAGGTGCAGGTGCTCGCGCTTCACCGGCTGATCCCCCCGCGCACCTCGCTGGCGGCCGGGCCAGCGGGTGCCGCGGCCTCGATGGCCGGTCTGCTGCGCGAAGAGCGCGGGCAGGTCCGCGACGGCCTGCCGATCGCCTATGTCCCGTATGTCTCCCCTCCTCGTGATCGCTCGTATCCGAAGTGGGGGGCCTGGGCGGCCCCGGCCGTCGCATTCGCGCTGCGCAGGCTGCGTCGCTCCTTCCCGTTCGAGCTGATCCACGCCCACAACGCCGTGCCCGCCGGCGACTCGGTCCGCCTGTCCCGTCCGTCGGTCCCGCTCGTCGTATCGGTGCACGGAGGCGACGTGCTGTACACGGCGCCGCGGAGCGAGGCCGGCGCCAGGGCCGTCGAGCGTGGGCTGGGCTCGGCCCGTCTCGTGCTCGCGAACAGCCAGGGGATAGCCGATCTGGCGCGCAGGCAGGGCGCCGGCGAGACCCGCGTCGTGCATCTCGGAGCCGACCTGCCGGCCGGCTCGCGACCGCCGCTCAGGGACGCCACGCCAACGCTCGTGACGGTCGGCCACCTGATCGCGCGCAAGCGACACGCCGACGTCGTGCGCGCGCTGGCCGTGCTCTCCCAGAAGCACCCCACCCTGCGCTACGCGATCGTCGGCGAAGGCCCCGAGCGGATCGCGCTTGAAGGACTCGCGGCTCGACTGGGGGTCGCCGAGCGAGTCGACTTCCATGGACAGCTGGCGCCCGAGCGCGCGGTGGCGCTGTCCCAGAAATCCACGCTGTTCGTCATGCCTTCAACCGAGGAGGCCTTCGGTGTGGCCTACGTTGAGGCGATGGCCGGTGGTGTGCCCGCGATCGGGTGTCGCGGCGAGCCGGGCCCGGAGGAGATCGCGGCCGCCGGCGATGGCCTGGTGCTCGTGCCTCCGGGCGACGTCGAGCGGCTCACCCAGCGCATCGACGAGCTGCTCGGCGACCCGCACCGGCTGCGCGAGGCCGGGCAGCGGGCCCGGGCTACCGTGGCCGCGTACTTCACGTGGGAGCGCTGCGGCGAGCAGACGCTCGCAGCCTACGAGCACGCGCTCGGGTGAAGCCGGTCCTGTTCGTCACCGGTCACGCTCCCGCCTATCGGGTTGGGGCGTTCGCGCGGCTGCACGAGCGTGAGAACGTCGAGTTCGCGCTGTTCGGCGGGCGCTCGCGGCACGGCGGCGCCAGCTTCGACGGCGAGCTGCCCTTTCCCCACCGCCACGTATCCCAGCGGCAGGTCGGTTCGCTGGCCTCCAGCGGGAGCTACCGCGCGGTCGTGTGCCCGACCGGCGGGCGGCTGGCGCCGCTGGCGAGCTGGGCGGGGGCCCGGCGGGCACGCGTGCCGTTGATCCTGTGGACGTCCCTTTGGGCCCACCCGAGCAGCGCCGCCCATGCGCTCAGCTATCTGCCGCTGCGGCGGCTGTACCGGTCCGCTGACTCGGTCGTCACCTACGGCCCCCATGTGAGCGACTATGTCCGGGCGCGCGGAGCGCGCAACGTGCATGTGGCGCCGCAGTCGGTCGACAACGCCTTCTGGAGCTCACCCGAGGTGGCCCCTCCGAGCGACCCGTCGTGGCCCGCCGCGGCGGGCACGAGGTTCCTGTTCGTCGGGCGCCCCGTCAAGGAGAAGGGGCTCGAGGTCCTGCTGGGCGCCTGGCGCGCCTGCCGCCTCGAGCCGTCGCAGGCGGCGCTCGTGCTGGTCGGCTCCGGATCGGGCGCGGAAGCCGACAGCGGCCAGCCCGATGCGAGCCGGGAAGGGCTCTTCTGGGCGGGCTCGCTGGCGCCGCCGGCGTTGCGCGACGCGTATGCGGCCTGCGAGGTGCTGGTGCTGCCGTCGATCCCGACCCGCACCTTCCGCGAGCCGTGGGGGTTAGTGGTCAACGAGGCGATGAACAGACGGCTGCCCGTGATCGCCTCCGATGCCGTCGGGGCTGCCGCTGGAGGGCTCGTGCAGGACGGACACAACGGATTGGTCGTGGCCGCAGGCGACGTCGGCGCGCTCGCTGCCGCCATCGAACGGCTTTCGCAGGACCCCCAGTTGCGGGTCCGTCTGGGCGCGGCCGGCTCCCACGACGTGCTCGCCTACAGCCACGATGCGTGGGCCGACGGCTTTTCGGGCGCGTTCGCAAGCGTAGGCGTATCGAGGGCACAGTAGGGGTTGTTCCAGCGAGGACCCTTGGTAGCGTTGCGGAGCTTGGAACGGATCTCGGCCCTTCCTTCACGCCTACTGGCGCTGACGTTGGTGCTGGCGGCGGGGATCGCGTCGCCCGCCAGCGCGAGCGTCGGCGAAACGATCATCCTCCGATGCACGCATGGGCAGTCGCTCAGCGGCTTCAGTCAGCAGGCCTACTCGGAAGCCCTCAAAGACCTCACCGCGGACGCGCGGGAGTACACCGAATGCGGATCGCTGATCCGCCAGGCGCAGCTGGCGGCGGCCACCGGACGGGGCGGCTCTTCCGGCGCCGCGGCGGTCGTTCCCATCGCGCCCTCGGCCTCCGAGCAGCGCGCGATCACCCACGCCACGCACGCCGGCCCGATTCCCGTCCATGTGGGGAGCGCGGTGGTCCACCCCGGCGTCGTGCACGCGGACATCGCCTCGGCGCTGAGCTCGCTGCCCACGCCGCTGCTCGCGAGCGTGATCTTCCTGCTCGCCTGCCTGCTGTTCGTCGTGGGTGGCGCCCTGCGAAACCGCTTCCGTGCCCGCGACATCGACTGAGCCCGCTCCGGCGCTGGGCGCGTTGCCACCGCTGGCAGCGCCCAGGCGGCCGCGCCTGCCCGCCCGCGTCCCACGGCGCCCGCTGACCGACGGCCGGGGGCTCGCGTGGAGCGTGGCGGTGGCGATCGCGGCCGTCCTCTGCCTCATCACCTTCTACGCGAAGGGCGGCCTCAGCCTCGAAACGATGACCGTGACCGAGATGGCGCTCACGTTCGCCGCGGCCCTGGCGATCGCCGCCGCGATCCTCCTCGTGCCGGCCCGGGGGCTCGCGTACGGGGCGTGGTCGGTGGCTCTGCTGCTGGCGTTCGCGGGGTTGACGGCGCTGTCGGTCGTGTGGTCGGTGCAACCCGACGAAAGCTGGCAGGACGCCGGCCGGATGTTCGCCTATTGCGGCGTCTTTGCCGCGGCCGTGACGCTCGTGCGTGTCGCTCCGGGACGCTGGACGCTCGTCATCGGGGGCGTGACGCTGGCCGCGGTGATCGTGTGCGGCTATGCGCTGCTCACCAAGATCTTCCCGGGTGACATCGTGCCGGCGAGCGCATACGCCCGCCTGGATGAGCCCTATGGCTACTGGAACGCGATCGGCCTGACTGCCGCGCTCGGGGCGATCGGCTGCCTGTGGCTGGGGGCCCGTCGCACAGGACATGCGCTCCTGAGCGCCCTCGCGTATCCCGCCATGGGAGTTCTGCTGCTGACGCTGCTGCTCGCGTACTCGCGCGGCGCGCTGGCGGCGCTGGCCGTGGGCGTGGTCCTGTGGCTGTGCATCGTGCCGCTGCGACTGCGTGGGGCGGCGGTTCTGATTCTCGGAGGGCTCGGCGCGGGCGCGGTCGCGGCATGGGATTTCTCCACGCACGCCCTGAGCGCCGAAGGGGTGGCTCTCGGCGAACGCGCGACGGCCGGACACCGCTTGGGCGCCCTGGTCCTCGCGATGGTCGTGCTGCTGGCGCTCGCGGGAGTCGCGATCGGCTTCCTCACGGCGCGTCGCGCTCCGGCGCCCGCGACGCGCCGCAGGGCGGGAGCCCTTCTGCTGGCGCTGATCGCGCTCGCCGCCGTCGGCTTCGTGGGGGCGCTCGCGCACAGCCACCGCGGGTTGACCGGCAGCGTCTCCCATGCGGTCGACTCGTTGACGAACCCCAACGCGAAACCTCCGTCCAACACGGCCGGCCGACTGACCGCGGTCGCCAGCGTGCGGGCTCGCTACTGGAAGGAGGCCATCCAGATCTGGGAAGCCCATCCCGTCCTCGGAGCGGGCGCGCTCGGCTATCACACCGCGCGCCTGCGCTATCGGACCGTCACGATCGACGTGCACCATGCCCACGGCTTCGTCGTGCAGACGCTCGCCGATCTCGGGCTGCTTGGCCTCATCGCTGCGCTCGCGCTGCTCGCGTGCTGGATGGCCGCGGCCGGGCGAGCGACTCACCCGCTGAATCGAGAATGGACAGGCTGGCGCGATCTGCGCGCACGCAGGTTGCCTCGCTGGGGAAGCGTCTCACTGGCGTACACGCCCGAGCGCATAGGCCTGCTGACGATGCTCTGCGTGGTGGTCGTCTTCGGCGTTCACTCGTTCGTCGACTGGACCTGGTACGTGCCTGGCAACGCCTGCGTGGCGCTGCTCTTCGCCGGCTGGCTGGCCGGCCGCGGTCCGCTACAGCCGGCTCCGGTCCTACAGGTGGCGGGAACCGAGGAGAGCGGCGGCGTCCGGACATCGAGGCCTGACTGGGCGCCCGCCTGGTGGCGAACGCGGTTGGCCCAGGTGGGAGGCCCACGCCTCGGACTCGCGCTGGCGGTCATCGCGGCGGCGCTGCTGGCGGCCTGGTCTCAGTGGCAGCCGCAACGCTCCGAAGACGCTCGCCAGCAGGCGCTCGCGCTCGTCGCGAGCAATCCGCAGGCGGCGCTCGCCGCGGCCCACACGGCGGTCGACCGCGATCCCGTGTCCGTGCAGGCGCTGTTCGCCCTCTCGGCGGTTCAGGAGGCGGCCGGCCGTCCCGCGCAGGCGCAGGCGACGCTGCAGCGGGCGGTGAGGCTGCAGCCATCGAACCCCGAAAGCTGGCTGCATCTGGGGCTCTACGAAATGCACGGCAATCCACACGCGGCGCTGAGCGATATAGAAGCGGCGATCTACCTCGACCCGCAGTCGGTCGCGCCCGAGCTGATCAGCGGGCCGCGCGCGACGAGCCGGTCGATCGAAATCCAGAACGCCTACATCGAGGCGCTGCGCGCTTCCTCGCCGCCACCCAGCCCGCTCAGAAGCGTGAGCGCACGGCCCGTGCGAGCAGGAGGCGTCGCGCCCCCGGAAGGCCGGCGCGGCGGCGGATCTCGACTTCCTGGAAGCGAAAGTCCTCGAGCAGCTCCCTGAGCGAATCGCGGGTGTAGAAGCGCAGGTGATCGCCTCTCGGGTCGAAGTGCTCGGCGAGGGCGCGCCTCGACAGCGCCAGCCGCAACATCGATAGGCGCCCATGGGCCGGGGTGCTGAGCAGCAGGCGCCCGCCGGAGCGCAGCACCCGCCGCACCTCCGACAGCCAGGCCGCGGTGTCGGCGACGTGCTCGATCACCTCGCCCGCCCACACGACATCGAAGCTCGCGTCGGGGATGTCCCAGGCTCCCTCGCCGTCCACCACCCGCAGGTCGAGCTGCGGGTGAAGCTCCCGCGCGCGCCGCAGGGGCTCCTCGGCCACGTCGATGCCAACGACCTCCGCTCCCGCACCCGCGAGCTCGGCCGCGAAGCGGCCCTCGCCGCAGCCCACGTCGAGCACGCGCTCGCCCGCTGCGACGTCCCCGAGCAGGAAGCGGACGCGGGTGGCGAAGTCGGACGGCTCGAGCCCGTGCTCGAGCGCTTGCCAGCGCTGCTCGTTCTCGGCGCGTGAGGGCATCGACCGTAGGCTAGAGCCGACGCGCCGAGCTCCGTCGCCGGCCGGGGCTGCGAGCGTCCGAAGGTGCAGAGATGCTTTCATCTCTATCCAGCGCCACGCCCGATGATTATGTTGGCGTGCTGTGCGTCACGGCGAGGAAGGAAAGGGGAAAGAGAGCAGGTGAGGGTCGCGTTCGACGGCCGGCCGGTCTCGGATCCGAACGGCGTCGGGCGCTACACGCGTTGCCTGCTGAAGGCGCTTCGCGACACGGCGACGGCGAGCGACGAGCTGCTCGAGACGCACCGTCCCTCGACGACGCTGCGCTCGCGAAGTCCGGACCTGCTGCACTCGCCGTGGATGGCGGGCGCGCTGCTTCATCCGCCGTGCCCGCAGGTCGTCACGATCCACGACCTCGCGTCGCTGAAGCGCCGAAGCGAGTACCTGCGGACGGGCCTGCGCTTGCGGCTGCGCCATCTCGCGGTGCAGCGCGCAGCGTGCGTGATCGTCCCGACCGATGCGGTCGCCCACGACGCCGTGACCCATCTGCGGCTCGAGCCTGAGCGGGTGCTCGTGATCCCGGAGGCCGCCGACCCGGCGATGTACCCGCGCCCGCCGAAGGAGACCGCGGCCGTGCGGGAGCGCTTTGGACTGCCCGAGCGCTATCTCGTGTGGGTGGGGAGCCTGCAGCACCCCGACCCGGGCAGGCACCTCGCGAAGCTTGCCGCCACGCCACGCACGCTGCCGCTCGTGTTCGTCGGCCCGACGCGTCCCTGGGCGCACGAGCTGCCCGACGTGATTCTGACCGGCCACGTGGCCGACGAGGAGCTGGCCGCGATCTACAGCGGCGCCCACGCGCTCGTGCTGCCGTCCAACCACGGTGGCTGCGGCCTTCAGGCCGTCGAGGCGCTCGCATGCGGTACCCCAGTCGTCGCCTGCGAGGTCCCGGCGCTGCGCGAGGTCCTGGGTGAGCGCGCCACGTTCGTGCAGCCTGGCGACATGCGGGCCCTGATCGCCGCCGCCGAGAGCGCCACGCGGCCGGCGCCGCCGCCGCTGCCGTGGACGTGGGAGGACGCCGCGCAGGCGACCTGGGCCGCGTACGCGCGGGCCATCGGCCCCGCGCAGCAGCTGAGCCCGCGGGGGCGCAGCCTTCGCAGGCGCCCGGCGGGAGCGGGCGGTCTGGAGCCTCAGTAGGCGCCGCGCCGCGTGAGCACGGCGGGGATCGTCTTCAGCAGGATCGTCAGATCCAGTGCCAGCGACCAGCGCTCGAGGTAGATGAAGTCGAGATGCACGAGATCATCGAAGTCGAGCTCCGAGCGGCCTGAGACCTGCCAGAGGCCGGTGATCCCGGGAAGCACGAGGTAGCGCTTGCGGTGCCAGTCCTCGAGCATCTCGTAGTCGCGCTCGGGCAAGGGCCGCGGGCCGACGAGGGACATCTCGCCCCTGAGCACGTTTACCAGCTGCGGGAGCTCGTCGAGCGAGAAGCGCCGGAGCGCGCGCCCTACACGCGTCAGGCGCGGATCGTCGCGGATCTTGAACAGCGCGCCCGAGGCCTCGTTCAGCTCTTCCAGGTCGGCTTGGTGCTCCTCGGCGTTCGTGTGCATGGTGCGGAACTTCAGGCAGGCGAACGGCCTCTGACCGATGCCGCGGCGAGTCGAGCGGAAGAAGGCCGGCCCGCGGGAGGACAGGCGCACCGCCAGCAGGATCGTCAACAGCAAGGGGCTCAGCACGATCAGGAGGAGCGTCGCGCCGACGATGTCGAACGTGCGCTTCAGGGCGAAGTCGACGCCCTCGAAGACGGGGGGACCCAGCTCGAACAGCGGCACGGACTGCCCGGGCACGAACTCGGCCCGGTGGATCAGGATCTCCATCGTGGAGGGCGCGAGCCGCACGCGGACCCCGCGCTGGTGACAGCGGTCGACGAGGTCGACCGCCTCGACCTGAGGGAAGTCAGGGTCGGCGATGATCACCTCGTCTATCCGTTCGCTGCCCAGGACGCCCTCGAGGTCGGCGAGCGAACCCAGCGAGCGCAGGCCGTTGGCGGGCAGCTCGGAGAGTGAGAGGAAGCCGACGACCTCGATTGGAGAGTGGTGGTCGTCGCCAAGGGCGTGGGCGACGTCGCGGATGTGCTTGCCCGTGCCCACGAGCACGGCTCGCCGTCGATAGCCGGCCGCCCGCAGGATCAAGCCCGTCAGCCACTCGTAGCCGGCGCGCATCGAGGAGATGTACAGGAGCGCGAACGCGAGCGTTCCGTAGAAGAGGTAGTAGCTGCTGAAATGTTCGCCGCTCACCACGGCGAAGATGAGCGCGACGAACGCGACCTGGAACAGCGACCCGACGATCCGCGAGAGTCCGGGGCGCAGTGCGCGCGCCGCATAGAGGCCCGACCGGGCGAAGAGAAGCGCCGTCAGGAGGTAGGCGAAGGCGATGAACTGTCTTGTTCCTTCGTAGGCCCTGTCCGGTGTCACATGACCGCGTACCGCTTCCTTGAGCGCCAGCGCGGTGAAGATCGCGAGGGCGACGCCGGCGAAGTCGAGCGCGAGCAGTGACAGCACGCGTGCCATGCGCCGCGCGGTCGAGATGCGCAGGATGAACGACAGGACCGGGGGACGCTTGCGTCGGATGTCATGTGTGGACGGCTCGACGCGTCCGGTCACCGCCGAGTGAACGGACCCGTCGGCGCCGGGTCTCGCATGTGGCGGCGCGGGCTGCGAACACACGCGAGGGGCGGGTCGAGTAGGCGTTCCCGACGAACGTGGTCCCATCTCGACGCTCACAACACGTCAGACTCGCAGATGGAGCGGCCGGCCGCCCGCGGATTGGACAACGGTGAGCTGACGGACAACGCTCAGCGCGAGCCGCCGCCGACCAGTAGCTCGACGCCCGACTGCTCGATCGTCCGCTCCAGGCCTTCTCGCAGCGAAACCTCAGGCGACCAGCCAAGCAGCTCTCGGGCGAGCGTGATGTCGGGCTTGCGTTGCTTGGGGTCGTCGACCGGGAGCGCCTCGTAGACGATCTCCGAGGTCGATCCGGTGAGCTCCTTCACGGTCTCTGCGAGTTCCAGCAGCGTGAACTCGTCCGGGTTGCCGATGTTGACCGGATCGTGGTAGCCGGACTCCGCCAGCGCGATGATCCCGCGGATCAGATCGCTGACGTAGCAGAACGAGCGCGTCTGGCTGCCGTCGCCGAAAACCGTCATCGGGCGGTTCGCCAGCGCCTGGCGCAGGAAGGTGGGGATTGCGCGGCCGTCGTGCGGACGCATGCGACTTCCGTACGTGTTGAAGATCCTTACGATCGCCGTGTCCACGCCCTGCTGGCGGTGGTAGGCCATGGTCAGCGCCTCGGCGTAGCGCTTGGCCTCGTCGTAGACGCCCCGCGGCCCGATCGGGTTGACGTGCCCCCAGTAGCTCTCCGACTGCGGATGCTCGAGTGGATCGCCGTACACCTCGCTCGTCGACGCGATCAGGAAACGGGCGCGCTTGGACTTGGCCAGGCCGAGGGTGTGGTGGGTGCCGTAGGAGCCGACCTTCAGCGTGTGCAGCGGAAGGCGCAGGTAGTCGATCGGCGAGGCGGGCGAGGCGAGGTGATAGACGAAGTCGACCGGCTCCTCGATGAAGTACGGCTCGATGATGTCGACGCCCACGTGCAGGAAGCGCTCGGGGTCGCGGATGTGCTCGATGTTGTGCAGCGAACCGGTCTCGAGGTTGTCCACGCAGATCACGCGATTACCGCGCGCGAGCAGCTCATCGCACAGGTGCGAGCCGAGGAAGCCGGCTCCGCCCGTTACCAAGCAGGTGGCCATGGCGCTGAAGCTTAGTGGTTCACCGGACTATCCTTCCGTGGGTGGCGACCACCGAGGAGAATCTGACCGTCGCGCCGATCGTCGGGCCTGACGACCCGCGTCGTTTCACCGACTCGGGCATCGAGATCTCCGAGCTCTACTCCGAGGGCGACCTCCCGGAGAGCCTGGATCTGGGTGAGCCCGGCGAGTACCCCTACACGCGTGGCGTTCACCGCGAGATGTACCGCAAGCAGACGTGGACGATGCGCCAGTACGCGGGCTACGCCTCGGCCAAGGAGTCCAACGAGCGCTACCGCTACCTGCTGTCGAAGGGCACGACGGGACTGTCGATGGCGTTCGACCTGCCGACGCAGCTCGGACTCGACTCCGACAACCCTCGCTGTCTGGGTGAGGTGGGGCGCACCGGCGTCGCGATCGACACGATCGACGACATGCGCGCGGCCTTCGACGGGATCCCGCTCGACCAGGTCTCGACGTCGATGACGATCAACGCGCCGGCGGCCTGCTTGCTGTTGCTCTATGAGCTCGTCGGCGAGGAGCAGGGCGTTCCCAGCGAGAAGCTCCGCGGGACCACCCAGAACGACGTGCTCAAGGAGTACATCGCGCGCGGCAACTACATCTACCCGCCGGTGCCGACGATGCGGCTGACCACCGATCTGTTCGAGTACTGCCACCAGCGCATCCCGCGTTGGAACACGATCTCGATCTCCGGGTATCACTTCCGCGAGAAGGGCTGCTCGGCCGTTCAGGAGGTCGCCTTCACGCTTTCGTCCGGAATCGCCTACGTGCAGGCGGCGATCGAGAAGGGGCTGGACGTCAACGAGTTCGCTCCGCGACTGGCGTTCTTCTTCAACGGCCACAACAACGTCTTCCAGGAGGTCGCCAAGTTCCGCGCCGCGCGGCGCATGTGGGCGCACATTATGCGCGAGCGCTTCGGCGCTACGAACCCGAAGGCGACGATGCTGCGCTTCCACACGCAGACCGGTGGCGTGACGTTGACGGCGCAGCAGCCGGAGAACAACATCGTTCGGGTGGCGCTGCAGGGCTTCGCCGCCGTTTGCGGCGGCACCCAGTCGCTGCACACGAACGGCTTCGACGAGGCGCTGGCCCTGCCGACGGAGCGGGCGGCGAAAATCGCGGTTCGCACCCAGCAGATCCTCGCTCACGAGTCCGGCGCCGCCGACACCGTGGATCCCTTCGCCGGGTCGTATTTCGTCGAGTCGCTGACGGACGAGATCGAAGCGCGGGCCAAGGAGCTGATCGGGAAGGTCGATGCCCTCGGCGGATCGGTCAACGCGATCGAGTTCATCACCGGCGAGATAGACGAGTCCGCGTGGGGCTACCAGGAGCGCTACCGCATCGGCCAGGACATCGTCGTCGGCGTGAACGCCTACCAGGAGGACGACGTCGAGGTGCCCGACCTGCTGCGTGTGGACCCCGAGTCCGAGCGCCTGCAGGTTCAGCGGCTGAAGGACTTCAAGGCCGACCGCGATCAGGCGCTCGTCGACCGCCGACTGGAGGAGCTGCGCGCCGCCGCGCGGGGGAGCGAGAACCTCCTGCCCGCGATCCGCCAGGCGCTGAAGGACCACGCCTCGCTCGGCGAGGTGTGCGGGGCGATGCAGGACGTCTTCGGCGCCTACGCGCCGAGGTTCTGAGTCGGGCGGCAGCGGCTGCTCGCACGCCGCAAGTCGTAGAGCGCCCCGCGAGCGGCTAGGCTGCGCCGGTGATCGCCCCCGTCGCATCCGCCTACGACGTCGTCCTCGCGATTCACATCATGGCCGTGGTGGTGGCCTTTGGCGCGACCTTCGCGTTCCCGCTCATGTTCGTCGTGGCGGCGCGTCCCTACCCCCACGCCATCCCCCTCCTGCACCGCGTCGAATACACGACCGAGCGGCTGCTCACCAACCCGGCGATCGTCGTGGTGCTGGGAGCCGGCATCTATCTGGCCAGCAAGGGACACCACTGGAGCGAGTTCTTCGTGCAATGGGGGCTCGCGGCGGTGGTGGTGATCGGTGCCGCCGTCGGCGCCGTGATGATCCCGAGCGCCAGGCGGGCCGAGGAGCTCGCCGCGCGCGACCTGGCCGCCGCGGAGGAGGGAGCCGCCACTCCCAGCGAGGAGTATCTGGCCGTGGTGCGGCGGCTGACGATCGTCGGCTCGCTGTTGAGCCTGCTCGTGCTGATCACGATCCTCTTCATGGCGATCAAGCCGTAGGACGCACGCACGACCGCGATACGCTGGGGCCGTGAGCAGCGGGGGCTATCGGATTGCGGTCGTCGGCGCCACCGGGCAGGTGGGCACGCTGATGCTCGAGCTGCTGCGCGAACGCGGCTTCCCGGCCCGGGAGGTCGTGGCATTCGCCTCTGAGCGCTCGATCGGACGTGAGCTGGATGGCGGGCAGCGCGTGCAGGGCCTTAGCGACGAGTCGATCCAGGGCTTCGACCTCGCGCTGTTCTCAGCCGGAGGAGGCACGTCGGGCGAGTGGGCGCCGCGCTTCGCCGCGGCTGGCGCGATCGTGATCGACAACTCCTCGCGATGGCGGATGCAGGACGACGTGCCGCTGGTCGTCGCGGAGGTGAACCCCGAGGCGATCGGAGCCCACCGCGGGATCATCGCCAACCCCAACTGCTCGACGATGCAGATGGTCGTGGCGCTCAAGCCGATTCACAACGCTGCAGGAATCGAGCGGCTGGTGATCAGCACCTATCAGGCGGTCTCGGGCACCGGCAGGCGCGCCGTCGATGAGCTGCTCGAGCAGTCGCACGCGCTGCTGCACCACATGGACATATCGGCCCCCCAGGAGTACGCGCACCAGATCGCCTTCAACGTGCTGCCCCACGCCGGCAGCTTCGCCGCAGGCGAGGACCACACCGATGAGGAGCGCAAGCTGATGAACGAGACGCGCAAGATCCTCGGCGATCCGTCGATCCGTGTGAGCGCCACGTGCGTGCGCGTGCCGGTGATCACCGGGCATTCCGAGGCCGTGAACGTTCAGACACGAGACGACCTCTCGCCCGAGCGCGCGCGTGATCTGCTGCGCCGGTCGCCGGGCCTGACCGTCGTCGATGATCCGGCCGGCGCGCTATATCCGCTCGCGATCGACGCCGCCGGCAAGGACAGCGTGTACGTGGGCCGCATCCGCCGCGATCCGGGCCACGAGCGAGGGCTGGACATGTGGATCGTCGCCGACAACCTCCGCAAGGGCGCCGCCACCAACGCAGTCCAGCTCGCCGAGCTCCTCCACGAGCGCCAGATGCTCGGCGTCCAGCGCACGCCTTCGCCCGCGTAGCCCCCCAACAGGAGGAGTACAGCGAGATCGCTCGAAATGGGGGGCGATGATCTCCTCGGAGGTGCAGCGCACGCTGGTCAAGTCCCCGCCGGAGCTGTGGGCGGAGCTCAGCGACCCGGGGTCGTTGGCACGCCACCTGGGCGATCTTGGCGAGATACGGATCACCCGCGTCGAGCCCGAGCAGCTTGTCGAATGGGAGGCTGAGAACAGGACCGGCAAGGTGCAGATCAAGCCCTCGGGCTGGGGCACGAGGGTCACGCTGACCGTCGCAAGCGAGATTCCCGAAACAGCGACATCCCTCGCGCCGGCGCAGCCCGAGAGCGCCGCAGATCCCGGCGCCGGGGATCCTGAGCAGGCCGAGGCCGAGCCGACGCCCGGGCTCGAAGAGCCGCCGACCGCGCAGACGGAGGAGAGCGACCCACCGATCGACCCGGCCCGGCCCGAGGAGCCCGACCCCACCTCGGAGATGCAGGTCGGGGCCGCGTGGCCGGCCGAAACCGAGCCCGTGTTCGCGCCGGCGACGCCGGCCGCGTTGGCCTGGCGCAAGCAGGCCGGCCCGCCGGAACCACAGGACGGAGGAGAGATCGAGCTCCCGGGCCCCGAGACACAGCCGGTCCATGCCGAGCCGTACCGGTGGCTGGCCGAGGACGAGCTTCAACCACGGCGCGGCTTCTTCGCGCGGCTGTTCGGTCGCCGCCAGACGCCGAGGTCCCTCGAGCCCGACCCCTACGACGAGCCGTACGAGGCGATCGCCGCGATCGGATCATCCGAGCCAGCCGCGGAGCTCGCACTGGACGGTCTCGAGCAGCAGGCGTCCGAGGACGCCGGCGAGCCGCAGGACATGCCCACTGTCGAGTCGCCCGAGCCCGCCTCCCAGGCGCCCGAGCCCGCCTCTCAGGCGCCCGAGCCTGCCTCCCAGGCACCCGAGCCTGCCTCCAGGGCGCCCGAGCCCGCCTCTCAGGCGTCCGAGCAGGCCTCGCAGGCGTCCGTAGCCGCGACTGAGCAGGCGCCCGAGCCCGCCTCCCAGGCGCCGGAGCCCGCGTCGCAGGCGCCCGAGCCCGCCTCGCAAGCGCCGGTAGCCGCGACTGAGCAGGCGCCCGAGACGCACGATGGCGGCGAGGCTCCGAGCGAGCAGGGCGGGGAACGGCTCCAGCAGCCGCAGGCGCCCGAGGCGCCGGAGGACATCTCCGCGGAGCTGAAGGCGGCGGAGGAGATCGCCGCCGCCGAGGTTACGGCCGTGCTGACGTCGGTTCTCGACAGGCTGGGCGCCGCGCATCACCGGCCGTTCTCGCGGTCCTAGCCGGGGACGAGGCGTCGCGCGGGGGTAGGATCCCCGGTCCGATGGCAAGCAGCCCACACGATCGACAGGCCGACGCCGCGCTGCTGGCGGCCTCACGCAGCGGGCACAGGCGCGCGCCGCGACAGAAGGCGCCGGAGACCTACGAGGAAAAGCTCGCGCAGCTGGGCGAGCTGCGGGAGGCGGCCGTCCACTCGGCGCCCGAGGCCGAGGAGAAGCAGCACGCGCGGGGCAAGCTGACCGCGCGGGAGCGCGTCGAGAAGCTCCTCGACCCTGGCTCCTTCCAGGAGCTCGACACGTTCGTGCGCCACCGCACCTACGACTTCGACATGCAGAAAAACCGGCCGTGGGGCGACGCCGTGGTAACCGGCCACGGGACGATCGAAGGCCGCACGGTGTGCGTGTTCAGCCAGGACTTCACGGTCTTCGGCGGCTCGCTGGGCGAGGTTATGGGCGAGAAGATGTGCAAGATCATGGACCTCGCGGCCAAGATCGGCTGCCCGGTGATCGGCATAAACGACTCCGGCGGGGCGCGCATCCAGGAGGGGGTCGTGTCGCTCGGGGCCTACGGCGACGTGTTCGTACGCAACGTCAGGTGCTCGGGCGTGATCCCCCAGATCAGCCTGATCATGGGGCCATGCGCAGGGGGCGCCGTCTACTCCCCGGCGATAACCGACTTCATCTTCATGGTCAAGGAGACCTCCCACATGTTCATCACCGGCCCCGACGTGATCAAGACCGTCACGGGCGAGGAGGTCGGCTTCGAGGAGCTCGGCGGCGCCATGTCGCACAACACGAAGTCCGGAGTCGCGCACTTCGCCTCCGAGGACGAGGAGTCGTGCCTGGAGGACTGTCGCTACCTGATCGGCTTCCTGCCCCAGAACAACCTGCAGATGGCGCCCCGCGTGCAGCCAACGGACGACCCGCAGCGCATGGATCCGGAGCTCGACCATGTCGTCCCGGACAACCCGAACAAGCCCTACGACATGCGCAACGTCGTCAGGCTGATCGTCGACGACGGCGAGTTCTTCGAGGTGCACGAGCACTACGCCAAGAACATCATCTGCGGCTTCGCCCGCCTCGACGGCTTCTCGATCGGCATCGTCGGCAACCAGCCCGCACAGCTCGCCGGAGTGCTCGATATCGACGCCTCGGCCAAGGCCGCCCGCTTCGTGCGCACGTGCGACGCCTTCAACATCCCGCTTCTCACCTTCGTCGACGTGCCCGGCTTCCTGCCCGGGACGAGTCAGGAGTGGGGCGGCATCATCCGCCACGGAGCGAAGCTCCTCTACGCCTTCACCGAGGCGACGGTGCCGAAGCTCACGGTCGTCACCCGCAAGGCCTATGGCGGTGCCTACGACGTGATGAACTCGAAGCACATGCTCGCCGACTACAACGTCGCCTGGCCGACGGCCGAG
>DATMQX010000083.1:0-36299 GCA_035567055.1 Solirubrobacteraceae bacterium
GATCTTCTTCTTGGCCGCCGCGCTGACGGCGCTCGCGGTGCGCAGCGTGACGGTACCCGAGCACGTGCTCACGCCTACGGGGCACGTGATCTTCAGCGTCAGGGCACCCGACTTGCTGACCGTGATCGAGGTGCCCGCCAGATGCGCGGCCGGCGGCACGTGCTGTTCGGTGCTGCCTTTGACTTCCGATTTGGGGGCTTCTTTGGGTGGTTCGCCCCCTTTGGGCGCTTCCTTCGGCGGTTCTTTCGGCGGTTCTTTCGCCGGCGGGACCACGGTGACACTCGCCGTCGTCGTCCCTTCCAGTTTGAGTTTGTCGATCACCTTGAGCGTGACCGTGTGCGGCCCTTCAGTAGCGAACGTGTGCGCGATCGTTGGCAAGAGGCTCGGTTTTTCCGCGACTTTGTCGAATTCCCACACATATTCCAGCGGCCCGGCGCCGTTCGGGTCGCTCGAGAGGCTGCCGTCGAACGTCGCCGCGACGCCGACCGTCGGGAAGGTCGGCGCCCAGCTGAACTGCGCCGTCGGAGCCGTCGGGGACACTTTCAGCGTCGCCACCGTGGTTACGAGTTCGGGCGTCGCGAGGTCGTTCGTGTGGATCTTCGCCTTGATCGTCCATTCGCCAGGCGCGGTGAACTTGTGTTTCACCTTCGGCAACCGGAATTCGTCCGTCGTCTTGATTTCGATTTCCGTCGCTTTCGTCGTGGTGTTGGTGAATTCCCATTCCACCGACAGCGCGTCCGCCTGCTTGAGCTGTGAGGCGTAGGTGACGGTCGTGCCTGCGGGAACCGGTTCCCCTTCTTTGATGACTTCGGCTTTGGGAATGCCGGCGCTGCCTTTCGGACATCCGCCTTCTTTTGACGCCGCGCCCGGACCGAACTCGATCACCGCGGGGTGGAACGGCGGCCCGTAGACGAGTTCTCCAGAGCCCGGTTCCGTTTCGCGACGGAGAAATTCGGATGCGAGCACGAAGACCTTTCCGCCCGAGCCGGCGGCGACCACGGGAACCAGTCCTTCGACCGTGCCCGGCTGCAGCACGCAGCGATCTCCTTCGCTGCGTTCGTTGCTCAGGACCGGGCTCTGGCCGCCGGTCCAGCCGAGCTCCGATCCGTCGGTGGCAGAGCGCGCGAACACCCCGTAGAAGGTGCCGGACTGCGGCCCTTCTTCGTTCTTGATGTTCGCGGTCCCAAAGATCTTGCCTTCGGGCGAGACCGACAGCAGGCCGCCAGTGGCCGTTTCGGTGCCCGAGGGTATCGCCGCCTTGACGTGTGGTTCTTCGAACAGGACTTTCGGCGCTTCTTTGGATGCGAATTTCGCCGGCAGCTGCACGAGGCCTTCGTAGTTGACGAGCACGTGCTCTGCACCCGTCGGTCCGACGACGACCGGCGAGTCGGGCTTGGCGGCCAGCACGCCTTTCTTGAAGAAGTTCCCGCTATCGACGTAGCGTTCGCCGACTTTGCCGCTCGATTCGACGCGCTGCAGGACGTAATGGTCTTCGGGGTTGGTCGTCGGTTCGTCCCTTTTCATGCCCGCGTGGTCTTCGTGCGCCAGGATGATCACGTCGCCGTTTTCCGGATCAACCGTGATTCCCGAGGGTTCGAGGAGAGGCGCGCCGGGCGTGTCCGACTGGGTTTCCAATTCCCCCGGCCCCGTCAGGATTTCGCTTTTTTCTCCTTTTGTGCCGGCCGGCGCCAGCCCTTCGGTTTTGAACGCGTAGACAGTCGATGCGACCGCGCTTCCATGGTCGTGCAGCTGAGACGTCCGGAGGTCGACGGTCAGCACGTAAACGAGATTGTGAGCCGGGTCCACCGCGACGCCCTCGATCGCGTTTTCCCCCGATTCGAATTCCACGAGCGGGGACTTCTCGACGAACGTCACACCCGCGGCTTTTGTGTATACGCCGGCTTTGAGGCTGTACTTGACGAGGCGAAGGGTCCGCGTGCTGATCCCTTCTTTGGAGTTTTCGACTTCTTTGAGTTCCTCGAGCACGTACACGCTGTTGTCCCGGGGATCGACGCCGATACCGCTCGCCCCTTCGTGGAGGTCGCCCGCCGGGGTGAGTTCGCCGAAGCGGGCTTCCTCGCCGAATTCCGCGCGCGCCGTGGCTGTGAGGAACGCCAGGCATGCGAGCATCGCGCTCGCGGCCAGGAGAAGCGCTCTGAGCACGGGGCGTTGCAGGTGGGACATCAGACTCCGTTCCTCGTTATCTTTGGTCCGCCGAGAGCCAAAAGTCGCAGACGCGGACTGGCTGCGCAACGGCTTCACGGTTTCGTTACACGGTGAACGCGCTGCACCGCCACGCCGTTCCCCCGCTCTCGCGCCACTATCGCGACGCGCCCGGCGGAGGTTGTTAGGAAAAGGTGAACAAGCGGTGAACCGTCGCGGGAGCGGGCCTCATCGATACCTCCGCCGCAGGTGCTCGCTCATGCTTCGCTGCTGGCGCATCGCCGAGATCGTGGCGGGTGCCACGCGCACGCCGCGGCGACCGCGCCGGCGCTTGATCGTCGACCCGGCAAACGCCGCGAGCACGATCAGCCCGAGCAGGAAGACCGGCGACGGCTCGTGTTCGTGCGGGTGGTAGGCGACCGCCTGGTTGGAGACCGACTCGGTCGCCTCCTCCTCCTCCTCTTCGTGTTCGGCCACCTCGATCGGCGAGGTCACGGCGGAGGTCCCCGACGGCGGCGTCGGGCGCGCGGGCGTCGGCACGGGCGGCGGGACGAACGCCGGCACCGGCGAAACCGGCGCGGGAGGGGCCAGGAACGGCGGTATCGCCGCCGGCTTCGCGGCCGCCGGAGGGGTCACCACGGGCGGTGGCAGGGGAACCGGAAGCGGGATCAACGTGGGGGCGAGCGACGGCGACGCCGCAGCCGGGCCCGGACCGGGCGCCGGAGCGGGCGGGACCGCACCCACCTGTGCGATGCTCGCGACTTCTTTCAGCGGAACCGTGCCGCACGGTCGCCGAACGCTTCCCGCCTGGACGGTCACCGCCAACGACGCCGAGAGGCCCCCCGAGCTGATCGTCACGACCGTCGTGCCCGCGTTGAAGGCGCAGAACAGGCCCGAGGTCGGATCGGCGATCGCCTGTTCGTTGGCATCGAGCAGCACCGAGTGCCCGCCCGGCACCGCGAGGTTCGGCTTGACGAAGTTGCCGATGTCCGGACGCGACGAGCTGAAGGCGTACGTCGGGAGGATCCCGCAGCTCGCGCCGATGCAGTTCTCGGGGATCGGGATGTAGGTCGCCGATTCGTTCCTCGTCTGCTGTCCCTGGGCGACGCCGCCCGAGCGCGGCCGGCGAGCGAGACCGGCGAACAGCGCCGAGCTGCTCCGCCTCAACAGCACGCCGTCCTGCGCTTCCATGGCGAGCTCGCCTATGTTCGGGATCAGCTGCACGCTGACCTGCGGGAGTTTCGTGGCCGGATCGCGCACGGCGCCGTTGACATGGACGAGCAGGAACCCGCTCGCGCCGCTGAAGTCCTGGCGTTCCGAGGCGGTCTGGCTGATGTAGCCGAGCGTGCCCGAGCCGAACGTCGGTACCGAGCTGCCCCGCAGAGGCGCCTGGACGTTGAGCTGGGGCGAGTCGTAGAAGTACGCCGCAGCGCCGCCGCCGGCGAGGGCGCGCCCCACGGCCTGGGCGCCCGGCTGCTGCGCGTCGATCTGCGCGTTGAGGTCTGCGTTCCCGACGACGATCGCCGGCACTCCGCGGCTTCTCGCGTCTTCGAGCTGAGCGGTGAGCCACGTGATCTGCGTCGCGCCGACTTCGCTCGAGTCATCGAGCACGATCACGCGCACGGTGCCTCCGCTTCCTGTCGAGTCGAAGGCGTAGTAGAGGGCCTGCGCCGAGGGCCCGCAGCCCTCGGCCGAGCGTGACGGGCGCAGTTCGGGATTGGACCCTGCTTCCGCTCCTCCGAACGGGACGGGGAACCCGGTGAACGCCGCTTCGAAGGCGCACTCGCTGTTCGTCGCGCCGCCGCGATCGGTCGGCGACGGTGCCGCGAAAGCGGGCAGCGAACCCGACCCGAGCACCGCCGCATAGCGTTCGTACTCGGCCGCATATGCGATCGTGCGGGTAGCGCTGCCGGACGTCTGGCCCGTCGTCACGCGCGGGCCCGTGTACAGGAACGCCCGCACGCCGGCGATCTGCATCGCATGCTGGACGGCGGTGGACAGCCACACGTCGGGGCCGAGCCCGGCGTTCGCACGGCCCGCGCACGGGGCGGCGCACTGCGCGTTGCCGCCGATCGCGAACGTTGCTTCGGCGGCGCTCGTCTGCACCGGAGCGGCGGCGAAGCCGGGAGGTGGCGCGCCGTCGGCGGGGTAGCGCTCGATGTCCGCCGTATCGGCCCTGCCTTCCTGCGGGTCGAAGACGCCGCCGACCGCCCAGCCCTGTGAGCCCGTCTGGTCGACCAGAACCGCCGAGGTCGGGTCCGGCTGGAAGACGGTGTCGTAGGCGACGTAGTTGCCCGCGGGAGCGCCGACTTCGTTGCGGTCGTGCTCCTCGTCGCTCCATCCGCCCGCGGTCTGGCGCAGGACGTGACCGGTGGCCAGCGGGTATGGCGCGATCAGGTTCGGCGGAAAGCCCGCCGGAGGCGCGATCTGGTTGTCCACTTTCAGCGTGTCCGGGATCCCGCCCGACCCGATCGTGCGCAGCCCGCCGCCTTCGCGGAAGAGCGCGAGCGCGCCGGGTCCGTCAAACCCCGGGTAGGGAGCGGCCGTCGGCTGCCACGGACCGCCGAAGCCGTTGCGCTCGAGCACCATGGGCGTTTCGCCGGGGCCGCCGGCAGAGACGGCCGCGCCGCCGTCGGGCAGGCCGGCCACGGCCCACGGCGGCTCGGAGCCGAGTCCCGCCGCGACGCCCGGTTCGACGTGCCATCCCGAGCCGGAGTTCACGAGCAGGCCTCCTGTGTAGTGCGCGCCTTCGTTGCCGCGCTGCGGATGCAGCAGGCGGAAGGCGACCATCGCTTCCGAGCCCGCGAAGGCGATCGAGGTGAAGCTCGCCCCGGCGGCCTCCGGCGGCAGCGCCTCCTGGGTCCAGCTCTTGCCGAAGCGAAGGAGAACGCCCTGCTGGCCGACGGCGTAGCCGCGACTGGGGTTGCCGGGGTCGAACGCGATGCCGAGCAGGTGGCCACGGAGATTCGCCGGCGTCGCCGGGTCCTGTTCCCAGAGCCCTGTCTCGCCGCGCCACAGCCACATTTCCCCTCTCTCTCCGACCGCGTACGCACGCGAGGGGGTCGGCCAGGCGACGGCCCGAAGGCGTGGCGTCGCATGCTTGCCGCCCGCGCCGATGAGGCTTTCGGGCATCCAGCCCTGCCCCGGGACGTAGCGGGTGACCTCCCCCAGGTCGCCGACCGCCAGCGCCTGGCTGGAGAGCGCGCCGACGGGCGCGCCGGGTTGCGGCGCGACGGCGACCAGTGTGCGCCGGAACGGGACGGGATATGGCGTGAGGCGACTCGGAAGCGGGTTACGGGTCAGGTGCACGGGTAGGCTGGCGCTGCCGAGCCAGCCCTCCTGCGGGCTGGAGAACGCCGCACCGTCGCTCGCGCCGACGTCTTCGACTTCCGATCCGCCGAGCGCTAGTACGCGTGAGAATTCGCTGCCGGCGAGGCGCAGGCTCACCCCTTCGGGGAGGCCGGTGATCACCCGCTGGCCGAACGGCGCCGAGGGATCGGCCCAGGCGAAGCTTCGGTGGGCCTGCGTCGGCAGCGATTCGGGCAGCGCGTTGTCGCACGGCGTGGCACCGCCCGGGACGTTGCACCAGGTGGCCTTGACGCTGCCGCCTTCGCCTTCGCCTTCGGGCTTGAAGTACGCAGTCGCGGGGACCTGTACGTCGGCGCGCAGCCCGTCGATCCATACGCCTTCGGCCGTCACGGTCAGTACCTGGGCAGTCGCCGTCGGTGGCTCGCCCGTGCCGAGCACCGTGAACGGCTTCCCGTTGACCGTCAGCGGTTCGCCGGCTTTTTCACCTCCAACGGCGACGGGCTTCCAGGTCGCTTCTTCGCTTTCGCCCGGATGGCGACGGAACAGGGCGACCGCCCCCGACCCCGAGGACAGTTGCGCGAGAAGCCAGGCGTTGCCGGCCGAGCTGGCGCCGAGTCCAAGGACGCGAAAGCCGCCTTCCGCTTTGCTTTTCGCCGGGATTTCGATCGGCTCGCGCTTCCAGTGACTGCCGTCCCAGTGAAGGACGCCGTCCTCGACGCCGACGGCCGATGCGTTGACGGGAACGACCAGGGCGCCAGCCTTGCCGCCTTCGTCGATCGCGGCGACGAGCGGCGCCCTCTGTTCGCTGTACAGGCTCTCGCCCACCTTCAGGAGAGCCGCTTCGCCTTCGGCGGGCACAGGGGGGGTTTCCTGAAAGGCCCCTCCGGGACTGCGTACCAGCAGCACCTTGCGTTCGTGCGGCGTGTCGGGGACGGTGCCGAGGAGTGCGCCGCTGCCGGCGGTGGTTAGCGCGCCGCCCAGCACGCTGTGCGCCGCGGAGCTGCGTGCGGGCTCGAACCCCGACAGCGGATGCCCCGCGGCATCGACTGGCGCCGCAGCGAGCGACCAGCCCGAGTCCGAGGCATAGCGAACGAGCGCCCACGACGGGCGACTCTGAGATCCGACTTCGCCGATGCCCCACGTCTCGTTGGGCGCCTCGCCCGGCGAGGAGCCCAGCATGATCACGCCACGCGCCGGGACCGACGCGTCGGTCTGGGGCGTGGGTGCTTCGCCGGCGCTGCTCTGCCCCGAGGCACGCGTGGCGCCGCCCGGTCCCAGGCCGCCGATCAGTGCCAGCAGCAGCAGCAGCGCTGCGACGAGCGCGGTCGCGCCAAGGGCGCGCCGGGAGCGAAGACCCGCTACGACCGAGCCGGGGCTCAACGCAGCGGCCCTGACCCTGCCGGCTCCCAGGTGGGGAAGCGCAGCGAGGTGGATACGGTGCTCACACCGGGTTCGCGGGAGGAGAGGGTGGGCAGCGCCGCCAACGCGCGCGTCTGCAGGTCGAGCTTGGTCGGCCAGCGCCTGGGGTCGAGCCGCAGCAGCAGCCGGCGGCTGCCGCCGGCCAGCGTACGCATCGGCGTGCTCGCGACTATCGCCTTGTGGCGCCGGGCGATCAGACGCACACGTGCCTTGACCGCGAGATGGAAGCGCAGTTCGAGGGTCGTCCCGTGCACGAGCCGCGCATGGATCCCCGACACGAGCGGAACGGTGACCTTGGCTTCGTTCCGCGCCGGCCCTTCGGGCAGCGTCCCGCCGATCGGGCTCGGTTCGCCCAGCAGCCCGGAGTTGTCGGGCGGTGGAGCGTCGGGAGCGATCTGCGGCACGCCTTGGTCGGGCGGCCGATAGGTGATCAGGTGGGCGAAGGCGGGGTCTGTGTTTTCGGGCAGGGGCGTACCGTCGGTCAGGTGGAAGAGCCAGCCCTGGGTGGTCGCCAGCCAGCAGTCGTTGGGGGCGGGGCAGGCGATCTTGTCGGCGGCGCCCTTCGGGCCGACGCCCGCTTCCGTTTCGTGGGTGCTCGGCAGCGGCTGCTGTTCGGAGACGACGCCGGCACGCGAGATCCGGGCCACGGTCGCGTTCGCGAGCGCCCCGTGGGAGGAGTTCGCGGGCGAGGTTATCCCGAGCCACGCGTCTTCGGTTCCCGGCTCGGCGGCCAGCGATGTGACGAGTTCGTTTTCCCGTTCGCGTTCGCCGCTGAATTTCGTGAAGGGGTTCCCGCCGGGCGGGTCGCTGCCGGCGCCGAGCACCTGGCTCCAGGCGCCACCTGCGTCGCGCACAATGGTGACCTCGCCGGAGGGAAGTTCCGAGCCGGGCGGGAACTGCGATCGCGCCAGGGGGTTCGCGGCGCCCCAGAGCGCGCCTTCGCCTGCGCCGAGGTGCATGGCTTCGAGCGCCCAGGGCGGCTCTTCTTCGGAGTAGACGGGCACGCCGGGTGACAGCGACGCGAACGGGCTGCCCGAGCTCGACCGCTGTCCTTCCGGGAAGATGAGATGCATGGTCGAAGGCGTCAGCCGGGTTTCGGGCGGGGTCAGCTGTTCTTCTTCTTCGTGGGTCCCCCCTTCGGGCGGCTTGATGCGAACGCTCTCGTAGAGGCTGTTGCCGTAGGCGCGCATGTCCTGAACGGGCCTGCCCTGGGGGTTGGGTTCGGCGATGACCGAGCTCCCGTTCCAGTGCAGGTGGAAGGCTCCGACGTGCGTCACGGGGTCGCCACCGAACCAGCAGTCCTGCGGGCTGAGGCATCCCGCGGCGTGCATCGCGCGGTATGAGCTCGGCTGGAAGGCGAGCGACGCGTAGGAGCCCGCGACCTGTCCACCCGCGAAATGGCAGAGCGTGTTGTCTTCCAGCGGTGGGATCTGGCCCGTTTCGCTGGCGGCCTGTCCGGGCCGCCCGTCGGAGATCGTCCAGAACTCCGCCGGGCCGGCCCACGCGATGCGCCCGTCGCTCGCGCCGCAGACGTTCGCGAGCTCACGCCACCGCACGCCGTTGTAGACCCACACGCCGGGCGGGATCGTCGGAGGGTTGCCGGAGGTGATAAGCAGCCCGAGGTTCGGCGCGAGGAACTCGAGGTCGCCGATCTTGCCGAGCCCGATCGGGGTCAGGCTTTCGCCGGCCGTCCGTTCCGGCGGCGTGGGCTGCTCGAGCTGCCACCTTGCCGTGGAAGCTCCTTCGCCGTGGGCCATGGCCGCCAGCGGACCAACCGCAAGCGCCAGCGTGATGGCGACGAGCAGGGCCGCCAACGGCGGGCGGGACGGACGCGAGGACTTCATCGAGACCTCCGCTTGCCGGCCTTGGATGTCCGACTCCGGTGGCGCGCAGCGTGGGCCGTGCGCTGGAAGGTGACCGGAATGCTGTCGTGCAGCGTCGCCTGTCCGGCCGCCGTGAACGTCAGGTTGACGGTCGAGGAGAGCCCGCCCCGCTGGTCGGCGAGCGAGGTGAACGCGCGGGCGAGCCTCAGCGTGAGTGTGATCGACCCGCCGGCGCTCGAGCCGACCGCTGACGTGGCGACGGTCCTGACCGCGACCGGCGTCACGCCTCGCGTGCTCGCGCGGCGACCGGCCCTGGACCGCTTCGATCTGCGTGCGGAGCGCGCGGAGAGCGGCACGGAGCCGCGTGCCGCCGCCTGCAGCCGGCCGGCTCCCGGCAGCGTGACGTACAGGACCACGCTGCCGTCGGGCCTGGAAGCCGCCGTCACTCCGAGCCGCCACAGCGGGGTGATAGCCGGGCCGGCGGGGGCGCTCGAGATCGAGCCTTCGGTGGGGGTCGGCGCAAAGACTTCGCGCGAGACGACGAACGCGTCGCTGCCGTCGATCGGCGAGTTGCCGTTTTTGACCTTCGGCGCGTTGCCATCGCCGTACACGAGGTTCGACGCGCTCGAGGCGAAGGCGAGGGTGGCGCCGTTGGACGTGAACGACACCGATGCCGCGCCTTCCTGTGCCGAGTAGGGGTCTTCCCCTGCCGGGACTTCCCCATGCGGCTCTTCGCTGGCCTGCGTTTCGCGTTCGAAGCCCCGCGTGACGCGCGTGAGCGTGTCGTTCGCGAGGTCGGCGCTGTAGAGCTCGCGCATCCCTGGCACGGCCGCCGGAACGCTCACGAAGGCCGGCGAGCCCAGGGGAAAGACGGTGCGCCTGCTCGAGAACGCAACCTGGTTGCCATCGGGTGAGATGCCGAGGTCGAAGATCGGGGCGTTGCGGGCCACGTCGCCGACTTCACCGCTGGCGATCGCGGTGAGCCGGCGGAGGGCCTGGGTGCGAGTGAGGCCCGCTCGCATGTCCGCCAGATAGAGGTCGTCGGAGGCTTCGGCGTGGTTGAATTCTTCGCCGCCGGCGATCAGGCGGGCGTTCGCCAGGAACGCGACCTTGCTGCCGTCCGCGCTCAGCCGGGGCAGGAAGTCGTTGCTTGCATTCCCGAGCGTCCAGACGCCTTCGGGCGGGGTGCCTGGTTCGATCGGCTTCGTGTCGAACGGCCCCCCGCAGGGGTCCGCGAGGGTGCGCGGCTGGACGAGCTGTGTCTCCCCGCTTGTCGCGCATTGGGCGCTCGCCGGGTCCGAGCCACCGGTCACGCGGCGCGTTATCGCGTGCGGACCGTCGGCCACACGGCGCCACAGGGGCTCGGTGTAGGTGGCGACGCGTGCGTTGTCGCTGGGTAGCGCCGCGGCCTGCGCCGAGATGCTCTCACCGAGCCATGCGACCGTCGACCCGTCGGCGCTTAGCGAGGCTCCCTGGAAGGCACTCGGGAAGGCGGCGGCGCCCGAGTAGACAGCGCCCCCCGGTACTGGCAGATCCAGACCGGCAGCGTTCTGCGCCGGGCTTCCGGTCGCCGGTTCATAGAGCGGACTGGCAAGTTCCGTGTGCCCGGCGAGCAGGTCGCGGACCGCCACCTGCAGAGCAGGCGTTTCGGGCGTTTCCACCGTTTCGCTTCCGGCGCGGTTCGGGTTGGCGAGGTTGGAGACCGCCGTCGTGACGAACGCGACGTAACGTCCGTCGGCGCTCAGCGCCGAGCGCCCGGCGGCGACCGAGCCGTATCTCGTCGGTTCACTCGTCTGGTAGCTCAGCGCTTCTTCGGAGGAGGGGGCGCCTTCGGGCTTGTTGACCGCGGAGGCGAGCCGGTACGGGCACGGTCGGGGAACTTCTTCGCCCGCTTTGCAGGGGCCGAACGCGGGAAGGCTCATGTCGCGGACGTAGACGTCCGGGGACGCGTTGCCGTCGCCGGGCACGAGCTGTTCGGTCGTCGTGAAGCTCACATAACGGCCGTCCTGGCTGATCGAGGGCAGGGTCGCGTCGCCGCCGGCGACCTGTTCCACGGTCTTGCTGCTGACCTCGCGACGCCAGACGCCCGTGACGCCGCCGAGGGAGCCATCGAACGCGACGTAGCGTCCGTCGCCTGAGATGGCCGGGTCGTGGGCGTAGTCGGCCTGCTGCAGGGCGTTCGTCGAAACGAGCGAGATCGGCCCGAAGACGTCCGCGCCGGCGGGCGCCGCGCCGGCCAGGAGCGCGACGGTCGCGGCCGAGCAGATCGTGGACAGGCGCCTCATCGCACGCTCACCCACTCGTGAATGGTGCCCGGGATGCCGAGCTTGCTGCGTACGTGCACCGAGATGCGGTACGTGCCCGAGCGGGCGTAGCGATGAGTGAACCGGGCCCGTCCTCGCGCGCTGCTGCCGTCGCCGAAGCTCACGCTGATCGCGTGCGTATCGACCCCGGAGTAGGCGTCGGTGACGCGAACGCTGACGGCGTGCCCGCCGCGCCGGCTGATCCGCACGCGCGGAGGCACGCCATCGATCATCACCGTCGAGGGAGCGCTGAGGGTTGCCTGGCCGGTGGCGTCGGTGGCCAGGACCTGGACGGCGTGGCGGCCGCTGCCGAGCCCGCGCGGGTTCAGACGCAGGGCGAATCCGCCGGCCGTCGGGAGCGCGCGCCCGTCGAGGACGACCCTGTAGCTCAACGGCGGGTTCGCGCTCGGCGCTTCCTGCCAGGACACCGTCACGACGGAAGGCCGCTGCCAACCTTTGGGCACGTTGATGACGAACTGCGCGGGCGGGGCGCTGACCTCGATGGCCACGATCGCGGCGTTCCCGAGCGGCCCCTGCCTGAAACCGACGAGACCGTCCCCGAGCCCGGAGCGGCCGACGGCCAGCTCGCCGATTTCGCCGCCCGCCCCTCCGCTCAGGAGCGCTGTCTGCACGGCGCCTTCGGGGAAGTCCTCGCGCACGGCGAGCGCCGGGTGGCCGTGCGGATCGGCGCTCTGCCAGGCGGACACGCCGCCACCCGCGGGGTTCATCACGCTGGCGGACGCCGACCCCGCGAACGGGGGCCCGAGCGTGAGCGTCCCCGCGAGGCCGAGATCGTTGCCCTGGATCACGCGCGGCGTTCCGTTGGAGTCGTACAGCAGGCGTATGTCCTGCTTTTCGTCGACGTCGATGCTGGGCGGCCCGACGCTGGCGCTCATCCCGCCCGACACTTCGGGGTCGACGATCGCCGCTCCGCTGAACTGCGATCCGTCGGCCGATTCGCCGTCAGGCAGCGTGTTGAGGAAGATCCGCGGTCCCGGCAGCGGCGAGCCCGGCGTGACTCCCTGGCGGTATGCGACCTCGGCCTGCCCGATGCGGGACATCGAGACGCTGGGCGCATCGGCATCGTCACCGATCGGCCTGCCGGCGAAGGACGCGGCGCTGACGGGGAGCACGTAGTCGAGGCTCGTCCCGAACACCCGACGCGCCCATATGCGCGCCACGCCTTCGATGTCCGGCTCCTGCCAGACGACGACCGCGTTGCCGGTCGGGCCGATCGCGATCTGCGGCGCATTGGTCTGCGTGGGCGGTCGCATCGAGACGCCGCCGTTGCGGTTGATCGCACCCAACCTCGCCCATCGTCCGCCGTTGAAGTGCGCGACCCGCACGTCCTCGATCACGTCGCCCGGACGCAGCAGCGGGATCGTCGTCCGCTGGCCGGCGCCGACCGTCACGACCCGGTAGACGACGTCGGCCTGGCCGGTCGAGCTCATCGCGAGCTCGGGGCTCGTGCCGGTGCCGTCGCGGATGTCGGGGTCGATGATGATCGCCGGGCCGAAACTCGCGGAGCCCGGACCCAGCGTCGCGCCGAGCAGCTCGTCCACGGGGCGCGAGCGTTCGGTGGCGAACGCGGTCGCCCACACGACGACGAGCTCGCCTCCGTTGGCCGCACCGATGCGCGGCCAGCTCGCGGCGAAGGGCTCTTCGGTGTCGACCCTGATCGGGGCGAGCCACTGGCCCCCGACGTAGCGGGAGACGAACACGTGCGCCACCCCTTCCACGCGCTTGAGGTAGACCAGTCCACCCGTTCCGTCGCTTGCCATGGCGACGCCTCCGAAGCCCACGATTTCCTCGCTGGGGCCGTCGATCGTGACCGGCGGCATGATCACCGCGCCGGCCGGCCGCGCCTGCAGGGCGAGGAGGATCGCGCAGAGACCGAGCAGCAGCGTGCCACGCCCAAACAGGCCGCCCAGGTGATCGCGGTCCCTGCCGTCGCGCGCCGGGATGACGCTCGATACGGCCGGGATCGGTGTCCTGCAATCGATGAGCGGCGGTCGGGGAAGTTGCTTCACCACAATCATTGGCTGGTCGGGGGTGAATTCAGAGCAGCGGCCTGGCCGCTCTGCGCGCCTAACCCGACTCTCGGAGAGAGCCTCAGGGTTCGGGTTTGTTGAGCGCGCCGGGTGTCTTGTTGAACGCACAACGGAAGTTCTCCGGGTTTCCGACGGGCTCGGACCCCGCGAACCCGCCCTTGTCACCGTTGTCGTAGACGGTCACGTACTGAAGCGATTCGGGCATCGGGTTCGCCGGGAGCGGGATCGGGTTGGCCTGGCCCTGCCGGGGGTTGCCGGTGGCTCCTTCGCTGACACCCTCGGAGCCGGCAGCCGCCGATCCCGCTTCGGTGGTCACCAGCGTCGCGCTCATCTCGCGCTGGTCGAGAAGTCCACGGCTGGGGTCGAGCGGCACCGTCGCCGTCAGCTGGGAGTCGTGGATCGTGGACTCGAGCTTCACGTGGCTCGCAGCGCCGATCAGCTGCGCCGCCGTCGGCAGCCAGCCTCCTTCCGCCTCGCATGCCTTGCTGGCCCACACGTAGTTGTTCTTTCCCGCATCGGCGTTCGTCAGCGGGTAGGGCGCCGTGTCCATGCACCAGGTGCCGAGGTCGACGGTCGCGGGTGGGCACGTGCCGGCGAGCTGTTCGGCGGTTTTCCCACCCACCCTCGCCGCGTTGCGCACCGTCGGGATCGCCGAGACGGGGAATTTCTTGTTGGAGCCCAGCAGCAGCACCCCGCCGGGGTAGGGCTTGGTGCTCACGGGATGGCCCCCGATCGCCGAGACGACGGCGTGCCGCGCCGCATCGGCGAGCCCCGTCGTCGAGAGCACGAGCGCGATCAGCGCGATCACCATCGCCGGTGACGGCAGACGGCGCCGGCTCACGGTGCTTGCTTGGGGTCGCGTGCCGGCGACGCCCTGCGCACGTCCCGCAGATCCTCGAGTGAGACGTCGTGAACCGTCGACAGCACCGCATCGAGCGCGACTCCGGACAGCGTCTCGTGCTCGAGCAGCGCCGTCGCCGTCTCCTCGACGGTGTTCCAGTTGCGGTCCAGGATCACTGCAGCCCGGGCCTCGGCGTCGCCCACGAACCGCTCGACCTCGCCGTCGATCAGGTTCAGCGTCTCGGGGCCGACCGAGCCGAGGTCCTGAAGCGAGGCGCCCAGGAACACCTCGCCGCTCTTCTCGCCGATCGTCACGAGGCCGAGCGCCTCGGACATGCCGAACGAGGTGACCATGCTGCGGGCGAGCGCGGTCGCCGCATGCAGGTCGTCGTTGACGCTCGTCGAGGTGTGCCCGAAGGCGATCCGCTCTCCCGCCAGCCCCGCGGTGATCACGACCAGCTGGCTCTGGAGGTCGACCTTGGACATGATCACCTGGTCGCGGTCGGAGAGCATGTGGGCGGCCGTGCCGAGCTGGCGCCCGCGCGCGACGATCGAGAGCTTGCGTGTCGAGGTGGTGTGCCCGAGAGCCTCCGTCACGACCGCATGCGAGGCCTCGTGGATCGCGATCAGCCAGCGCTCGTTCTCGGTGAGGATGTGATGTTTGGCGGGCCCGGCGACGACCCTGTCGATTGCCTCCTCGAGCGTTGCCTGATCGATCTCGCCGCGCCCGTCGCGGACGCTCAGCAGCGCGGCCTCGTTGATCACGTTGGCGAGCTCGGCGCCGCTGAAGCCCGGCGTCTGGCGTGCGACCTCCTCGAGCGAGGCGTCTGCGGCCATCGGTCGCTTGTCGCCGTGAAGGCGAAGGATCTCCAGGCGCCCGTGCACATCGGGCACGTCGACCACGACCTGGCGATCGAAGCGGCCGGGACGCAGCAGCGCGGGGTCGAGGATGTCCGGCCTGTTGGTCGCCCCCATCACCACGAGGCCGCCGTCGCCGGCGAAGCCGTCCATCTCGACGAGGATCTGGTTGAGCGTCTGCTCGCGCTCGTCGTTGCCCTGCCCGATCCCGGCGCCGCGCTTGCGCCCGGCGGCGTCGAGCTCGTCGATGAAGACGATCGCGGGCGCGGCCTTGCGCGCCTTGCGGAAGAGGTCGCGGACGCGGGCGGCGCCCACTCCGACGAGCGACTCGACGAAGTCCGATCCCGAGACCGAGAAGAACGCCGCATCCGCTTCGCCGGCCACGGCCTTGGCGAGCAGCGTCTTGCCGGTGCCGGGGGGACCGACGAGGAGCACGCCCTTGGGTGCGGCTGCGCCCACCTGCAGGTACTTGGAGGGGTCCTGGAGGTAGTCGCGGATCTCGCGGAGCTCGGCCAGGGCCTCACCCGCGCCGGCGACATCGGCGAACGTGATCCTGTCGGTGCTTCCCTTGCCCTTGCGCCTGCCTTTTCCGGCGAAGCTCGAGAACGCGGCGAGGCCGCCCGCCGCTCCGCCCTCGCCTCCGACTCGCATGAACAGCGAGAAGAGGCAGACGAGCAGCAGGATCGGGATCAGGAACTGGACGATGATCGTCTTGGTGCCCTTTCCCGACTGCTGGTCGACGACGACCGCCGCGCCGCTTTTGTTCAGTTCGTCGGTCAACTGCTGGGTCTGAGCGCCTGACGCGGGATAGGCGGCCCACAGCAGCTGCGGAGGTTGCGGCGGCGGAATCACGATCGGCGTCGCGGCGACCCTTTTCCTGGATTTCCCTTTCGCGCCTTTGGGAGCGGGGCTCGCCACGGGCGCCGGTTCCGGCGGCACGGCTCCCGAGGGAGGGATCGGCGGCGCAGCGGTGCTCGTCGCGATCTCGACGCGGTTGTCGTGGTCCAGCAGTACGGCGGTCGCGATGACGTGGCGCCTGGCCAGCGCCTCGACGGTGCTGATTGGCACGGGCCGCCCGCGGCTCGCCGGCTTGATGTCGCCGAGCAGGACCGCGAACGTGATCGCGAGGCCTATCGAGGCGATCAGCAGGAACAGCGCAAGGGGATCTTTGAAAAGCGCGCGGCGAGTGCCGCTGACCGCACTGCCGAGGAACGCCAGTGCGGGGTTGCGGCGACGCGCGAGGCCGGAGCGCACCGCGGGTTTGCCCGAGCGCACGCGGCTGCTCCCGGCCGTGCTATCCGCGGGCGCGCCGTTCGCGGAGACGACGTCGTCGGGGACGCCATCGCCGGCAGCAGGGTCCTGTGATCTGTGATCGTCTGTCATCTGAATCGAGGTGCGCAGGCCGCGCCTGGCGGTGACGGAGATACAGTCGCCGGGCCGGGCTCGCACCGAACGCCGCCAGCCTCACACGCGGCGAGCGGAAAAGCAATGCCGTTCACAAAAACGACACATAGCCCGGCGTGGTCTTCACAAAACGTACACATCGCCCGTCGGCAGGCGTTCACAAAAATGAAACACCAGCGAACTCGGGGATCGACAGTCTTCCCGCCGGTGACGTCCATCGCGCGTACCGCAACGATTCACACATTGAGCTGTTCTCGCGTGCGTCTAGGACGCTGAGGCGTTCCCAAACTCTCGACTGAAAAGGAGTACACGCGTGCGCGCGCACCGCACTCTCACCCTCTCCGTAGTTCTCGCCCTGCTTCTCGTCGTCCCGGCTAGCGCCGGGGCGAAGCGGCTGATCATCGGCGGCTCGACATCCGTGCTTCCGCTGGCACAGAAACTCGCGACGGCCTACCACCAGGCGTACCCGAGGATCCCGGCTCCGAAGGTCGGCGGTGGACAGTCCGACGTCGGCATCAGCGGGGCGGCCAGCGGCCAGTTCGACATCGGCAACTCCTCCCGCGACCCGATCCGTGGGGTGGACCCGAAAGGCCTGATCTTCACCAAGATCGCCAGGGACGGTGTCTGCGTGATAACCAACGCGGCCAACCCCGTGTCGAACTTCTCAGCGGAAACGGTCGAAGGCATCTTCACGGGTCGCATGCGGGACTGGAGCAAAGTGCCGGGCGCCAGGATCAGCGGTCCGATCGACCTGTTCGACCGCGACGGCGCGTCCGGTACCCAGGATGCCTTCCAGCACATCTTCCTCGGCGAAAGCCTGAAAATCTCCCCCACCGCGACGGCCGAGACCTCCAACGGCCTCGAGCAGCAAGCGGTCGGGGGCGACAAACAGGGCGTCGGCTTCGTTTCCTTCGCCTACACCCCGGGCGTCAACCCGGTCGGCTTCCAGGGAATCCCGTGCTCGCTGCGCAACGCCAAGTCCGGGCAATACGGGGGCGTGCGTAACTTCTGGATGGTCACGAAGGGTCTCCCGAAAGGCGAAACTCTGAAGTTCCTTCGCTGGGTGACGAGCGGGAACCCGGTCACGAAAAGGATCATCAACTCCAGCTGGATAGCCATCCACTGAGCGGTGCTCGCCAGCGCTCCGCACACATCTGGAGCCGCGAAGACGGACCAACGCGTCGAGCGCATGCTCGGCGCGTTGGCCGTCCTGGTGCTGGTCCTGATCGGGGCGATGGTCGTCACCGTCCTGATCAAGGCATGGCCGTCGTTCGCCCACAACGGCCTCCGCTGGTTCGGCCCCGGCGGCGAAGTCGACGCGCAGACGCGGGCGATGCGCGAAGGCACTGCGCTTCCGGGCCACTCGATCTACTACTTCCGGGCATGGCCACTGATCTGGGGAACGCTCGTCACGACCGTGCTGGCGGTGCTCGCGGCGCTGATCGTCTCCACGCTGGCGGCGATATTCATCACAGAGTTCGCACCCGCGCGGATGAGGCGTGCGATCGAGCCGGTGATCAGGCTCCTCGCCGGCGTACCCTCAGTCGTCTACGGACTGCTCGGGATCCTGCTGATCGCGCCCTGGATCAACGAAAACCTCATCTCCAACCCTCGCAAGCAGTCGGTCATCTACGTCGTGCAGCTCAACGGCGCAAACCTGACGACCGGCACGCTCATCCTGATGGTGATGATCACACCGATCATGGTGGCGATCACGACCAACGCGCTCGCATCGGTGCCGAGCTCGTGGCAGGAGGGCTCGGCGGCGCTGGGCGTCAACCGCTGGCGCACGATCTGGCGGGTATCGCTGCGCACAGCGAGGCCTGCGATCGCCGCCGCCACGGTGCTCGCGACGGCGAGGGCGCTCGGCGAGGCCGTGATGCTCGCGATGGTCTCGGGCGGGAGCGCGTTCTCGGCGAATCCGCTCGACGGCCTGACGTTCCTGTACGAGCCCGTGCGGCCGCTGGCCGCCGAGATCCTCCAGGAATCAGAGGGGCTCACGATCGGCGCGCTCAGCCACACGCTCTACGCGATCGGCGCCGTCCTGCTCGTCTCCGCGACGTTCCTCTCGCTCGCCGGCTGGGCGGCGAAGCAACCGCTCAAGCGCTACGGGATACGCGCCTGATGGCCGGAGCGGCGCTGAGCCCCGGCGCGCCACCGGCCCCGGTCCGCCCCCTGCGCGAATCGACGTCGTCGTGGCCGATCCTCGATCGCGTCGGCTACTGGCTCTCTTGGGCCACCGGCATCGGCCTCTGCCTGATCGCGGCCGCGATCGTGCTCTACATGGGCATCAAGGGGCTCTCGTATCTGCGGCTCAGCCTGTTCGTGACATCGCCCGCGCCGTCGCTTCACCAGACCCAGAGCGGCGGCTTCAGCGACCCCATCATCGGCACGCTGACGGTCACGGCGATCGGAACCCTGATCGCGGCGCCACTGGGAGTCGGCCTCGCCGTCTGGTTCTCGGAGTACGGCCGTCCGACGTGGCTGGCGCGCGCGATCGAGTCTGCGCTCGAGATGCTGGCGGGGGTGCCGAGCGTGGTGCTCGCGATCTTCGGCCTGTTGATCTTCGCGCAGGGCTTCCTCAGCTTCCTCTCCCAGCGCGCCGCGACCGGCGGGGTGCTCGGGCAGTCGTTCGTGAACGCCGGGATCGTGATGTCGGCACTCGCGCTGCCGCTCGTGTTCGCCTCGACGCGCGAGTCGCTGGCGCAGCTGCCCGACCGGACGCGCGAGGCCTCCTACGCGCTCGGCAAGACCCGCGCGACGACGATCCGCCGAGTGCTGCTGCCCTCGATCCGGCCCGGCATGGCGAGCGGGATCGTGCTCGGCATGGGCAGGATCATCGGCGACACCGCGATCATCACGATCCTGCTCGGCGCGACGCTCAAGAACGAACCCGTCGGCGGCACGCCGGTCCTGGGTGCGTTGCGGGGCACCGGCTCGACGCTCACGAGCTACGTGTTCAACAACTCGCCGGCCGGTGAGGGGAACTCGCACGAGAAGGCATACGCTGCGGCCTTCGTGCTGCTGCTGCTCGTGCTGCTGCTCAACGCGCTCGTGACACGGCTGACCGAGGGCGGGCCGATGGGGAGGGCAAGCGGCGCCCAACGCCTGCGCATGGTTCTGTTGCAATATCTCCCCTGGAAATGATGGACCCGCTGATGCCACCGCCGGTGAGGCGGATCGTCGTCGACCGGAAGCCCTATGTCGCTCCCCCGGCGCCGCCGCCCAACGGCGCGTCGGGGGCATCACCGGCGAGCGGAGCGCGCGCCGCTCGGGCCTCGAGGGGCCCGGCGGCTCACGTGCGGGAACGGATGTCCCTCGAGTCGGTGTGGCTGGCCTACGGCGAGAACTGGGTCGTGCGCGACGTGAGCCTGCCCGTGCGCCAGGGCGAGGTGCTCGCAATGATCGGCGCGTCGGGATCCGGCAAGACGACGCTTCTGCGCTCGCTCAACAGGCTTACCGAGATCACCGACGGCGCGGCGCGAAGCGGCAGCATCACGCTCGATGGGCAGGACATACACGCGCTCGAGGTCAACGACCTCCGGCGGCGAGTCTCGATGGTCTTCCAGCAGCCGAATCCGTTCCCGATGAGCATCTTCGACAACGTCGCCTACGCCCTCGCCGAGCGCCCGAAGAGCGGCCGCCGGCGCAGACGGACGCGCGAGCTCGAGAGCGCTGTGAACGACGCGCTGCGACGAGCGGGTCTGTACGACGAGGTCGCGGGCGACCTCGACCGCTCGGCTCTGAAACTGTCCGGCGGCCAGCAGCAGCGCCTGTGCATCGCGCGGGCGCTCGCGGCCGAGCCGGAGGTGCTGCTGCTGGACGAGCCCTGCTCGGCGCTCGACCCGATCTCGACGGCGATCATCGAGGAGCTGATCGTCGGGCTGCGCGAGAGCGTCGCGATCGTGATCGTCACGCACAACCTCCAGCAGGCTTTCCGAGTCGCTGACCACGTCGCCTTCATGCACCTCGGAGAGCTGATCGAGTACGGGCCCAGCGAGCAGGTCTTCGATCGACCGGTCGAGCAGCGAACGCGCGACTACGTCGGCGGGGCGTTCGGGTGAGATGGGTCGTGCTCGCGCTCGTGGGCCTGACGCTCACCGGCTGTGAGACGACGGCGGAAAAGAGCGCGAGGCTCGAACACCAGGCGAAGCTCGCCGCGGCGCGCGAACATCGCACGCAGAAGCTCAACACCTTCACGGGACAGAGCACCCACGTGAAGGTGCTCGGCGCCACGCTGCTCAGGGGCAGCGAAGGCGCGGCCGCGGTAGTCACGCTGCGCAACACCTCGCCGCACGCGCTGCGGGCCGTGCCGATCGCGATCACGGTGAGCGATTCGGCTGGCAGGCAGCTGTTCCAGAACAGCGCTGCGGGGAGCGAAGCGGCGCTCGTGTCGGTCGCGTCGATCCCCGCTCACGGCGAGCTGGTGTGGGTCGACGATCAGATACCGGCCAACGGCTCGCCGGCCGCGGTCAGCGCCCGTGTCGGCGAAGCCTCCGCCGCCTCGGGCCCCATTCCCGAGACGAGCGTGTCCGGGCTGCACGTGATCGAAGACCCGACCAACGGCCTGGGCGCCGCCGGGACCGTGACCAACCACTCGCACGTCGCCCAGCACGCGCTCGTCGTGTTCATCGTGGCGGTTCGCGGCGGGCGTCCGATCGCGGCCGCGCGGGCAGTCCTGCCCGAACTGGCGGGCGGCGCCTCGCTGCCGTTCCAGGCGTTCTTCGTCGGGGATCCGCACGGCGGCACGCTGCACGCCAGCGCGCCTGCGAGCAGCACGGGCTAGCGGGCCCGGCGCCAAGCGCCGCAGGCCTCAGCGCCTTCTTCGCCGCTGCCTGAGCGTGATGCCCTCCAGCACGTGAGCGACGGTCTCGCAGGCGTCGACAGCGGCCTCGAGCGACTCGAAGATGTCCTTCCAGCGGATCACCACCATCGGGTCGATCCCTCCGGCGAACAGCGAGGCCACGCCGTCGCGCTGCAGGCGGTCCCCCTCGTTCTCGAGCCGATGGATCTCCACCAGGTGCGGCCCGAGCTCGGTGCCGGTGCGCAGGGAGCGCAGCGCCTGGGCAATCTGCTCGCCGGCGCCGACGAGCACCTCGGTGAAGTCGACAGCCTGCTCCATCGGCGCCTCGACCGCGTACAGGCCGAGCTGAGCGGCGGCCTGCTCGGAGTGGTCGACGATGTCGTCGAGGGCCGTCGCCAGGGCGTAGCCGTCGCTGGCGTCGAACGGGGCACGCACCCGCCCGCGGCCGGCCAGGCGGTGGATGATGTCGTGCGTGATCCGATCGCCTTCCTGCTCGCATACCTTCAGGTCCTGAGCCAGCGTGCTCCGCTCCGGGTAGTCGGTGAGCAGATCGCGAAGCAGCAGGCCGGAGCGCTGGACGTTGCGCCCGGACTCCTCGACGAGGCCCATCAGCGTGCTGTCGACGGGGCGGCTCAGAAAACTCATCCGGGCAGAGTATTCTGCGCCGCCGCACGACCGTCGCCTTTCACGGATTTTTCACGACTAGATCACGAGTTTGCAACGCCTTTGCCGGTCGTGGCTGAGACGCTTCCGCGTCGTGGCAGTCCACCCTGAGAGCACGGACCTGCAGGGCATCCTCTATGCCGGCGAGCTTGAGATCAGGCCCGACGAGGGGCTGGTGCTCGCGACGGGCCGCGCGCTGACGCTCTCGGTGCGCGAGTTCGAACTGCTGGTGGCGATGGCGAGGCGAGTCGGCGCGATCATCACGCGCGAGGAGCTCTACGGAACCGTATGGGGAAGCGAGCTGCGGCTCGGCGATCGCTCGGTGGACGTCTACGTGAGCAAGCTGCGCAGCAAGCTCGAGTCGGCGCTCCCCGACCGCCGCTTCATCCACACGCATCCCGGATTTGGCTACAGATTCCAGCCCGAGCTTTCACGAGATGTTCACATGGAGGCCGCCGGCGGTTGACGAGACTTTCCCCTGGTATGCCGTCAGGCGCAGGGCCGAGGGCCCTGGACGCCTCTAACCGACAATCCCAGCCAGAGGAGAAGTAGTGATCAACAACAAGATGGGCGCGCTCGCAAGCTGCGCGGTGCTCGCATTTGGCCTCGCCGCATGCGGCAGCTCCAAATCCTCCAGCAGCTCGAGCGGAACGAGCGCCTCCAGCGGTGGCTCGGCCACCGTATCCGGAGCCGGCTCGACCTTCGCAGCACCCGTCTACCAGCAGTGGGCCTCCTCATTGCCGGGTCTGACCGTCAACTACCAGGCCGTCGGCTCCGGCGCGGGCATCACGGCGATCGCGAGCAAGACCGTGGACTTCGGCGCCAGCGACCCGCCGCTGAAGCCGGCCGACGAAGCCGCGATTGGCAAGAACGGCAGCCCCGCCGTGCAGATCCCGATGTTCCTGGGCGCGATCACGGTCTCCTACAACCTGCCCGGGGTCCCCACCGGCATGAAGCTCGACGGAAAGACCCTCGGCGACATCTTCCTCGGCAACGTCAAAACATGGAACGCCGCGGAGATCAAGGCCCTGAACCCCGGCCTCACGCTTCCCAGCACCGCGATCACGGTCATCCACCGCTCGGACTCCTCCGGGACGACGGCGGGCTTCACGGGCTTCCTGGCCGCGGTCAACCCCGAATTCAAGAGCAAGGTCGGTGAAGGCAAGACCGTGCCGTGGCCGACCGGGACCGGCGCCAAGGGCAACGCCGGCGTCGCCGGATCGGTCGCGCAGACCGTCGGCGCCGTGGGCTACGTCGAGCAGGCCTACGCACTGCAGCACAAATTCACCTACGCAGCGGTCAAGAACAAGGCTGGCAACTTCGTCTCGCCGACGCTCGAATCGACCACGGCTGCCGGTGAAGGCGTCACCGTGCCTGCCAACCTCGGCATCAAAATCAAAAACCCGAGCTCGCCGAAGGCCTATCCGATCACCTCGCAGACGTTCATCATGGTCAACCAGGACCTCTGCAAGGCCGGAGTGCCCGGCGGCGAAGCGGCAGCCAAGGGCCTGGGGAAGTTCCTCGCCTACGGGCTCGGCGAAGGCCAGTCGATCCTCGGCCAGGCCGACTACGCCCAACTGCCCGCGGCGATCCTCGAAAAGTCAAAGGCGGCCGCCGCCGGCCTGCAGTGCAACGGATCGTCGATCGGCGGCTGACCTGACGGTCGGGCATAGCGGCCTCCAATGCGGTAGATAGGGAGCCGTGGAGGCTGCATCAGTTCCCGGCGGCGGGCGCTCGGTTCTCGGGCGCTCGCCGCTGGCGCGTCTCCCTGACCGGGCTCTGCGCTATGGCCTGACGGCTCTTGCCGGGGCGATCCTGGCGCTGATCGCCTACTTCTTCGTCCGGCTCGTGGGCGAGGCCGCCCCCGCCTTCGAAAGGTTCGGCGTCTTCGGCTTCACCTTCGGCAGCGAATGGAACGTGAACGCCGAACAGTTCGGCGCGCTGCCGCTTCTTGTGGGGACACTGATCACGTCCGCACTCGCGTTGCTGATCGGAGTGCCCGTCGCCGTCGCGGCGGCTGTCTACGCCACCGAGCTCTGCCCTGTGCGCCTGCGCACGCCGCTGACGCTGCTCGTCGAGCTGCTCGCCGCGGTGCCCTCGGTCGTCTATGGCCTGTGGGGCATCTTCTTCCTGGCACCCAAGCTGCAGCCGGCGGAGCAGTGGGTTGCCAACAAGCTGTCGTTCGTTCCCTTCATCGGCGGAGGGCTCGTGACGATCCCGAACTACTTCATCACGGGGCTCGTCCTGGCGATCATGATCCTGCCGATCGTCAGCGCGATCAGCCGCGAGGTGATGGCGACGGTGCCCGCCGACCACAAGGAAGCCGCCCTCGGACTCGGCGCGACGCGCTGGGAGATGATCCGAACGGCCGTGCTGCCGTTCTCGCGCTCGGGGATTGTTGGCGGGGCGATGCTCGGACTGGGCCGCGCGATCGGGGAGACGATCGCGGTCACGATCCTGATCGGCAATGCGCCGAAACTGAGCAGCCACCTCTTCGAACAGGGCTACAGCCTCGCGGCCGTGATCGCCAACGAGTTCGGCGAGGCCCAGGGGCTGCACCGCAACGCCCTGTTCGCCGCCGGGCTCGTCCTGTTCGTGCTCACGCTGCTCGTCAACGGCGTCGCTCGCGGGCTCGTGTTACGGGCGGCGCGCGGCCGCATGGCTCAGGGCACGGGCGACGGCGGTGGCGAGGCGGGCGCCCGGCTCGCCGAGACGGTGGCGGGGGCATGAGCGCGCACGGCGCATCCACCCAGCCGCTGTCGCGCTTTGCCGTCAGCCCTGCCCGCAGGCGCAAGGACCTCTTGGCCCGCGCGGCGATACTCGCCGCGACCCTCCTCGCGCTGATCCCGCTGGTCCTGATCATCTACTACCTGCTGCGCAAGGGGCTCGGGTCCTGGAGCACGAGCTTCTTCACGACCGACCCGACAGGCAACACGTTCTTCAAGAACTCGAACATCGGCGGGATCAAGAGCGCGATCCTGGGGACGCTCGAGATCGTCGCCCTTGCCTCGGCGATCTCGATCCCGATCGGGATCTGCGTCGCCATCTGGCTCGTCGAGTACGGACGCAGCAGCCGCTTCGCGAGCGTCGTCCGCTTCGCGGTCGACGTGCTCACCGGCGTCCCCTCGATCGTCTTCGGCCTGTTCATATTCATCGTGCTCGTCGTCGGCACGGGCAGCACCTATGCCGGATACAAGGGCTCGTGCGCGCTCGCCCTGCTGATGCTCCCCGTCGTGATCCGCTCGGCGGAGGTCATCCTGCTACTCGTTCCGAGCGGATTGCGAGAGTCGGCACTGGCGCTCGGCGCGCCCCGCTGGCGCGTCATATTCAGCGTGGTGCTGCCCACGGCGCTACCCGGCATGCTCACGGGAGTGCTCCTCGCCGTCGCCCGCGCCGCCGGGGAGACCGCGCCGCTGCTCTTCACCGCAGGGGCGACGCTCAAGACGAACTTCAACCTCGGCCAGTTCACGAACTCGCTGCCGGTGCAAATCTACAACGACGTCATCTCGCCGACCACCTCCGTCGAACACCGGGCCTGGGGAGCAGCGCTCACGCTCGTCTCTATCATTTTGCTACTCAATGTCATCGCCCGCCTCGCCTCTCGCAGGAGCCGCCTCGGATGACGGTCGAAGGATCCGGTCCAGAGGTGACTGACCGAGAGCATGAGAGCTCCTCGGAGATCGGCGAGCCGCCTGCTGGGGCAGCGGAGGGGGACTCCCGGCCCGGAGCGCCGCGCATCGCCGCGCGATCGGACTCCGAGGTACGGGCACCCTCCCCGAATGGGGCCACTGCGCGTGCCGCCGAGCAGACCCCCGGGCTGAGCATCGCGCTCGAGGAGCTTCGCGCCTTCTACGGCCGGAACGAAGCGGTCAAGGGCCTGGACCTGCAGTTTCACGCCAACGAGGTCACGGCGATCATCGGGCCGTCGGGCTGCGGCAAGTCGACGATGATCCGCTGTATCAACCGCATGCACGAGGAGATCCCGGGAGCACGCGCGCAGGGAAGGGTGATGCTCGACGACCTCGACGTGTACGACCCCTCGGTGGACGTCGTGGCGGTGCGCCGCGCGATCGGCATGGTCTTCCAGAAGCCCAACCCGTTCCCGACGATGTCGATCTTCGACAACGTGGCCGCCGGGCCGCGCCTGACGTCGAGGCGCAGGGGGGATCTGCGCCAGACGGTCGAGTCCGCGCTGCGCAGCGCCGGCCTCTGGGAGGAGGTCGCCGATCGTCTCGACCAACCGGGGGCCAGCCTCTCGGGCGGCCAGCAGCAGCGCCTCTGCATCGCACGTTCGCTCGCCGTCGACCCCGACGTCATCCTGATGGACGAGCCGTGCTCGGCGCTCGACCCGATCGCGACGCTCAGAATCGAGGAGCTGATCGATCAGCTCAAGCTACGGGTGACGATCGTGATCGTCACCCACAACATGCAGCAGGCGGCGCGCGTGGCCGACCGGACCGCCTTCCTGCTCGACGGGCGGCTCGTCGAGGTGGGCCCCACCCACGAAATCTTCACGAAACCCAACGATCCGCGAACCGAGGAATATGTCACCGGAAAGTTCGGCTAGCGAGGACAGCCCCGGGGGCGAAGCCGGGGAGGGGAGCAGCACCCCCGCGCCGACAGCCGCGCAGCCGGGGCGCGCGCACTTCCAGCAGCAGCTGAGCGAGCTCGAGGTCCACGCCCTCGGAGGCCTCGACCTGATCGTCGAGCAGCTCGACCGCGTGCTCGAGGCGCTCAGCCATCAGGACGTCGAGCTGGCCCAGATGGTGATCGCGGACGACGATCGCGTCGACGGGCGCTACCTGGAGGTGCACCAGGGCATTCTCTCGCTGCTCGCGCTCCAGGCGCCCGTCGCGGGAGACCTGCGGCTGGTGGCGGCGCTGCTTCACATGATCAAGCACATCGAGCGCATGGGCGACCAGTGCGTGAACATCGCCAAGCTGATCCCGCTCTCCGGGCACGAGCCGCCCGTACGCACCGAGGTGCTCGAGGCGCTCGCGAAGATGGGCGCGTTCGCGCGCTCGGAGGTCGTGCAGGCCAAGGCCGCGTTCGCCGGGCGTGACGCCGACCTGGCGGAGGACCTCGTGCGCCAGGACCGCGAGATCAACCGCCTCAACCGCGAGATCTTCCGCACCGCGATCGAGATCGGCGACGACCCCGACACACGCGAGTGGGCGATGCACATGATCCTCGTCGCGCGCGCGCTCGAGCGCATCGGCGACAACGCGGTGGACATCGGCGAGCAGGTCGCGTTCGTCGTCACCGGCCTGTTCCGCGAGTTTTCCGACTCCTCGCACCCGATGGGCGCCCGCCGTAAGCCCGGGTCGATACCGCCGCCGGAACCCTTCTGGGAACCCTGAGCTTTCCCGCAAATTGCGAACATCGTCTTTTCACAGTGTTAACAAGCTGTGACGGTCGTCCTGCAGAGCCGACGGGCGTCGCCGCGATCACCTAGACTGCCGCGCGATGACGGCAAGCGTGCGCGCTGAGGACCGGGGGGCGTCGTCCATGAGCGCCGACCGTGCGCCCTCAGCCTCGACGTCGCTCCGCATAGCCGTCCTCGACCGCGACAGCGGCTTCATCCAGGTTCTGAGCAAGCGCCTGGACCGTCTCGGCTGGGAGCATCGGGTGCTCGCCAGCCCGGTGCCCACCGATGCGGTCGTCTCGATGAGATTGAGCGCGCTGGTCGTCGACCTCGCCGTCCTCGGACCGCAGGCATGGTCCTGGCTCGAGCGGCTGTGCGACGCGCTGCCGGAGCTCGGCATCGTGATCTGTACCGGCCCTTCCACGGTCGCCCAGCGCGTGCGTGGGCTGCGGCTCGGAGCCGACGACTGGATCACCAAGCCCTGCCACCCCGAGGAAGTGATCGCCCGGGTGCAGAGCGTCGTGCGCCGCCGGCGCCGCAGCGCCACCAGAGCGGAGGTCAAGCCCATCGTCGCCGGCGAGGTGGAGATCCGCTCGGATCGTTTCCAGGCGTTCGTCGGAGAGCAGAGCATCGATCTGACGCGCCGTGAGTTCGAGCTCATCGAGCTGCTGGCCGCCGCCGAGGGCAGGGTGCTCGAGCGCGAGGAGATCTACTCGCGGCTATGGGGCTACACGATGGTGCGAGGCGACCGCTCGGTCGACGTGTTCGTGCGCAAGCTGCGCCAGAAGCTCGAGAAGGCCTCCCCACGCTGGCGCTACATCCACACGCACTTCGGCATCGGCTACCGGTTCGCCGCCGAATCGCTCGAGGTCGTTGACCCGAACGACGTGCCCTCCTCACTCCCCGCCGGCTGGGACACCAGCGATCAGAACAAGCTCGCGGGGCCGCGTGAGGATCACGAGCTCCCCGCCGGAACCCTCTAGCCGCACCGCGGCGACACCGCCCTTCTTCAGGTCCAGGCGGACCCCCGTCAGATCGCCTGCGACGCGCGACAGATCCGGCTCGTGACCCACGAGCAGCAGGCAGCCGTCCGCATCGATGCCAGCCAGCGCCTCGAGCGCCTGCTGCGCGTCGAAACCGCTCGACAGGGGCGCGTGCTCCCGAAGGCGCTTTCGTTGCTGAGCGCTCCATCCCTCGGCAGCCAGCTCCGCCGTCTGGCGCGCCCGGACCTTCGGGCTGAACAGGACCGCATCGAACTTGACGCCGATCCGTGCGAGCGCGATTCCGGCGGCCCTTGCCTGGCGCTCGCCCCGCTCGGTCAAGCGGCGCTCGGCATCCTGGCGCGTGCCATGGGGCTCGGCCTCGGCGTGACGTAGTAGCCAGAGCTGACGACCCATCTCCCCTCGGCTTTCACCTTACCGTCTTGCGCGCAGGGTGTACCTTGGAAGTCCTATGGCGGGCATTCCCAGACAGATCGAGAAGGACCTCGCGGCCGCCCCCGCCCCCGCCGCCGCCCCCGCCGCCGATGCCGCCGCCGTCGCCGTCACCGAGGGCGCCGTCAACCCGGCGCTCTACCTGAATCGGGAGCTCTCCTGGCTGGACTTCAACGACCGGGTGCTCCAGCTCGCCGAGGAGGAGCGACTACTACTGCTCGAGCGGGTCAAGTTCTGCGCGATCTACACGACCAACCTCGATGAGTTCTACATGGTGCGCGTCGCCGGGCTGCGGGACCAGATCGACGCCGGCGTGGAGAATCCCAGCCAGGACGGCCGCAGTCCCTCCGAGACGATCGCGCTGATCCGCGAGAAGGTGCTCGCGCAGAGCACGCGGCTGACCGGCGCCTTCGAAGGGCAGCTTCGCCCCGCGCTCGCCGAGCACGGCATCAGCATCGTGGGCGTCGATGAGCTCGACTCGGAGCGGCGTGCCGAACTCGCGCGGCATTTCCAGAAGACGATCTTCCCGGCGCTCACGCCGCTGGCGGTCGCACCGGGCCGTCCGTTTCCCTACATCTCCAACCTCTCGCTCAGCCTCGCCGTGCTCGTGCGTGACCCCGTCACCGAGCAAACCGTGTTCGCGCGCGTCAAGGTCCCCACGGAAATCCTGCCGCGCTTCGTGACGTTGCGCGCACCGGCTCCCGAGCCGACGTTGCTGGTGGCGCTGGAGGATGTGATCGCGCACCACCTCGACGCGCTTTTCCCCGGCATGGAGATCGCCGACTACGACGTCTTCAGGGTCACGCGAGACGCCGACCTGGAGGTATCCGACGATGCCGCCGACCTGCTGCAGGCGGTCGAGGACGAGCTGCGCAGGCGGCGCTTCGGCGAGGTCGTGCGCGTCGAGGTGGGCGCCCACTGCTCAAAGCAGCTGCGCGAGGAGCTGGCAGGACTGCTCGGGGTCGAGGAGGAGGAGGTCTATCCGGTGGACGGCCTGCTCGACATGGGAGCGCTGTGGCAGATCGTCAAACTGCCCGGTCACTCGGAGCTCCGCGACGAGCCGGTCGTGGGGATCACGCACCCCCGGCTGCTGCGCCACGAGGGCGAGCGCCCCGACGTGCTCGGCGCGATGCGCGAAGGCGACCTGCTGGTGCACCACCCTTACGTGTCCTTCGCCACCTCGGTCGAGCGCTTCGTCGAGCAGGCGGTGGCCGACCCGAACGTGCTTGCGATCAAGCAGACCGTCTACCGCACGAGCGACGACTCGCCGCTGGTGCCCGCGCTGATCGACGCCACCGAACGCGGCAAGCAGGCGGTGGCGCTCGTCGAGCTGCAGGCGCGCTTCGACGAGCGCATGAACATCCACTGGGCGAAGGCCCTCGAGGAGGCGGGCGTGCACGTGGTCTACGGCCAGCCAGCGCTGAAGACCCACGCCAAGTGCGTGCTGGTGGTACGACGTGAGGGCGATGGCGTGCGCAACTACGTGCACATCGGCACCGGCAACTACCACTCTGCGACCGCGCGCCTGTACACCGACTTCGGCCTGTTCACCACCGACGAGCAGATCGGAGCCGACGTGGCCGACATGTTCAACTACCTCACCGGCTTCGGCCGTCCACTGCGCTACCGCAAGGTGCTGATTGCGCCCAACCATCTGCGCGAGGGCATCATCGACGAGATCGAGCGAACGATCGCCGAGCACTCCGAGGACTCGCCGGCGCGAATCGCCATGAAGATGAACTCGCTCGTCGACGGGCGCTGCATCCGCGCCCTCTACCGAGCCTCGCAGGCCGGCGTCAGGGTGGACCTCAACGTCCGCGGTATCTGCTGCCTGCGTCCGGGGATCGAGGGGATCTCAGAGAACATCCGTGTCGTATCGATCGTCGGGCGGCTGCTGGAGCACTCTCGCGTGTACGCGTTCGAGCGCCGGGGCGAGCACAGCGTCTACATCGCATCCGCCGACCTCATGCCACGAAACCTCGACCACCGCGTCGAGCTGGCCGTGCCGATCGAGGCCGAGGACCTGCGGGCGGAGCTGCTCGACACGCTCGATCGCTGTTTCACCGACAACCAGAGCTCGTGGGACCTCGACGGCGATGGCGTCTGGACGCGGCGCAAGCCGGGTCCCGGCGAGGAGCCGCGCAGCGTGCAGCGGGAGCTCGCCGAGCTGTATGCCGCGCGGGCGGCCACCGAGCGGCCGTCGGGCGAGCACGATCGATCGCGGCCGCAGATGCCCGAGCCCGCCGGCCCCGCGACCGCCTACCGGGTGGCCACGGCGGGTAGCGGTCGAGCGCTCCCCTGAGCTCGTCGAGCGGATCGCGATCGACGGCGACGCCTGCTCGGCGCCCGTCGCGGGCCGTCCCGGGCTAGACCGTGCTGGGCAGCGCGTCCAGCGCCGCCTTCAGATCGTCCACAGACTGGTAGTCGAGCCCGAGCAGGTGATCGTGGCGGTGGCGGACGATCCCCTGCTCGTCGATCACGATCACCGCGCGCTTGGTGCCCAGGCGCGCCGAATGCGCGCTGTACGCCTTTGCAACTGCGTTGTCCACGTCCGCTAGAAGCGGCACATTGAGCGAGTACTTGCCTGCGAACCCCTCGTGCGACTCGAGATCCTGCGACGAGATCCCCACGACCGTGGCATTCAGCGACGCGAAGTCCTCGGCCCGATCGCGGTAGGAGCAGAACTGTTTCGTGCAGACCATCGTGTTGTCACCGGGATAGAACAGCAGCACGACCCGCTCTCCGCGATGGTCGGACAGGCGGAAGCTGCCGTCGGTTCCGGGAAGCGTGAAGTCAGGCGCCTCTTCGCCGACCTGCGGAGTCTTGGCCATGCTCGCTCACTTTCCTGTCAGGTTGGATGCCAAGGCGTGCGGCTGCGGTCCAGCATAGCCAGCGGCGGCGAGGCGCTCGGGGCAGCGTGCTAGAAATCGGACATGGGCGCCCGCCACCCCACGCGTTTGGCGCTCGCCTGTGTCGCATGCGTGCTCGTCGGCGCGTGCGGGAGCAATGCTCCCGCACAGGTCTCGACGCCGACCGCGCGCGAATCGGCGATCCCCGTCCCGGCGGTGAGCAGTGCGCAGCAGCTGCTCGACTGGCCGGAGTTCGGCCTGGACGCGCAGCGCAGCGATAGCAGCGAACGCGCGACCGGCATCACCGCCGCGAACGTGACACGCCTGCGACGGACGACGGTGGCGGTCGGCGGCACGGTCGACTCCTCGCCGATCTACCTTCATGCCGCGCTCGTCGCCGGGGCCTCGCACAACGTCACCGTCGTGACGACCACCTACGGCAAGACGGTCGCGATCGACGCTGACAGCGGGCGGGTGATGTGGACGTTCACCCCTCCGGGCTACCGTGGATGGGCCGGAAGCTCGCAGATCACCACGACCAGCCCGCTGGCCGATCCCGGCCGTCGGTTCGTCTACGCGGCCTCGCCGAACGGCCTGATCCACAAGCTCTCTCTGAGCGACGGCAGCGAGGACCGCTCGGGATCATGGCCCGTCAGCGTCACTCGGGACGCCGGCCACGAGAAGCTCGCGGCGGCCCTGAACATCGACGGAGCGGACGTCGTCGCCACCACCGGAGGCTACTTCGGAGACGCTCCGCCCTATCAGGGCCACGTCGTCCTGATCGACCGCTCGAGCGGCCGCATCCGGAGCGTGTTCAACACGCTCTGCGCGGACCGCCGTCAGATGATCGCTCCGAGCAGCTGCCGCGCGAGCGACTCGGCGATCCTCTCGCGGAGCGGACCCGTGATCGAGCCGGGCGGCGGGCGGATCCTTATCGCCACGGGCAACGGCCCCTGGAACGGCGTCACGAACTTCGGCGACAGCGTGCTCGAGCTCACGTTCCCCTCCCTCGGCCTGCGCCAGTCGTTCACACCGGTCGACCAGGAACACCTGAACAACACCGACACAGATCTGGGCTCGAGCGCGCCCGCGGTGCTCGGTGGCGACCGCGTCGTGATCGCCGGCAAGGATGGGATCATGCGGGTGCTCGCGCTCTCGCGGCTCGACGGCCACCCGCCGGCCGGGGGGGTCGGCCGTCATCACCGCCTCGGCGGAGAAGTACAGCGGCTCGGCATTCCCGGCGGAGGAGAACTGTTCAGCGCGCCGGCTGTCTGGCGGCGGGGGACGTCGACGACGGTGTTCGTGGCCGACGAAAACGGGACAGCCGCCTACGTGCTGCGAGGTGGGCGCCTCCTGAGGGCGTGGCAGAACTCAAAGCCCGGGACGAGCCCGGTGATGGCCGGCGGACTGCTGTACGTCTACGACCTCTCAGCTGGAGGGATCTACGTCTACAGACCCGGCTCCTCGCGACCGATCGCCAAGCTCGCTGGCTCCTCCGGCCACTGGAACAGCCCGATCGTCGTCGACGGGCACGTCGTGGAGCCCGAGGGCAACGCCAACGACCATCAGCTCGTCGGGACGCTCGAGCTGTTCACGCGATGAGCCAGCGCGGCCACGACGACGAGCCGCCTGGCGGCGGCCGCTTCGACGAGCACGGCGACGCGACACGACGCACGAGGCTCGCCAACGAGCGCACGTACCTCGCGTGGTGGCGCACCGGCCTGACCGCTTTCGCGGTGAGCATCGGCGCGGGCCGGCTGGTGCCCGCGGTGGCCGGCGGGCCGCAGGACCTCTACAGCGTCGTAGGCGTGCTCTTCGCCCTGATCGGCATCCTCGTGATCGCGTACGGGCGCAAGCGCAGCCGCGAGGTCGACACGGCGATCTCGGAGGACCGCTACCAGAGGGCCGACGAGCGGATACTGGGGGTGATGAGCGCCCTCGCTGCGATCGGCGGACTGCTGCTGATCGTGCTGATCCTCGTGGGTCGCTGAACGGTAGCCTGGGCTCACCATGGCGGAATCCCTCGCCGGCCAGCTCCTGCTTGCATCCCCGGCGTTGCAGGACCCCAACTTCACGCGCACGGTCGTCCTCGTCAGCCTTCACAGCGACGAGGGCGCGATGGGCCTCGTGCTCAACCGCCCCTCGTCCGTGACGGTGAGCGAGGCGGTGCCGCAACTCGAGCAGGCGGTCAGCGACGCCGAGCGGGTCTATGTCGGCGGACCGGTACAGCCGACCTCGGTCGTGTTCCTTGCAGAGTTCCTCGACCCCTCTCCCGCCGGCCTGCTGGTGCTCGGACGCATCGGCTTTCCCGCCCCGGACGCGGGCATCGAGGAGCTGCTCGAGGCAACCGGCCGCGGCCGCGTGTTCGCCGGCTACGCCGGCTGGGGCGAGGGCCAGCTCGACGCCGAGATCGAGCAGGGCGACTGGATCGCGCATGCGGCTCTGCCCGAAGACGTCTTCACAGACGTACCCGAGGAGCTGTGGAGCGCGGTTCTGACGCGTAAGGGCGGAAGCTACGCGCTGATCGCCCGGATGCCGCCCGACCCGAGCGTCAACTGACACAATCGCGCCATGCCTGGGCCAGCGTGCCGCTCGACAGCCGATCGCAAGACCGAGGGAGCGGAGGGCTGAGCCCAGTCCGGCGGGGGGCGGTCCTCGCGCTCCTGCTCTGCACCTTGCTGGCGGCCGGAGGGCCCGCGAAGGCCTCGTCCGCCACCGGGGGCCCGGGCGCCAGCGCATTGCTCGTCTTCCTGCCGTCCGGCGCCGCACCGGCGAGCGGCGGCCACGGAGGCTCGGCGCAGGCGAGCTTCGAGGCGCAGCTCGCGGCCGTCAGGGGCTTCTCGGTCGGCATCATGTCCGCCGCCCAGGGCCGCTACACGACGGCGCAGCTCGTGCTCGACATCAGCCAGGGCGCGCGAGTCGCGTCCTCGGCCTACTCGAGCTCCCGCCCGCCCGCGCTCTCGCTGAAGCTCCTCGGCGCAGGAGCCGTCGTCGACGGCTGGCGGGCCGCGCGCCGGCGGGCGGAAGATGCCCCCCAACTGCTGCGCCCCGGGCTCCTGGCGACATGGATCGACGGTGGCGCCGCCGGCTACGCCGGAATCGCCGGAGCCGACACGACCGACGGGGCCGTCGCCGCCGACCGCGAAGGTCACGTCGCGGCGGTGTCGCTCGGCCCGCCCGAATCGCTGCTTGCGCGGATCGCGGCGCTGCGGCGCGCGGAGCGCTTCGTCGTCGCGGATCTTCCAGTCGGCCCAGAAGGTAGAGCCGACCTGCGCGAGCTCGCCGAACGCCGCGCGCCGGGAGAGTTGCTGATCGCGCTGCAGCGGGCGGCCGACGGCCGCGGCGGGGAGCTGCTGTGGACGGCCGTCGCGGGGCTCGCCGGTGGAGGCGGGCGCGAGCTCACCTCGCGCACTACCCGGGAGCACGGACTGATCGCGTCGATGGACATCGCGCCGACGATCTTCGATCGGCTCGGGGTGCGGCCGATCCCGGCTGGCGTGCGGGGAGCAGCGACCGAAACGGACGGGAGGCTCCACTCCGGCAGCCTGCGAGCGCTGATGAGCCGCCTGCGGGTGATCGGCGGGCGGCGCCTGAAGGCGTTGGCGTGCCTGCTGACGGCATGGGCTCTGCTGCTCGCGCTGTCCGCGCCGTGGCCCCGCGCCCGAGCGCTGGCGATGCGCACTGGCGCCCTCGGGGTTCTGTGGGCGCCGCTGGTCGTGCTGCTGCCCGCCGCGCTCGAGCCTGGCGCTGCGAGCGAGTACGCGATCATCACCGCAGGCTGTCTGTTGCTCGGCGCCCTGACCGACCGACTGCTGCCGTGGCCCCGCGCGCTGATCGCACCCGCGGCGGTCACGGTCATCGTCCTGGTTCTCGACGCGCTCGCCGGGACGCAGCTGCTGATGCGTGCTCTGCTCGGGCCCAATCCGGCGCTCGGGGCGCGCTTCTACGGCATCGGCAACGAGCTGAAGTCCGGCCTCGCGGTGCTCGTCCTCGCAGCCGTCGCTGCCGCGCTGTATCCGGCCGTGCGCGGTAGGCGAGCGGTCGCCACGATGGCGCTCGCCGGCGTGCTGCTCGCGGTCGTGGAGGGCTCGGCCCGGATCGGCGCCGGGGTCGGAGGCGTGATCCTCGTCGTCGCGGGCTTCGCCGTCGCGAGCGTGATCGTCGCCCGCCTGCCCGCGGACGGTCGCGGTCTCACCCGCAGGCGGATGCTGATCGTGCTGGTCAGCCCGCTCCTGGGGCTGGCGGTGCTCGCCGTGCTCGACCTCCTGACCGCTCACGGCACGGGGCACTTCACGGGCAGCGTCCTGCATGCGCGCTCCGCCGGCGACGTGCGCGATGTGATCGTCCGCCGCTACACGGCCGCCTGGGACGAGCTGAGGAACCACGCGATGCCTGCCGCCACGGCGCTCGCCCTGCTCTATGCGGTGGTCGGCGTGCGCCTACGCGAGCGCCTGCTGGTGCCGGTCGCCTCGGATCCGGCATGGCTGGCGGCGCTCGCCGGGGGGCTCACGGCTGGTGTCGTGGGCGCCCTCGTCGAGGACTCGGGTCCCGTGCTGCTCGTCGTCGCCGTCTTCGCTCTCGGATGCGTGACGACGTATCTCTGGGGCCGCCCCACGGCGCTCGGCGGCGGCTCATCGCGCGAGGTGGCACGTCCCGAGCGCTACGTGGCCGCGGACGGCGGTTCCTGACCGACGGTTCCCTGTGCCGCGGCGGCTGAGTGATAGTCGCCGCCCCGACCGCGCAGGATGAACGCTAGTCCCACCGCGAGCAGCGCGCCTGAGAGCGGGCCGACCACATAGATCCAGTAGTGCGCGAAGTCGCCGAGGACGAGCGCCGGCCCGAACGAGCGGGCCGGGTTCATCGAGGCGCCGGTGATCGGTCCCGCCCACAGCCCCGCCAGGACGATGTAGCCGCCGACGGCGACCGCCGAGAGCGGACCGACGTTCTGCGACCTCGACGCCGTCCCCAGGATCGTGCTCACGAGCCCGACGGTGAGCAGCGTCTCCATCACCACG